>JACMLN010000001.1 GCA_014379585.1 Gloeobacterales cyanobacterium ES-bin-313 | reverse complement strand
ATCGACGTCGGAATCGCGAAGGTACTTTGCGCCATCTTGAAGCGTATCGCTCACTTTATCAGCGTATTCGGAGACAGCTTTCTTGCCATTTGCGCCGACTTCTTCAATCTTTTGGGCGGCATCAAAGAGCTTTTCAGAAGTCGTGTTGATTGCACCATCGACGCGGTCTTTCGTTTCGTTCAGTGCGCCGGAAATCCGGTCTTTAATCTGGTCGGTTTCCATGGTGAGCTCCTTGGTGTTGCCATACTCTCAGAATAGAAGGGGATCTAAAGGCAAACATCTTCCCCTGGAAGTACGGGACACTACCACCAGAGACGATTGCCATTTTCATCGCAGCGGGCAGCACGAATCAGGTCGCTGATTTTCCCTGCATCGTGAACGTGGTGCAGCGAGACTTTCTTGCCATTCGGAAGTGTCCAATGAAAGAACTTGGGATGCACTTCTTTGTAGACGACCTTTTGATCGACGTTGCCTGTCTTTTCAAGTTCGGTCTGGTCGTCGGTTGTGAAATTTGCGTAAGCCAAATTCGGATCGCTTTCGCGGCTTTCAGAACTGTTTGCCTGTACCATGATAGTCTCCAAAAACTAACGCTTAATCCCACTCTAAGTTTGAACGCTATCTAAGCGTTCTTCCTGAAGAGTGAGAAGCAATTATCTATAGGAGAGATGCAATTTACCGGATCAACCGTCGAAATTGCTTCTTGCCAAGTTGCAAAATCTTGCCTTCGATAGATTCAGGATCAGGAATGAGAAATTCTGGATCAGTGATCTTTTCCCCTTCGATGCGTACCCCACCTCCTGAAATTTGAGTACGAGCTTGGGAATTGCTCGGACAAAGGCCAGCTTCTTTCAGCAGTTCAGCGAGGCGCAAGGGGAAGTTCAAATGGCCAAAAGCAAACCCAGGAACTTGGTCGGAGATTTCGTTTGTTCGGGAAGTGGCAGTTAGAGCAATGGCGTCTTGCTGGGCTTTTTGGGCTGCTTCTTGCCCGTGATATTGGGCAGTAATTGTTAGAGCCAAGTGTTTTTGGCGTTCGCGGGCATGGGACGGCAATGTCGCGATCTCCACATCGGTCAACAGCGAAAAGTAGCGTTCGATTAAGTCATCGCGCACTTTTTCGAGACGGGAATACATGGTCAAAGGATCCATGGTCAAGCCTACATAGTTATCCAGAGACTTGGACATTTTTTGAAAGCCATCGAGACCGACAAGCAGAGGCAAGATCAAGCAGAGTTGCGGGGTCTGTTTGTGAAGTGTCTGAATATCTCGTCCAACTAGGAGGTTGAAACGTTGATCCGTTCCCCCAAGTTCCACATCCGCTTGCAGTGCGACAGAATCGTAGCCTTGCATGAGGGGGTAGAGAAATTCGTGGAGGGCAATCGGTGTTTTTGCTGCGTAGCGCTCACCGAAATCTTCTTTGGCAAGCATTTGGCCGACAGTCATTGATGCGAGAAGCTCGATAATGTTCTGCAAACTTAAATCTGAAAGCCACTCGGAGTTTCGGCGCAATTCCAATCGACCGGGGGTTTCAAAATCTAAAATTAACTTCGCTTGATCTAAGTAGGTCTTCGCATTTTCTTCGATTTCTTCGGGACTCAGGCGTGGACGGGTTTTGGACTTGCCGGTTGGATCGCCGATCAACGCAGTGAAATCCCCAATCAACAAGATCGCTGTATGGCCAGCATCCTGAAATTGCCGCAACTTGCGCAGGGCAACGGTATGGCCAAGATGCAAGTCAGGCCGGGTCGGGTCGATCCCCAGTTTGATGCGCAGTGGCCGATCCCCGACGCTTTTCAGGCGTTCGGCGAGAGCCACAGCGCCCCCTGGGAAAATTTCTTCCACGCCTTGGGTCGTCAGGCGTTCTAGTCCATCCATTCGCGTTGACCAACAAACACAGTTCTCTATTCTACGGCTAACTGGGAAGGCTTACTGAGCGAAGGTGGCGCGCTTATCGACGACTAGGTGGCTTCGCTGCGAATTGCGCGGCCATCGCTTTGGCCTCTTGAAGGGCAGTTCGGTCAATCGTCACTACAGGCGTGCTGTTTTCAACTTTGTTGTCTACAGCGATGGAACCCACTTGAATCAGCCGAGTCACACCAACGCTTGGATGGACGACAGTCCTTGCCTGTACTTTGAAGGGGCCATCGACGCTGCGCCCCATAGTATTTAAGTCCGCCAAGGCTTGATGGAGCGTCGGATCGAGGGTTTCTGGCGTAATGTCTGGTTTCACTGTGATGACAGCACGGCTCCCACCACGGTCAAATACAGCGACGTAGCGCCCCGTTCCAGGCACTTTCTTATGGACAATTGATGGAATAATTGCCAGGGTCGCCGCACCGACAGTTAACACAACAAGGAATGAAGTGGTGCCAAAAGCCTGAAAGCGCCATTTCTGCTTGGTGATCCAGGCAAACACAGTAGCGATAGCGGTGAGTAAAGTCGTGCCGGCAAGGACTTTAGCAATCAGAGTAAAAAGGGACGTAAATTCCATTGGTGAACCTCCAACCTCTATCATTGACCAGAAATGGCCAATTGTGGCTCAAAATAAGGTGTTGGTTCTTTAAAGACGCTATGCACCCTAACGACGTTCGCTCTTTGATTCTCGCTGCTTTTCCCACTGCTCAAGTTGAAGTCCAAGATCTGACAGGGGGTGGGGATCATTTTCAGGCCACTATTGTCGCCAGTGAATTTCAAGGACTGACCATGCTCAAGCAGCACAAACTTCTCTACCAATCTGTGCAAACCTACATCGACGATGGCCGGATTCACGCCCTTTCTCTACGCACTTTTTCTCCCGAACAGTGGCAGAAACAGACGGTGCAGTTTGAACTTTAGGTTTGGGTATATCCAGGAGATGATCCTAAACCACGTAGAGTTTGAACGCCGTCTTGGGACGTTCATGAAATAAGGAATGTATGGAAATCAGTGGACGGGACATAGAACATATTTTCGAGCGGCTGCGCTCAGGGGTTGTCCCCGAACGAGGTCTAGAAGCATTTGCAGTCGGTATCGAAAAGCAACGCTCAGAAATTGCCCGCCAGTTGAACCTAGCGTCTAGCGGCGAAGGCGTGTTCAAATTCCTGCGTGGTGGCTACGGTTGCGGTAAGACATTTATGGCGCGTCTTGCCTTACAGGAAGCCCAAGCCCAGGGCTTTGCCACCAGTTTTGTCGTCGTTTCTGATAATGACCTCCACTTCTATAAATTCGATGATGTCTACCGCAAAGTCGTCCAGGAATTAGGGACTGCAACCTGCAGTCGGGGGGCATTGGGGGACATTATTGACCAGTGGATGGCTCACGTCGAAGATTCTTTGATTTCTGGTGGGGCAGACGAAGACAGTCCTGATTTTGATGCCCAAGTCGAAAAGCGCCTCGAAGAAGACTTGGTTTCTTTCACAGGTGGCAAAGCCCCAGATGACATGGCTCGCGTACTCCGTGCAGTCTTCAGCCTCAAACAAAAAGGAGCCTTGGCCGAAGCTGGCGCTTTATTGTCCTGGTTATCAGGAAGTGAAAATGTGGCAGCTAGCGCCAAGAAACAGGCTCAGATCAAGGGCGATATCGGCAGTCGTGAGGCCCTCGATTATCTGCTTGGCATTTTGGGGATCGTGAAGCAGGCAGGCTACAAAGGGCTGGTCATCGTCATCGATGAAGCGGAAACGATCCTACGGATGCGCGGCGATGTGCGCGGCAAATCCCTCAATGGCATTCGCCAGATCTGTGATGCCGCCGATCATTACCAAGGATTGCTCTGGCTGTTCACTGGCACCCCGGAATTTTTCGATACCAAACGCGGAGTGGCTGGCCTCCAGCCCTTACACGACCGAATTCGCTTTCTCTCCCACGGTGGCTTTGCCAACCCGCGCCAGTCTCAGCTCGAACTCAAACCCTTCGATGTGCCCCGACTCAAAGAAGTGGCGTTGAAACTGCGGGAACTCTATCCCACCGACGACCGAATTGCTCTGTCAAAGCGAATCACAACTGATTTCATCGATAAGCTCATTGGGCATGTCAGTGCCGGTTTCAAAGGCGATGTTGGAGTGGTACCCCGTCAATTTCTCAGGCAGTTGGTCGATGTTTTGGATCTCAGCGATGCCCAGGGAGATTTCGATCCGCAACTGGTTCTAGACGAAGAACCAAAAGACTTTACCCCCGAAGAAGAAAGTATCCGCTTAGGCAAAACCTACACAGACGAGGAACCAGAATCCCTTGAGGGCTATCAGCCTGTGGAATTTTAGAACATGGGTTCTGCTTTTTCCCGCTATCCCTCAAGGCTCCAAGAAGCAATTGCATCCAGACTCGGTTGGACGCGCCTACGACCTGTGCAGGAACTCTCCTCCCACGCCATCTTGGATGGCAACAATGTCGTGATTCTTGCTCCCACGGCTGGCGGGAAAACGGAGGCATCGATTTTCCCGATGCTCGCCCAACTCGTCGAGAACGAGCCGGAGGGAGTCGGCCTGATCTACGTCGCCCCGATCAAAGCCCTGCTCAACAACCAGGATGAACGCCTCGGAACCTACATGGAAATGGTCGGTCTGAGCCGCTTTCTTTGGCATGGGGATGTTTCGCAGCGGGACAAACGCAATTTCGTTAAACAGCCAACCACTCTGTTGATGACCACTCCAGAGTCCCTGGAAGTGATGCTCCTCTCCCCCAAGGTGCCAGTTGCCAGTCTGTTTCGGGATCTGCGGGCACTGATTATTGACGAAGTGCACGCCATAGCAGGGAGCGATCGCGGTAGTCACTTGCTCTCTGTATTCGAGCGCCTGATGCGCAACACAACGAACGATGTGCAACGCGTTGGCCTCAGCGCTACAGTCGGCAACCCCACCGATATTCTGAAGTGGATGCAAGGTACTTCTAGTAGACCCAACTGCGTCGTCAATCCGCCAAAAGTACCCTCCCAAAAGGACATTCACGTTTTCCTGTGTGAGACTATTCCTGACATTGCCCGCGATGCCAGTAAGATTGCCCAGGCTAAGAAGAGCCTATTTTTCTGCCAGAGCCGAGCGATTGCCGAAAGCATTGCCGAGCGAATGCAGGATCGCGGCACAGATGTCTTCGTCCACCACAGTTCCGTTTCTGCGGAGGAGCGACAAGCAGCCGAAGCAAGTTTTCATCATGGCAACAATACCTGCATCGTCTGCACCTCAACCCTGGAACTTGGCATCGACGTAGGCGACCTCGACCTCGTGTTGCAAGCCAATGCTCCATCTACTGTTTCATCGTTCCTGCAACGGCTTGGGCGCACAGGTAGACGCACAGGCGCACGGGCCAACACGACTTTTTACTGCGAGCACAGCGAAGCTGTCCTAGAGGCAATTGCCCTCGTCGAACTGGCCAAAAAAGGCTGGGTAGAATCCGTCAGAGTCCAGAAGCGAGCTTGGCCCGTGCTTGTCCATCAACTGCTTGCCTTGACGCTTCAATTTGGAGCGATCTCGGCTGAACGTTGCTGGGAACAACTCATGCGCGTCCTTGACTTCTCTGGCATCAGCCACACCGAGTTCGATAGCTTGATTGCCCACCTCGTGCGCGAAGACTATTTGGTTTGCATCGGTGGACTGCTCTCCATGGGGGAACGCGCCGAGAAAATCTTTGGTCGCCGCAATTTCATGGAGATTTATGCTGTCTTCAGCAGCCCCGTGCTCTACAAAGTGAAGACGGCTGCTGGGCGCTTAGTCGGCTCTTTGGAGCAGGACTTCGTCGATAAACTGGTCGTCGATATGAGTTCATTTCTTCTCGGTGGCCGTGCCTGGACGGTTAGTGAAATCAACCATTTTGACCGCACCATCACCGCCCATCCGGCTCCTGGTGGTAAGAAGCCAGCCTGGGGAGGCTTCTCTCCGCAACTGCTCAGTTTCGAAATTTGCCAGCAGATCGCCGAGTTGCTCAGATCTAGCGAACCGATTTCCTATATTGATAGCGCCGCCAAGCACGCGCTGAGCGAAAAGCGCCTTGAATTGGGGTCTTCCCTGACTCCAAAAGGATTGAATTTGAATGTAGAACCGGGTCGCGCCCTCTGGTGGACATTTGCGGGTGGGCAGATTAACCACACACTCAGATATGGGTTGATGCAGTTTCAGGATTGGAAAATAATCAGTGATAACTTCTGCATCCGATTCGAGGCCGAAAACCTCTCCTCCCAAACAATCCATGACAGCCTCAAACATCTGCAACATGCTGAGTCCTGGAACAACGAAAATACCCAGCAATATATTCTCAATCAGCTTCCCAATTATCGCTTGAGTAAATTTCAACAAGCCTTGCCCGATCACTATGCTCGCGAGATGATCGCCAACTACCTGCTGGATCTGCCGGGAGCGCTTCGTTACCTCAACACACTGCTTGGTTAAGCAAGCAGTCTGCTTCTTGGTCAATCGAGCTACCCCCTGAAACCTCATCGCCTTTTATACCGATTCATCACCGCAATGAGTGCCTGTGGAACCCAAACCCAATGCCCCCCATCGCCAATCCAAACCTTTCCCAATCCGTCTCCAACTCCGCATCACCACGGGTCGCGCCCGATGCAATTTCATGTAGGCTGTGAGCAAATCAAGTCGCTTACGTTGCCCTTAAGAGAGGGCAATGGCTGTCACTTTCTGCTTTAACTGCAGTCGTTCAAGATACGCAGCGACCTCAGCGTCAAGGTTCGGGCGGCCAAGTCCGAATCAGGTTTTCAAATAAGTAACTATCTGAAAAAACAGCTGTGAAGAGTTGTCGATAATGGTCGCGGTTACTATCGCTAATTGGAGTGCGATCAAGACGGATCTCACCACTTTCAGGCGGATAAAGCCCAAGAAGTAGCTTGGCCAAAGTAGTCTTGCCACTGCCGTTTCCGCCAACGAGAAAGACGACTTCACCAAGAACAAAACTCAACAGAGATTGGGCCAAGCCCAAAATAGTCGTCCTCCTGTTCGCGTTCCAGAATTCACACATGTTGCTGTGCAACATGTGTGATTGTTAACTGAATACAGCGGGGCTTTGTTGCAACATATATATTGCGAAGAGTATTCCCAATCACCGCCCCCTCTAATAGTGAGTGCTACTACGAAGTGAGCAATTTTTTACCGATGGAGTATCCATTTCATCTTTGTTAAGTCCATGTTCTACTGCTCAATATGTACAAACTGTTGCTTAACCCGCCTTTCAACAACTCTACAACCAGCGATATTCCACTCAACAGATGCGCTACTTGAGGATCGATAGATCTCGTATCCCATCTGGCTACCACCGCAACACTTGCATTTAGTGACGCGCTTCGTACAACAGATCTGCCCAATTTTTCTGATTTGTTTGCTAGTCCATGCCAAGCCCATGCTTATGTGAAATACCTGAGATCGGGACAAAAATTAACTGAATAATGTGGCTTAAAGCTATCATCTGCGGCATCCTAGCCCATTGAATTTTTTAATGAACCTAGCTTTTGGGCTGATTATCTACGATCACTCACCAAAAAATCTGCTGCGCTCTTTTCTACTCACTTCCCACACTAATTTAAAACCATTTTATAGTTAATCAAGGAATAAATTCCCATGGAAAAAAACTACTCGCACAAACGAAATCGAACGCGCTCGAAAAAAGGGCGCATGATCAAGTGTCCTGAGTGCATGACATTGATGGAACGCGTCAGCCAAAAGCACAACTTACATGCGACTACTGTAGAGCAGCTGAAGGATCAGGGGATTGCGCGGCGGAATGCAAGACTTTTGCTACTGCAACAGACGGCGGTTTCGTTATCGAGCACTTGGCTAGAAGCCTTCTGGTGCAACGGATGCCAGAACAGTAACTGGTTCGTCGTGACCAAGGTTGATAAAGAGTACCATCTCATCGAAGCAGAACTAAAAAACTGGAAACAGTCCAATGGCACTCTTGATCCTAACCATCTCAATCCTTCCGTGAGCCAGTTCACGTTAAAGAATTCCAAAGGAACTACGCAACCTTATCAATAATGCATATCTTATTCTCGCCTCTCTCGATGATTCGCTCCTTCCCACTTTGCTTGATCCTGCTTGGCAGTGTGTGTCTCCCTGGACTTACCCAGACGGTATCCGTCCAGCCTAGCTACAGATTCAATCTGAATACCTCCACAAGTAGTTACAGATTGGGGCCTGGCGATACCATCGACATCAGTTGCTTTAATGTTCCTGAAATCAAGGGTACAATTATCATTCTCTCCGACGGAACCATTACGTTGCCTTTGGTCGGCTCGCTTTCCTTGAGTGGCCTTTCTCAAGAACAAGCAGCAGCGCACCTCGATCGTCTCTACCAGCCCTACCTAGAAAAACCACTTTTCACTGTCACTGTCGCCACTCCACGCCCAACGGCATTTACAATCTTAGGTGAAGTGAATCGACCTGGCCCCTACACCCTGAACAGTAGTACGAGCACAAGCGCAACGAATCAAAGCGTCGCTGGGAACAAAATTGGTACTGGACAGGGGATCACTAACGGTCTTGGTGGTGGACGACTGACCGTTTCCCAAGCTCTCAATTTAGCTGGCGGGGTGACGGAACTAGCCGATGTCGAAAATATCACCTTAGTCCGCCGATTGCCCGGTGGTGAGAGTGTCGAGCGCAAAGTCAACCTCTGGAAGATGTTGCAGACAGCCGATTCCTCCGAGGATCTGGCGATCATGGACGGTGATGGGATTCTCGTCGCCAAAGCAGATCCTGATCGCCCCAGTCGAGATGCAGAGTATCTAAGTAGCACCACATTGGCTCCGGCAACTGTAGAGGTGAAGATTCTAGGCGAGGTGAATCGTCCTGGGGTTATCCAGGTCGCTCCTAATGCTCCCCTCACCGATGCCTTGGTGGCAGCGGGAGGGTTAACTGAATTTGCAGATCCCCGTGTTGTGCAAATGATCAGGCTGAACCGCGATGGTTCGGTCACGCGACTGAGTCTAGTGGCAGCTCTAGAGCAAGGCCGCGATCCCCAGAAAAACCCATCTCTACGCAGAGGGGATCTGATCGTGGTTCAGCGCTCCTTCGGCGGTAGTTTGGCTCGCACCCTCCAGAGTCTTTTGCCCCTGAATTTTCTGCTCCAGCTTTTTCGTTAGCAAGCGTCTAAAGCGGCTGTCCAAATGCAATCCAAGTACACAACCCTTCCGTTTCACAGTACTCCATGCGCGAAAATATTACAATTGTCACACAGTTCTACCCGCCTGATTTTGCTGCTACAGGTCAGTTTATTCAGGAACTAGCTGTTGCCCTAGCGAATGAAGGCCATAATGTCCAGGTTTTTACTGGCAAACCCAGCTACGCTTTTAACCAAGCGGATGCGCCGAGAGAGGAGTTTGCTGAAGGTGTCCATATCGTTCGGACGAGGGCAGCCAAAGTCACTCCAACCCGGATTCGCGGCAAAGTGATCAACAGCCTCTTTTATTTTGTTCGCTCGATCGTGAAGCTGCGCAAGCAGCTATGGCGCAGTTCTCATCTCATTTTCACATCAGCACCCCCGTTCCTAGGCTTGACGGGTTGGTTCTACAACAAAATGTTCAATCAGAGTTACTCCTGCATTATCTACGATGTCTACCCAGAGGTGGCTGTCCGTCTTGGGGTGATCGATGGCAAAGCCTTGATCGTGCGTCTTTGGGAGGCAATCAACCGCAAGATCTGGAAACGCGCCAAAACGCTGATCGTCATGAACGAGGAGATGAAACAACTCATTTTGAGCAAAGACCCCAGCAACGCCGACAAGATCCACGTGGTTCACAGTTGGGCAGATCCAAAGTTCATCAAGCCAATGGCCAAATCGCGCAACTGGTTCGCCTTGCGCTACCAACTGGACGAAACGTTTACGGTTCTGTACTCAGGCAATCTTGGCCGAGTACACGATAGCGACACCATTCTTGAATGTGTTCGATTGCTGAACCACGATCAACGGGTGCGCTTTGTGTTTATTGGTGGGGGTGCAGGCCTTGAACCGATCAAAGCGGCTACCCGTGCCAAAGAGATCTCCAACTGCTTGATCTTGCCCTACCAAGATAAAGAAACCTTGCCCTATTCGTTGACTGCCTGCGATCTTGCTCTCGTCAGCCTAAAACAGCAAGTGGATGGAGTTGTAGCACCCTCCAAGCTCTATAGTTTGCTAGCCGCTGGTAAACCGATCGCCTCCATCTGTCACCCCAACTCCTATTTAAGAAACATGCTCCGTGAAGGTGACTGCGGTGAGTGCTTCGACAACGGTAACGCTGCAGGTCTAGCTGGATTTATTTCATCTTTGATGGCTAAGCCTGAAACTGCCGAAGCCTTGGGGCAAAACGCCCGACGCTACTTCGACGCCTACTTTACCCTGGGCAAAGCGATCCCCCTCTATCTTGAAGCCCTAGGTATTCCCTCCCAAGCACGATCCTCCGCATTAATCACTGCTGAATACAAATGACTGGGTTAAGAACAAGTACCTCTTTGTTGCTCTCCAGCCTGATCTGGCTGTGGGCATTTTCTCTAGAGGCTCAGCCTGTCTTACCCATAACCCATGAACAACAACATCTGCGGATACCCCAACCAAAGGCCGTACACTACTCCAACCTCTGTGCTTTTCTACGGCGCAAGGGGGATCTGTACGCTGCTGTCCAGTCGTGTAAGCAGTCAATTGCCCTCAATCCAAACTACGCGGAATCTCGCAACAACCTAGCAGTTGCCTACGCCTTACTCAAGCAATCCCAGCAGGCGATTCAATCCTTCAAAGTAGCGATCGCGATTGCACCCCATGTCCCTTTGTATCGACTAAATTTAGCGTATACTTTTCTTCAAGTTGAGCAGCTCGACGAAGCACTCACTGAATTCAAGATCTGCGCGTTGGCGGGTTACCAAACAGCCAAAGTGACGGATCAGATCATCGCGATTTACTTGAAAAAGGACAACTACGAATTGGCACTCTCTACACTCCAAGAGGCCAGAGTCCTAAATCCCAGCAATGGTTCCTACCCTCTGCAAATGGGCAAGATCTACGCCCGTCTTGGCCGCAATGAACTGGCTGTTGATGCACTCGAACAGAGTTTTCGCCTCACAGAATCGGCTCCAGGGGATCTGCGGTTGGTCGCCAAACTCAACTTTCGGCTGAATAGATTTGAAAGGGCAGTGGATATTCTGCAACGCCTTCTTCAAAAGGAAGCGAACGATGCCCAGATCTACAACGATCTCGGGGTGAATCTGATGCGACTGCAAAGATTTTCTGAGGCGGTTCAAGCATTTGAGAAGTCCATCGCCCTCAATGACAAGAATCCCAACCCGCGCATTAATCTTGCCGGTGCTCTAGATCGCTTAGGAAATCCTTCCCAGGCTGAAGCACGTTATCGAGAAGCGATGGATCTCGATGGCACCATCCCAGAAGTCTACAACAACCTTGCCGTGACCTTGGCAAACCAGAAGCGCTACAGCGATGCGCTCCCGATGCTTCAACGTGCCTTGACCCTGCGCACAAACTACACCGACGCTCTGCAAAATATGGCGGTGGTACTCGTGCAGTTGAAGCGCCTCGATGAAGCCCAGAGTACCTATCTCAAGCTCAGCAGCCTAAGCACAGACAGTGTAGAACAAGCCCAGTTCAACCAACTCGCCCGACGCTTGGAACGCCTGCAAACCGAGCAAAACCGATGAACTCCCGCTGTGCGTTCTGGCTTCTACCCTGTGTGCTGGTTGTGCAATGGCCCGCTCAGGCCAGCGAACCAGGCATCGTGGAAAGCCGTCTGATCGAGGAACCCAAAATACCAGCGCGCAAGTCAGATCTCCCACCGAATATTCTGCAACCGATCACCCAGCTGACCTCGGATCGTCTATCAACCCCACTGCTTGCTCTCGATGAACTTGAGCGTCAGAAGCTACTAAAAGCAAATATCGCCCTACTGTCCCCTGAACTTTCGCCGATACAGCGCGTCGATGGTCGCACGATCGGCTTGTTGAGCGCCGTGCCCCTCAAAGAAGGCGAATTGCTGACTACGGGAATCGCTCGATTTTTCTCGCCGATTCGTAGCAGCCGGGGGTCAGCCAACGACGACCTCAACCTCAATCAGTCCTACAGCCTTGCCTACGGTCTGAAGGACACGATCGAACTGGGAGTGGATCTTCAAGGCCAAAATACGACAACCCCTGGTGCCCAACAGAACTATATCGTTCAGCGCGTTGAAAGCAACGGTCAAGGTGCGAACGTGATTCAGGAGGCAACGGTTTACACCAAGTTCCGCTTCTTCCATCAAGACACTCTCCAAGCGAGTGCCATTCTCTCAAGCACGTTTGGCTCGCGCATTTTCACTTTCTCTGGTCCGAGTACCTTTACAACCCGCACTTCTGGGTTCACTCCAGCCCTTGAAATCCCCCTCACCTACACTGCCTGGAAAGGCGCGCTCTCCTTTACCATCTCCCCCAGACTGGCTTTCTTCTCCTCCGATAACGCGGTCTTCTACCCAATCAACCCACAACTCGGCGGCAATTTCGGCACAACATTGGGCATTGCCCTCGGTGGCACAGTTCAGCTTGGCCCTCGTTTGCAACTCAGGGGCGATGTGATGCCGATCGTGTTCGGCAATAACACGATCGAAACCAACTCTGGTTTGCCAGGTCGCCAAATCGTTTTCAACGCCGGAATGCGCTACTTGGTCAACCCACGGCTGGCAATCGATCTGTTTGCGAGCAATGCCATCGGCAATACTGGAGCAGCGTCCTTTGCAGCGCGACCCGATATCGGTTTCGGTGTTGGCCTAACCTATGTGCCGGATCGGATCTGGCCTTTGGAATTCAACGCCAATAAGGGCTTTGCAAAGTCATTCAACACAAACGTTAGCGAGGAAAGCCAATTTGTCCGCTCAGGCATAGGCTTCTTGGACGGCGGCACCATTCCAGAGGGTCAGTTCTTCACGCAGTTCCGGATTGGCAACTTAGGCGTCGCCACGAGTCTTCGCCTTGGCCTATTGAACGACTTTGAAGTTGGCCTCTTTTCCAATTTCACAGCCAGCACCGTGGACGAATCGGAAGCAGGTCTAAGCATCAAGTTGCGTCTGCTCAACCAGGCAGATAACAACCCATTCACCCTCAGCAGTGTACTGACCCTTGGCCGAACCAGTTCCCGCTTCACGAACTTCTTAAATCAAGACCCTAACGCGATCTTGAGCGCCCAAAACCAGTTTGGTGCAGGGATCGGTGATCGTGGACCGCTGCCACCGAACCTCTTTCAGACCGAACGGGCTGGAGAGGCATTTATTGGCACAGTGAGTTTCCCTTTACAGCAGACGAACCCCGATGTGAGTTGGTGGATAACCCCGAAAGCGATCTTTATCCAACGCGCACCGGACAATCTTTCCCCGATTGTGGGTCTCTCCGTGGGCAGTTCGGTACGCCTCAGCAGCCACCTAGAAGCCTTTGCGGAACTTTCGCCTCTACTTCGGGGCGAAAATGCCCTCATCGGTAATCGCCGAGAACAGGTTCTCCCTTGGAGCATTGGCTTGCGCTGGATCCCAAATCTAGAAGCGCTCCCTACATCTTTGGAACTATTTGTTACCAACAGCCTTGGCTTCAGCCCATTGCAGAGCCTTCGGATAATCAACGACAACGGCATCTCCGTAGGGCTAGGTTTAAATTTTGGCTTCTATGCCCTCCGATAACACATCTTTGGAGTACACCTTGACTGAGACAATACACAAAGCATGAACGAAGATTTTTTACCCCAGAACAACCTCCCAAGCCCAGGAAAAAGTACCGACGGTCTCGTCCTCTTCCTGCGCGTACTTCGCAAGCGTTGGCTACTATCTATCCTTGTCCTGTTCGCGGTCGTGGGTGGAACCATCATTTATACAGCAATGACCGTGCCAGTTTACGAATCCTCAACTGCTATCCTTGTCGAAAATCGACGGGCAGTTTCGGTGCTCAGTACCACGACGACTGACCCGAGCGAAGCTCCTGGCTTCAGCAAGGACTATTCCACTGAAATCCAGATCCTCAAAAGTCTGCCCCTCCTTGAACAATCTGTCCATCGCCTCAAAGCCCCTTATAACAAGATCACAGCAGGAGACATTGCTAGCCATTTATCTGTGAATCAATTCGGGGATGCGGGAGTTCTGATGGTCACCTTCCGAGACAATGACCCAGTTCGGATCAAAGCAGTTCTAGATGCCCTAGGAGCGACCTATGTCGATTACAGCTTACAGAACAAACGTTCTCTAGCAACCAATGCCCTCAAGTTTGTTGAAGAGCAGCTCCCGGATGCCCAACGGAAACTGCAACAGTCTTCTCTAGCTCTTGAGAAGTTTCGCGAGCGCAACCGGATCGTCGATCCAGAGACTTACGCCACAGAGCTACTTACCACGAAGCAGACGTTGAACCAGCAAGAAAAGGACGCCCAAATCGCCCTGAATAAATCCACCAGCGTCTACAACAAGCGCCGCAGCCAACTTGGCAAAGGTGCGGATGAAGCACTGACTGAAACGATCATCAGTCAAGATCCCAGCTATCAAAACCTGATCAAGCAGTACAACGAGCTGCAAGTGAGCTATGTCCAGGAACGCACCCGATTCAAAGATGAGTATCCAACGGTCAAGAATATTCGCTTGCGCCGTGACCGCATTTACGCGCTTATTCAGCAGCGAGCGCAACAAGTATTAGGCCAGCGCTTGATCGCCAGTGAACCTGGAGTCGGCGTTGCCGATGCCCTTCCCCAGGTTGCCGACGGGGCACCGAATGCGACAGTCGAGAACCTCCCGCAATATCAAAGCATTCAGCAAGGGCTAGCAGGTGAATTATTGACAGCCCAGGCCGAAATCCTCTCTAAACAAGTAGAGATTCAGAGCATTCGCAGAGTGAACCAAGAGCTAGAGCAAAGCTTCGCGAAAGTGCCTTCTCTACAACTGGCCTACACCGAGCTACAGCGCAAGTTCAAAATTGACTCCGACACCATCGATTTCCTGCTCAAAAAGCGCCAAGAACTTAAAGTTGCTGAGGCCCAGGAGACATCACCTTGGCGCGTTCTCAATCCTGCCATCATTCCAGAAAGTCCGATCATTCCAAATACATCCCGTAACCTGACCTTAGGTGTACTGGCAGGCTTGTTGATTGCTGTGGGTACAACATTGTTACTTGAACGTCTAGATGAGCGTATTAAAGAAGTAGATGAGGTCAAAGAAATCGCCCAGATCCCGCTGCTCGGCGTGATTCCGAGAGTCACCGATGCCTCGCTCGAATACGCTGTACCAGAGGAGAGGAATACCAAAAATGGCCGTAGGACAGCTTCTTACAACTACAACCGTTCCCCTTTTAGAGAGGCTTTGCGCTCACTCGCCTTCAACTTACGTTATTTGGGAGCGGACAAGAAGGTAAAACTTGTTCTCATCACCTCATCGGTACCAGGCGAAGGGAAAAGCACGATCACGTACAACCTCTCCACCATCCTTGCAGAGGCTGGATTTACTGTCTTATTGATCGACGCTGACATGCGAAAGCCGACGATTCACAAATTACTTGAAGTCCCCAATACGGCTGGGCTTTCTTCGGTGCTGGCAGGAGAAAAATCTCTTGATGAGGTCTTGCATATAGCAAAACAAAGCTTAGATCTCACCGTCATTACCTCTGGGCCTCTTCCCCCTGATCCAGTTTCATTGCTCGATTCAAGCAAAATGGCTGCAGTGCTTGAAACCTGCCGAGAACGCTACAATTATGTCTTGATCGATATGCCGCCTGTAGTTGGCCTGAGTGACGCACAGGTACTCTTCAAGAAAACTGATGCCACTATCGTCGTGACAGGCCTTGGTCGTTCGACCCGCTCATCACTCCAACGTGCCATGGAAATTGTCACCGGCATTGGTGGGGCAACTCTCGTCGGCTCGGTGGTCAACTTCTTAGATAATTCCAACGAAGGATACTACTACCAGTACTACTCTTCTTACTACGGCGATCCATCAGATCCAGAACAGAATGAAGTATCCACAGGTGAAAGAAGGAGTAAGAGGAACGTTTTTGCCAATATTTTTAAACGCCGCTAGTCCTTATTGATCTTACAACACGCCCACCTTAGTCCGGAATAAACAATGTTCACTCTTGAAAAGTACTGGAAGTCTCCAGTTAACTATCTGGTATTTAAAGCTGCTAAAGACAATTGGAAACTTCTTGCCATCAATTTAACAACCAATTTATTTGAATCCTTTAGTGAAGGAGCGACATTCGGAGTCATTTATTTAGCTGTTACGCTGATTTCCAGCGACAAAGCCCTAGATACAAGTCACCTCGGAATCATTCGCTGGGTGCCAAGTTTGGCCACTGCGTTAGCGGAATTGCCAAGGGACAGAGCGTTTCTTCTGATGCTAGCTCTTGCCGTTGGTCTCCAAGCTGTTATGAGTGCTAGCAAATATCTGAATATGGTAACCGCTGGTTATTTTGCAGCTCGACTAAGGGCAACTATAACTGGGTTTATTCACGAACAGATACTTAGCATGACCTATGCATGCGCCAGCCTTTACAAAGTTGGAGATTTGGTAAACTATGCGAACTCTGCTGACCAAGCAGTACGAATTCAAGTTGAGCAAATTAATATTTTTTGCGTCAATCTTTTTTTAACTCTAGCTTACTTAATTGTTCTAGTTTACATTTCTCCTTGGCTTTTCCTCGCATCCTGCATTCTGGCGGGGGTACTACTAATCGTCCAAAAAATAATCCTTCCAAAATTGACTAAAAGTGCTTATGCAGCAGAAGAAAATTCAGTTTCAGTTTCAGAACAAATTACTGAGAACATACAAGGCTTGAGACTTTTGCATAGTTTTTCATTATTGAATGAAGCAAATCGCCAAGTTAACGAGAAACTGTTTAAACTAGAATCAATCTTAAAGCGCCAAACACGTATCTACAATATCGCGCCGATTGTAACGTCTCTGCTTCCAGTTGTGGCAATTGCGGTAATTGCTGCATTTTCAATTGCCCTTATAAGCAGCAGCTCTGGACTTGTTTTGCCAGGGCTAATAACGTTCGTTCTAGCCTTACAGAGGTTCTCGACTCGTCTGGGAATGTTTTCTTCAATCACAAATATTCTTGCGGAAAATAGTGGCAGGTTTCGTCGGCTCAACAATATTCTGCGAAAAGATGATAAGCAGTTTATTAAAGCTGATGGCCTTGAATTCAAGAATCTCAAGCATGGAATATCATTTAAAAATGTGACATTTGCTTATCAAGAAAATTTTACACCCGTGCTTTCCAATATTTGCCTAGAGATGAAAGCTCGAACTGTTACAGCACTTGTGGGTCACTCGGGTTCCGGAAAATCAACATTAGCCGATTTAGTAATAGGACTATACGAGCCTACTTCTGGAGATATTCTTGTAGATGGTTTGAGTACAGGAGATTTAGATTTATCCAGTTGGAGGAAACACATTGGAGTTGTTAGTCAAGATAGTTTCCTTTTTAATGCAAGCATACGCGATAACCTCTGCATCGGCTTATCTCAGGTTGATGAATTAGATATGACTGCAGCAGCGACTGCAGCAAATGCCCACAGCTTTATTACGGCACTACCGGAAGGTTATGACACAGTCGTTGGCGAAAGAGGATTCCGCCTGTCAGGAGGCCAACGCCAGCGCCTCGCTCTTGCTAGGGCAATCCTTCGAAAACCACAGATCCTAATTCTTGACGAGGCGACAAGTGCTCTCGATTCCGAATCTGAGCTTCATATCAAAGAAGCTCTTGAAGAAATTAAACAAGAATGCACAATCCTTGTCGTTGCTCATCGTCTATCTACAATATCTACTGCTGACAAGATTGTTGTGCTTGATCAAGGCAAGATTGCAGAGTCTGGAACTCACAAAGAGTTGCTAAAGAGACAAGGACTTTACGCAAACTATTGGTCTTTGCAATCACAAATCTCAAAAATAGTGAATTAATGCAGTGCAATCAACTATAAAGCTCAGACCTTATGAATTCTATCTTATCTTTTAGTAAACTTTTAAATGCCTCAATAAGTCGATTTGAAAAAAGTTCCAATAAAATTCGAATATTAAAACTAAAAAGTTTAGGAATAAACCTAGACTATACATGCATCTTAAATAAAAATGTTATTGCAGAACTTGGTTTTTCACATACAAAGAAGGGAATTATAACGCTAAGCTCTAATACAAAGCTTAAATATGGAGTTGTTCTAAACGCTTGGGGAGGAAGCATAGAAATTAAAAGTAATGTATTTATTGGAGAATATACTGTAATTTATGGCCATGGCGGTGTAAGCATCGGCAAAGATAGTTTAATCGCAATGCACTGTAAAATTCTTTCCTCTAACCACACAGTTCCAGACAGAGAGAGCCAGATTTGCTCGAAGCCAGATATTCTGCTACCGACCACAATCGGTGAAGATGTTTGGCTGGGAGCAGGAGTGACAGTCTTAGGCGGCGTTAAGATTGGTGATGGCTGTGTAGTAGGAGCTGGGGCTGTTGTGAGTACAAGTCTACCACCTTACTCAGTAGCTGTTGGTGTTCCAGCCCGCATCGTGAGGATGCGAGAATGAATGTTTCTGTGATCATTCCGACGTTTAAACCAAACCAAGAGCGCCTGAGAAAGACTTTGGATGCTCTGCGGATTCAGACTCTGCCCAAGGTTGAATGGGAACTGATCGTGGTCGATAACAATACACCTGATCAAAAGTGGGTTTCTAGTTTCGACTATGCTTGGCAGCCTAACACCGAGATCGTACGCGAGGCACGCCAGGGGCTCACTTGGGCAAGACTAGCAGGAATCGCTGCTTCTCAGGGCGAATATCTAGTCCTAGTTGACGATGACAACGTTCTCTGCCCAAGCTACTTAGAATCCGTTGCCAAGATCTTAGACTCAAGACCCAAATTAGGAGCAATCGGCGGCAAGTCTGTGCCAGAGTTCGAGAGCAAGCCCCAGCCTTGGATTAAAGAGTTTCAGTCTTACCTGGCACTGCGTGATTTGGGGGATGAAGTACAGATTGCTGGATGGAAACAACCCCCTCAGTATCCGCTCTGTGCACCCATCGGCGCTGGGATGGCCTTGCGGCGGACTGCTGCGTGCGCTTATGCCGATTTAATCAGCAAAAGAAAAGAACGAGTTCTTGACCGTACTGGCAAAAAGCTTACCTCTGGTGGCGATAACGATATTGTCTTGAGCAGCCTGCAACTAGGTTGGGAAGTAGGCTACTTTCCAGAACTGCAACTCACGCATCTCATTCCAGCTAGTCGATTTGAAAAAGAATATTTAGCGCGTCTTGCCCATGGCATCTCTTGCTCTTGGCCCCAGGTCTTAATCCTGCATGGCATTCAGCCTTGGCAATCCATTCCTGCTTGGAGCGTAGTACCCCGCAAAATGCGGGCTTACTTCCGTTATCGAGCATGGCAAAGTGAAGCAGCTTACGTGCGTTGGATGGGCGCTTGCGGTCACTTTGAAGGTATTGCAAAACTCGCGAACTGAAATGTGAGTTTCAATGATTATCCCAGCTTACAATCGCACAGAATATATCTACACTTTGATTTGCAAATGTTAAGAAAGATCCTAAAAGGGGTAGGCATTGGCAGGGTTGCTTACTGGGCTTATTATGCGCCCGCAGGTGTCATTAAAAAGTATATTGAGCGCGATCCGTTTAGTCGCTTTAATGATGAAATCGCTAGGAAAGAGATGGAAGCGAGCGTTTTCGACTTACAGCCATTTCAATGGATCGATTCTCAGCCAAGCTACGAAGTTTTCTTTCTGACTGGTAAACGATTTTGGTATCAGACATGCTTCTGCGCATACTCTATGGCTAAATATTCTGATGCAAACCTGTGCCCAATCATATACGACGATGGCACATTAGGGACAATCCATATTACAGAAATAAAACGCATTTTTCCGAATGCACAGATAATCCTAATTGATGAAATTGAAGAAACTGTACATTCTCTTCTACCTGAATCGCGATTTCCAGTCTTGCACGAGCGCCGTCGTAAGTATCCAAATATTCGAAAACTCATTGATATTCATATCGGCTCTACTGGCTGGAAACTTGTACTCGATTCGGATATGCTCTTCTTCGGAAAACCTGACTTACTCCTTGAATGGCTTGCTAATCCAGATCGACCTTGTCACATGATCGATGTTGAAACTTCCTATGGCTACTCAAATTCATTAATGACGGATCTTGCTCAGTCTCCAATACCTGAACGCCTCAATGTTGGAATATGCGGTCTTAACAGTAGTGCATTGGACTGGGAGCAACTAGAGTACTGGTGCCACACCATGATCGAAAGAGAAGGTACTAATTACTATCAAGAGCAAGCACTAGTAGCAATGCTGATGGCTGGGCAGGATCGTACAGTTGCTCCCTCTCTGGAATATATCACTTTACCTCAGCGCTCAGAAGTCTTGAAGCCATTGGCCGTTCTTCACCATTATGTTTCTGATTCTAAGCCTTGGTACTTTAGATACGGATGGCGGCAATCACTACAGTCGTCATCTGTTCGATGAACCCGTTAGTATCAATTTTAATTCCAGCCTACAATGCTGAAGCCTGGATTGCTGAAACAATTCACTCAGCGCTAAACCAAACCTGGCCGAACTTAGAAATAATTATTGTTAACGATGGCTCCTCTGATAATACGCTTAAAATTGCTCAAGGTTTTCAGTCAAGAAGCGTAAAAGTAATTAACCAAAGAAACCAGGGAGCAGCAGCAGCACGCAATCGCGCTTACTCAGAGTCAAGTGGCGAATTCATTCAATATCTAGATGCAGATGATTTACTAAGTCCTGCAAAAGTTGAAATTCAGGTAGGAAAGTTATTGGAAGCAGGAACACAATATGTAGCTTATGGCGAATGGGTGAGATTTATCAATAGCCCAAATAATCCAGAATTTGATGTTGCTCCGAATTGGGGCGATGTCCTGCCGTTAGACTGGTTAATTGATGCATGGGAAAATCAGAAGATGATCCATCCAGGTTCTTGGCTTGTGCCAAGAATGATTACTGAAGAAACTGGGCTTTGGAACGAGTCTCTTAGCTTAAATGATGACGGCGAATTTTTCTGTCGCATAGTTTTAGCTAGCCAGGGCCTAAAATTTTGCAAAGGTGCGTTTAGCTATTATCGAACTTTTAAGCATAAACAAAAATCAAACCTTAGCAGTACTCATTCAAGATCTGGAATTGAATCGGCTTTGCGTTCCTTGGAACTCTGTATGGAGGAAATTTTAAAAACTGAAAGCAGTGATAGAACTCGAAGTGCTTGCGCAGCAGGCTTTCAGAGCATTATTTACACTTTTTACCCTGATTACTCAGAGATTCTTGCTAAAGCTGAAGAAAGAGTGCGAGCATTAGGCGGAAGTAAGCTAAAGCCATTTGCTGGTCATCGATATCAATTACTGTGTAAATTAGTTGGTTGGAAAATGGCAAAAAGAATTAAAAATTTAATCCAAACTTACTAAATTCTTTTTCAACCTCTCAAGTTACGAGAAGTCCTACTCAATTATCACACCGAGATTACCAAGAAGCTTTCTATTGCCTACTTGAGGCAAATGATCATGATTAAACTGAAGTTAGGTTGTAGGCGAGCCGCGCCCAGGGTGGCTTTCAGAAAATCATTTTCAGTTTATCGATGAACTACTCTCAACCGCTACTTCAAAAAAACGAGGTTTAACCAGTGGCACTAAAACTATGGGAAGAAAAATACCTAAATACTAAAGAAATTAATGATTTAGTTCATGATAGTTTTACTCATGAAACCAACAATATAGCCTATTTAAAATCCCACCGAGATTGGGTTGAAGAAAATAAATTCGGTTTTGGTGAAAGAGCATTCCATTACATGTGGGTGCTTATTCTGGACGACATAAATAATTGTTTTGGTAAAATTAATGCTTGTGAAATAGGAGTGTATAAGGGGCAAATTATTTCTCTTTGGTCATTGATAGCGAAAAATTGCAACTATGCAATCGATATTACAGCAATCAGCCCATTTGAAGGCAACGTACTTCCAGTTAGCAAGATAAGCAGAAAAATTAAGCAACTTATTAGCAAAAAGTTTCGAAATGATCTAACATCTGCGAATTTTTATGGTGATGCTAACTACTCGCAGTTATGTACTAACATCTTTGAAAAATTTTCCTGTAATTTTGAGGAAGTAACTAAGCTAGTAGGCTATTCAACAGACCCAGATATAATTGCCCAATCAAAAAACCATCGCTTCAATATTCTATACATTGATGGGGATCACTCTTTCGATGTATCGCGTTCAGATGTAGAAAACTATGCCCCTCTCGTCGTACCTAATGGAATTCTTGTGATGGATGACGCTTCTATGGATTTGGAAATGAGTGCTCCTTACAAAGGTTTGCCAGGGCCTTCAAAAAGTGCAAAACTGCTAAGTGAAATGGGTTTTGAAAACATACTGAATGTTAATCACAATCGTGTCTTTCGTAAGCTATAGTTCGGAGATCCGTTCCTAAAATTTTCCATTGCAACATCGTCCGAAATCAAATTCGCTAGATAATCAATACCTAGATGCCAAAATGTCGTGTTTATCTTTGTACTTACCGTCGCAATCATTTGCTCCCTAGAGCACTGAATAGTTTGATTAATCAATCCTTTCAGGACTGGATCTGTGAACTTCACAATGATGATCCTGCAGATCCGTTTCCAGGCAATCTGGTGTTAGAAAAAGCGGATCCGAGAATAATTTTGGTTAATCATGAAGTGAATCTTGGGCCAACTAAAACCTTCAACTTATTTTTCAAGTCGATACCTGAACCGTACTTTAGTATTCTTGAAGATGACAATTGGTGGGAAACTAAATTCCTAGAAACTATGATAGAAACTCTAGATGCCCACTCTCAGGTTAGTGTAGCTTGGGCAAATATGCGCTTATGGCAAGAATGTGAAGATGGGAACTGGCTAGACACCGGGAAGACAACTTGGCAGCGTTCTACAAATGCAGAACCTGAGCTTTTCGAATGGCCACAACTTCCTCAAATTTTTGGTGCTCTACATTCTAATGGTGCAATGCTCGCTCGTTCTCACTATGCAGAACGATATCTGATCCCTGAAATAACGCCATTTGTTAGCATTGAACCATTCCGAGAGCGTTGTTTTCTGTTTCCAATTTTATTACTTCCAACTATACTTGCTAATTTTGCAATTACGCTTCAAACATCAAGAACAAAAGATTTGATGCCCTTTGTAGATGCCCAAATCTTACTTGTTAGTAGCTTTATAAAAAATGTTCCTATGAAACAGGAGACAATCACAGCAATGTGGCAACAGGCTCGTTCAGGTCGAGTTAAGCGAACAAATATTTTACTTTTTGCTGCTTTACTCCGCAAAGAATGTTTGTTTCTACTTCAATTTGCTACTCCGGGCGACTGGCTTTTCTTTTTTGCATCATTAGTGCGCCGTCCGATTTTGTCTTGGCATGAGTTTCGTCTCATGTCACGTAAAAATGACTTATGGGAGTTTCTAGATACAGAAGTACAAAACCGCATGGAAGAGGCTCGGACAAAAGGATTTATCGAACTATGATCTTTGCTAATGCGTTGGAACTGAATTGATTGTGCAAGTAACTTTATAATGAATCTCCTTGAAACGAATATTGATATTGATCTCCGGCCATCTTTGTAATGCACCTCGCCCACAAAAGGAGGCATTAACTCTAGCCCAGGCCGGATATGAGGTAATTGTGGGTGGAGTTTGGTTTGATCCACTCTTAGTAAAGCGGGATCGCCAATTGATGAAACACCAACTCTACTGTTTCCGGCCTGTGTTGGACTTTCAACCAGGACGTTTGAAGCGATTTGGAGTTCGGCTTACCTCTCGTCTGTCCCGAGTAATGTTCCAGAAAGCAGGATATTGCACGCCTGCACTACTAGGCTACGGAGTCAGAGCGATGCTTAATTCGGCCTTGCAGGAAAAAGCTGATCTGACCATCGTCCATTCAGAAGCAGGATTATGGGTCGGCGATCAATTATTGCAACGGGGATTGCGAGTAGGGGTCGATTTCGAAGACTGGTTTTCCCAGGATTTGCTCCCTGATGCATTGTCTATCCGCCCTGTGAATTGGCTTAAAGCCTTAGAGGAACGTCTAATGCGGCAATGCACTTACTGCCTAACTACCTCTCATGCTTTGGCTGAGACCCTAGCACAAGCCTACCAAGCAACACCCCCCAACGTGATTTACAATGTTTTCCCACAGGTGAAAACCCAGTCTGTTGATCGTGCTGGGCAAGTGCCATCATTACACTGGTTTTCCCAGACCATTGGTAGAGGGCGTGGCCTAGAAACATTGTTCCAGTCATTGCCTCTGATTCAATTTCCAGTAGAATTGCACTTGCGGGGAAACTGTTCAGCAGAAACCAAGATCTGGCTGGATTCTCAAACGCCTTCTAGTTGGCGATCTCGCATATTCCTGCATCCGACCGTACCTCCCGGCCAATTGCATGATTGTATTGCCCAACACGACATCGGTTTAGCTTTAGAGCAAACTGACCCACCTAGCCGCAATCTAACTATTACCAATAAACTCTTTCAGTATCTTCAAGCTGGATTGGCTCTCGTGGCGACAAGTACAACTGGGCAACGGGAGGTATTCTCCCAATATCCAGAGATTGGCTGTCTAGTTGAGGCTGGGGATGCCCAAGCTCTTGCAATAGCCATTAACCAACTCCTCGCTGATCCGATCAGTTTGGCCAAGGCGAAGGCCAAATCATTGCAGGCTGCCCAAGAAACCTATTGTTGGGAACAACAGCAGAACCGCCTTGTACAGGTAGCCCAACTAGCCCTATCAAGAGGGCTTTAGTGCGAGTTCTACACTAGGTAAACCATGAAATTCCTTTTATGAAACATTCCGACGATGTAACTTTGCAAATCAATCTTTCCCCGTCTGATTGGAGATATGCACAATTTATCCTGCCTCACCAAATAATGAAGTGGAAGGGACATGTAGGTGAAGTTCTTTTAATACTTGATTTGCACCGTAGCAGTGGCAAATTCTCTGAAAACTGGGAATTAGGATTTTCAAAAATATATGACATTATCAAATCTGTTGAAGCGCTTCATCCCTCTATTAATCTTGTTGAAGTAGATTATAGCGAGTCCACAGTATTAAAAGTCGGAAAACATTTTTTTAACAAGTCTTGGATTCCACCTAAAGATTTTCGGGGAGGTCCTTTTTATTCGTATTTTTTCGGATTATTTTCCGCTCAAAATCGATACATTCTTCATCTTGATTCGGATATGATGTTTGGTGGAAATTGTGATCAATGGCTATTACAAGCAATTGAGCTTTTAAAGAGTAATCCAGAGCTTTTGACTTGCTCTCCACTCCCTGGCCCTCCATCATTGGACGGTCAGTTGAAATCCCAAAATGCACGTAGGTACAGCAAGTTGCCATTTCAGTCATTTCAATTTGATAGCTTTAGTACTCGAATATTTTTTATCGATATACTCAAACTGAGAAGCAAAATAGGCTATTTAAATTTGCAATATACTTCTTTTAGAGGAATTGTGAAAGCAATCGTTGAAGGAAATTATCCATTTGCTCTTCCCGAAGCAATCATTACTGACGCACTCCAGAAAAATAAATGTTTTCGTCTTGACTTTCTAGGCGAAGGAACTGGCGCTTGGTCTTTGCATCCTCCCTATCGGTCAGAGAATTTTTATCGCGAACTGCCAGCAATTATTGACAGAATTGACAGAAATGACATTCCTGAGCAGCAAAGTGGAGATCATGATGTGAACAGTAGCTTGGTTGACTGGTCTGATGCAAAAGCTAGGCTGAGGAGCAATAGATGGTGGAATCGGCTTGGGAGTAGATTGTATTCGCGATTTTCAAGCCTGTGAATCGACATATATTAATCGTCAGTCCCCATTTCCCACCGACTAATGCAGCGGATCACCAACGAGTCCGTTTACTACTTCCCTATTTAGAAAAAGAAGGCTGGGATCCAACAGTTCTCGCTGTTCATGCTAACGCAGTCGAAATGGTGCAGGATTCCTATTTAGAGAAAACACTGCCTCAGGATTTGCACGTCCATCGCACTAGTGCCATTCCCCAGAGCTACACACGCCGCATTGGTTTGGGTAGCCTTGGACTGCGCTCTTTACCCTATCTTTGGAGAGCAGGTGCCCAACTGTTGAAGAAGAGAAAGTTTGATCTCGTCTACTTCTCTACTACTGTTTTCACCGCAATGGTTCTCGGCCCACTCTGGAAAAAACAATTTGGGATTCCTTACCTCGTTGACTTTCAAGATCCATGGTTCAACGACTACTATGAACGCACAGGCACCCGGCCACCAGGAGGAAAGTTCAAGTACGGCTTTTCTCAGTTGCAGGCCAAGTTTCTAGAGCCGAGTGTTGTCCAGAATGCAAGCCACATCATATGTGTCTCGCCAGCTTACAAAACCATGCTGATACAGAGATATTCGACCTTAACCGACGAACAATTCAGTATCCTGCCCTTTGGTGCTAACGAACTAGACTTCCAACTCCTTGAACAATTTGCAATCAAGCAAAGCATCTTTGATCCTCATGATGGCTACAAGCACTGGGTCTATGTGGGCAGAGGTGGCTTGGATATGGCATTTAGTTTGAGGGCATTTTTTGCAGCGCTTTCAAACTTGCGCTCTGAATACCCAACGCGGTGGGATACAGTCCGGTTACATTTCATTGGAACCAGCTATGCTCAAGCAGGTCAAGGGGTTAAGACTATCGAGCCATTGGCAAAGGAGTTCAACCTTGAAGACATCGTGCAGGAGTACCCAGATCGGATTCCCTATTTTGTTGCTCTTAAGTGCTTGAAAGATGCGAATGCCCTGATTGTTCCAGGCTCAAACGACTCACAATACACAGCTTCAAAAATCTACCCCTATATTCTGGCAAATAAGCCACTGCTGGCTATTTTTCATAGTGCAAGCAGTGTTGTGAATGTACTTAAGCAGGTCGATACTGGAAAACTTGCGACTTTTAATCAAGAACAGGACAATGCTCATAGCAACTTGACTCAGCAAATCGAAGGGATCCTCCAAGATGGATACTTAGAATCAAACTGCAACGAACTGAACTGGCAAGCCTTTGAACCTTACACAGCTCTTGCTATGGCAAAAGAGCATTGTCGTATCTTTGAATCTTCTCTTTCCACGTAACTAAACGCAGCAAGAATCATTATGAGAGCAAAGTTAAACCAAAACGAATCAGCAATTATCCAAGAAAGATTATTTTCCCAAAGGCTCACATTCTTTTGGATTGCTAGTTGTTTATTATTTCTCTACGTTTTTATCACTGCTACTTCAAGCAACCTACTAATATGGCTTGGAGCGAGTTTGATAATTATTACTGCTCTAATACCAACCTACCTTTGGTGCAGTTCTAATGATTTAGGGTTGCCAATCCTGCCCATCGCAGCCTTAACCTTTTTGCCTACTCATGCTTTCCCCCTCTTAAATGAACATCGGCAGATAAGAAGCTACTCAGATTTAAGCCAGTTCATAGCAGCTGGCACGGTGGCTGGATTTCTGATTCTTGCAACTGCCAGTTGGTACTTCACTGTTACCCGCTTGAAGGTTAACCCTGGAAGCTATATAGCTTTTGGTGAAAATCCTCGCTCCTATACCGTGCTGTGGACAGCTCTGACCCTCTTTGCAGCATTTACGATAGCAGATCCAGCTGGCTGGATAAATTTGGATGGCGGAACATTTGCAATTGTCAGAGCCATTACTGGCTCAACTGGTATCTTTTCACTGTTTGCCCTCTACTATCGTTGGGGACAGGGAAAGTTAGACAGCAAAAGTAAATTATATCTAGTTATCCTATCGGGCTTCATATTAACCTCCTCTATAGTAGGACTATTACTTTATCGAGGGGCTGCTTACTTCTTAACAGCAAATATCGGATATTTTCTAGGTAGCCGCAGGCTGCCAATTAAAACACTCGCTGTTGGACTTGCACTGTTTTCATTTCTGCAGCTCGGAAAAGCAGCGATGCGGGGTGCCCATAGCGATCGTCTCGTTCAGCCCTGGGATTATCCGGCCTGGTTTTCAGAGTGGGCTGAGCTATCTTTACAACCACTGATTTCATCCAAAGCTGAAGGTGAAAAGCAAGAAGATAGTGCAACTATTAGCGATCGAACAGGTCTTATCCATTTGTTACTCTTGACCCAATCTCAAACCCCAGAAAACCGACCATTTTTGCTTGGCTATACCTATGAGCCAGTCCCAGAATTACTTGTCCCACGCATCTTTGACCCAGGCAAAATCTGGGCAAATGAAGGAACATTTAGACTGAATATCTACTACGGAAAGCAAACTCGCGATTCTGTTTATAAAACAACAATAGGTTGGGGTTTGCTTGCAGAAGCTTACGCCAATTTTGGGTTTGTTGGATGCGGAATGCTTGGATGTATTTTAGGTTCATTTTATGGCTGGACTGCCTCTTGGGCAAGGAATACACCACTACTTTCGGCTCGCTCCTTATTTTCCATTCTTATCCTATTGTCCACTTTGACTACTGAGTATTGTGCAACGTCCTACATATCAACCCTGTTTCAATCCTCAGCTTCCCTTTGGCTATTTTCAGTCCTGCTCATGGAAAAGTTTCAGCCTGATAAACGCCAAGTTTCTACTATGTCACCAAGTGGAGTACTGTGAAAGGAAGACTAGCAATCATCACAACCCATCCGATTCAATACTATGCTCCATGGTTTCTCTATCTACAGCAGATGGAGACGATCAGTCTAAGAGTGTTTTATCTTTGGAATCGTGGAGCTACCGAAGGTCATGACCCTGGCTTCCAGCAAAATATTCAGTGGGATGTGCCCCTTCTAGAGGGTTACGACCATGAATTTGTCGATAATTCGAGCAACGATCCTGGCACGCATCATTTTTGGGGCATCTACAACCCGAACCTGATAGAGCAAGTACAAAATTGGAAGCCCGACACTGTTCTACTTCTTGCCTATAACTATGCAAGCATATATTTATTTCTCTATCAATGGCGGCACCGTACACCTGTTATATTCCGAGGCGACTCACATCGGCTAGGTATATCATCCAACTGGCGGAACCGCCTTAAAAGGCTACTAATCTCTACAGTCTTTCATCAGTTTGATATTTGTCTCTATGTTGGCTCAGCAAATAAAGAATACTTTTTAGAACATGGCTTACTTCCTAGACAATTATTTTTCTGCCCTCACAGCGTAGATAACAAGCGCTTTTTCGAAGCATCAGATCGTGCAATTGAGGATGCTTTAGTTTGGCGTAAATCCCTTGGAATCCCCACGGGCGACAGTGTTATTTTGTATGCTGGCAAATTTGAACAGAAGAAGCGACCAACAGATTTGCTTGAAGCTTTTTTGCAATTGAACTGGCCTGAAGCTTCTCTCCTCCTTGTCGGCGCTGGTCTCCTTGAGGAAACCCTGAAGACTCAGGCAAACGGACACCCCAAAGTTTTCTTTGCACCTTTTCAAAATCAATCTTTTATGCCTCGCATTTATGCTGCTGGAGATCTCTTTGTGCTGCCCAGTGGGGGAGGTTATGAAACCTGGGGGCTGGCAGTGAATGAGGCCATGTGTATGTCTCGTCCAATTATTGTCAGTGATCAGGTCGGATGTGCTGCTGATTTAGTCGAGCCGAACGAGAATGGACTTATTTTCCCTGCTGGCGATGTGGATGCTCTAGCCCAGTGTCTTCAAGAAGCTCTCTGTGATCCGCATCGACTTAAGCAATGGGGAAATTTGAGCCGACAGCGGATTCATTCCTATAGTTATGAGCAAGCTAGTGCTGGTTTGCTTAAAGCTTTGTCTAGTATTTCAAGTCATTTCTAACTTGATCGCTTACGCCCAGTTTACTTGTAGGCAGGTTTTACGCTAATGCACATAGCAATTGCAACAGGCCCATGGTTGCCTGTGCCAGCGGTTCAAGGAGGCGCAATGGCACGTCTTTGGCAAGGTCTGGCTGAAAACTTTGTTACCCGTGGGCATCGGGTGACGATTATATGTCGTAACTGGAAAGGAATGCCGGAAAAAGAAACTATTCGAGGCGTACAATTTTTGCGCAGTGGCGGTTTTCCTCAAAGCACCAATATTTTACTTGACCTCCTAAAAGATGCTGTCTATGCAATACAAACAGTTTTGAAACTACCCGATGCAGATATTCTGGTGACGAATGATTTCTGGCTTCCTGCTCTGACTCCACGGCTGAATTCACGAGCAGGCCAGGTGGTAGTTTCTGTTAACAGGTTTCCCAAGAAACAAATGTTTCTTTATAAGGATACTGCTCGGCTCGCTGCTCCTTCCAGTGCAGTTCAAGTGGCAATATTACAGCAAAACCCTTCTTTGGAGCCTCAAGTATGCGTGATCCCAAACCCAATTGATATTACAAACTTTTTCCCCTCTGATACGAGAAAGCCGCATCAAATCCTTTATGTTGGCAGACTGCATCCAGAAAAAGGGGTGGAGTTGTTAGTTGAGGCTTTTTCGCGGCTACAACCACAATATCCAGAGTTGAGTTTGCGCATTGTCGGCCCATGGAAAGATAACCAAGGTGGAGGTGGAGAAACTTACTTAAACAAACTGAAAAAAATGGCGAATGGACTTCAGGTAGACTTTACTGAGCCTATTTTTGAAGCTGATGAGTTGGCTGCCGTCTATCGTAGTGCGGGTATTTTTTGCTATCCCTCAACCGCTGAACTGGGTGAAGCATTTGGTGTTGCACCACTAGAAGCCATGGCAAGTGGCTTGCCAGTTGTCGTCTCTGATTTAATGTGTTTTAAGGATTATCTTGAAGAAGGCGTTAATGGCTTTAGCTTCGATCATCGCTCAAAGGAGGCCGTTAATAACCTTGCGATGCGATTAATTCAAGCACTTGAATCTGCCGAGCAGTTGCGCTCTGGTGCAATATATACGGCTCAGCGATTTAGTTATGCTTCAATCGCCAAACAGTACCTTGAAGAATTTGAAAAGATATTAGAGACAAGCAGTACTGGCAAGCAAAACCATGACTGAGTTGATCACTCCACTCATTCTGACTTTTAACGAGGCACCAAATCTTCGGCGAACTTTGGAAAAGTTGTACTGGGCTAAACGGATTATTATCATCGATAGCTACAGCACAGATCAGACTTTAGAAATTGCCAATTCCTATCCTGTAGTTCAAGTTTTTCAACGCCATTTTGATACCCATGGCAGTCAATGGAATTACGGTCTTCACATGGTTATAACCCCCTGGGTTCTTTCCCTAGATGCAGACTATGTGCTAAGTGATGAATTAATCGAAGAACTGCAGAATCTCAAACCCAACTCTAATATTGACGCTTTTTCAATCCGGTTTCGCTACTGTGTTTTTGGTTCTCCCCTTCCGGGGAGTCTTTTGCCTCCTCGTGTAGCTTTATTTCGGCGGGATTGTGCGACCTATATTAATGACGGCCATACTCAGCTGTTGCAAGTGAGTGGGAAGTCGAATATGTTGGACGGCTTCATTAATCATGATGATCGAAAGCCTTTAGGGCGCTGGCTTCAGTCTCAAGCGCGCTATATGGCTCTTGAAGTCGAAAAATTGAACAGTATTCCTGACAGTTCGCTCAGTTTGGCTGATCGGCTACGAAAAACACGGATTTTGGCTCCACTTATAGTCCTTTTGTACTGTCTATTTATTCGTGGTTGTTTGTTTGCTGGCTGGGCTGGTTGGTATTACACCTTGCAACGTGTTTTGGCCGAAATTTTACTCTCTCTCTATTTAATCGAGCATCAACAGATGCGCATCGCAAAGAATGCCGAGCAACTCAGGGAGCCGCTCTCCTGAAAGTATGCAACTAGACCTCTATAGCGTCGGGAAGTACACCCCTGGAGCGCCTCTCTGGAAGCAATTACTCTGGTATTTTCTGGGAAGTCCTATGACCGAGAGCAGGCTGCTGCCGTTTTCAGCGATGAAAGTGCAGTTGCTCCGCAGCTTCGGTGCCCAGATTGGGACTGGGGTGCGGATTAAACCAGGGGTGCGCATCAAATTTCCTTGGCGGTTGACCCTTGGGGATTATGTCTGGCTGGGTGAGAATGCCTGGATCGACAATGTGGCCCAAATTTCCATCGAAAGCCACGTCTGCATCTCGCAGCAGGTCTACCTCTGCACAGGCAATCATGACTGGAGCAAATCTGAATTTTCGCTTATCACTGCCCCGATTCATATTGAAACGGGGAGTTGGTTGGCTGCGCGGAGTTGTGTCGGGCCAGGAGTGACTGTTGGTCGTGGCGCTGTGCTGACTTTGGGCAGTGTCGCTACCCAAAGCCTTGAACCGATGAAAATCTATTCGGGCAACCCTGCTGTTCTCATTAAAGTGAGGGTTGAGATCCCGTTTAAAGCCCAGCCAGGGGTTAAGTAAGTGTGTGAGTTCCCCCCTGAATTGCTGAAGCTTCTAGACGTGTGGCATTGCTGAACGAAAATTCGGGTTTGCTCCAGTCATGTTCGCCTTCCCGATTTGGGGCAGCCTGGAGAAAACCATACTTGCGCGCTAGGGATACACTTGAGAAATTCAAAAATTTTTTCACATAGAAATGACCAATAGTCTGCATCTTTGGACTCCTGGAATGTATGACTACCGGGGGGGAATCCAGGTCTTCTCACAGTTTTTTCTACAAGCATTGTGCGATGCCCTACCTCAGGCAAACCTTGAACTATTCATAAAAAATGATTGCCGCAGCGGTGTGCCATCCTTGCCAGTGACCCACTATCACTGCGGTGGGGACTGGCCGCAACCGGCACGGACAGTTGCATTTGCCAGTAGCTTATTCATCCGCGCATTTAAGACAAGGCCGGCTCTCATCATAACGACCCATCTACACTTCTGTTTGGCTGCTTACTATCTGAAAAAATGGCTAGATATTCCTTACTGGACTGTCGCTCACGGCATTGAATCTTGGAATATTGAAGACCCGGAATTGCAGAGAGCCCTCCACCATGCCGATCGCATTCTTGCCGTCAGCACCTATACCCGCAATCGCTTACTAAAAGAACAGAATCTCCATCCAGAAAACGTCGCTGTTCTACCGAACACCTTTAATCCCGAACGCTTTCAGATAGGCCCAAAACCCAAATATCTATTGGATCGCCATCATCTAACACCTTCCCAACCGGTGATCTTCACAGTTACTCGTTTGGAGGGCAGTGAAGCCTACAAGGGGTACGATCAGATATTGCGTTGCCTCACTGCCATCCGTTCCCAGTTACCCAATGTGCGCTACTTAATTGGCGGTAAGGGGCCAGACATGGAGCGCGTAAAGCAAATGATTCGCGATCTCGGTCTTCAAGAGAACGTTATTCTCCTTGGTTTCGTGTCGGACGAAGAACTACCTGACTACTACAACCTCTGCGATGTGTTTACCATGCCCAGTTGTGGTGAGGGCTTTGGCATCGTCTTTTTAGAAGCCCTCTCTTCTGGTAAACCTGTCTTAGCGGGTAACAAAGATGGCTCCGTCGATGCATTACACTTTGGCGATTTTGGTGTTTTAGTCGATCCCGAAGATTTTGAGCAGATCGGGAAAAATCTTTTACTCATCTTGAATAAAGAGCATCGTCACCCACTGATCTATCAACCTGAGCGCCTGCGGGAATCTGTCATTCAGACCTATGGATTTTCCCGATTTCGCGAACGCCTAAGTCAATTTCTTTGCGAGGCCGATGGCCATTTTTGAATCTTCCGCTGCCTCTCCTAATTCCGACCATCGTTCGCCCCAGACTGAAATGCCAATACTGCGATGCGGTCATGTTGTTGCCAGCATTAACGAAAAAACAGGCGGCCCAGCGCTTTCCGTCACGCGCCTCACTCAAGAATTGGCAGTTCAGAATACTTTCTGCCATCTATTCACCCTTGACTATACACATCTAGGCAAGCAACAGATCCCTCAGAATGTGCAGCTCCACAGTTTTCCAGCACCGTTGATAACCCGCTTTTTTCGCGGATACTCACCGCAACTTGCTAAAGAACTTGATACATTCGCCGCCAATTTAGATCTAATTCACAACCATGGATTGTGGATGCAGCCTAACTTGTATGCTCGACTTGCCGCAAAGCAAAACAAAGTGCCTTTGATTATTTCTCCACGGGGCATGCTTGAGCCTTGGTCAATCCAACGTGCTCGCTGGAAGAAAACAATAGCTTGGCAGTCCTTCGAGAAAACTAACTTATCATCTGCCCATCTATTTCATGCAACATCTGAGGCCGAAGCACAATCCATCCGTGCTCTCGGATTCAAACAGCCGATAGCCTTAATTCCAAACGGTGTCGATCTTCCTTCTCTGGATCTTGACCGACCTCAGTTGCGCCAGCGTCTAGAACATCGATTCCCGCTGTTACGCAATCGGCGATGGCTACTATTTTTGTCCCGCCTCCATCCAAAGAAAGGACTTCCAGCACTTATGCAATGCTGGAGCAAACTTGCAGCAAAATTTCCTGATTGGCATCTCCTGATTGCTGGCCCTGATCTCGACGGCTATCAGCCCAGTTTGCAGGCTCAAGTTAGCCAACTTCGCCTAGAGGATCGCGTCACCTTCACAGGCATGTTGCGCGGAGAAGATAAAGCCGCTGCGTTTTCAAATGCAGACCTCTTTGTATTGCCATCTTTCTCAGAAAACTTTGGCATCGCCATTGCCGAAGCGTTGTCATATCAAGTGCCAGTGATTACCACCCATGGAACTCCATGGAAAGAATTAGTTACTCATTCCTGCGGCTGGTGGATTGAAAATTCAGAAACCAGCCTTCTAGAAACTTTGCAAGAGGGACTTCAACTATCTCAAGCTTCTCGCATTGCGATGGGAGAACAGGGAAGGCAACTTGTTGAAAAAAGTTATGCTTGGCCAACGATTACCCAGAAAATGTATCAGGTTTATAAATGGGTACTTCAAGAGGGCTCTGAACCAGAATACATCATTCAATAATTCACATAAACTCAGCGCTTTATATAAAAGGGTAAATGAAAGTAGAGAGCAGAAACTATTGGTTGGATACATTGCGTGGAATATCTTGTATAGCAGTTGTCATTTTTCACCTTAACGAACCCATTCCCTTTCAAAATAACTTTTATCAGTCCTTTGCCAAATTTGGCTGGATGGGGGTTCCTGTCTTTTTTATTGTCAGTGGTTATTGTATTCAACTTGCAGCTGCTCGATCAAATTCAGCCTTAAGCTTTTTTGGAAAGCGTTTCTTTCGCATTTATCCACCCTATATTTTTAGTATTATTCTCGTTTTATCAGTATGTGCCATTAAGAAGCTTACGATAGGAGTAAATGATGTCACCGTCCTTCCGAGTAGTTTTCCGGCTTGGATTGCGACTATCCTCCTCATGACCAATCCTGCATCCTCGATTCCAACTATTAACTGGGTCTATTGGACTTTAACTTACGAAGTCATTTTCTACTTGATCGTAAGTATTTCATTGTTAAACAAGCGGATGAGGTTACCAACTCTTTATATCTTTGCATTTTTAAGTGTGATTCCAGGCTCTGAGCATTACTTTTTTGTGTTAAATCAGTTCTCGTTTTTCTCATTAGGAGCAAGCTTGAATGAACTGAATCGAGGAAATCGAGCTGAATCAATATCTTTGTTTATATTAAGCATTTTAGGAATTCTTTTAAAGCAGCCACCTGTTTCTCTTGTTGTGGCCTCTTTATCGTACTTCTCAATTTTATTTTCATTAAATGATTCAGAGAAAAAAATTACTAGAGAGAACTGGTTTAGTCAGGTTGGGGAAGCCTCTTACAGTTTATATCTTTCTCACGTTCCTATCGGTTGCTATCTTCTACTCCAATTTCGAACAGGGCTTTGGATTGAATTTCTACCACTTCATATCTTCTATGATTTAGTGGTTTTAGCCACATGTCTGATTGCAGCTAAAATTCTTTATAATCTGGTTGAAAAACCCTCAATGCTTATAGCTAAGAAGATTTAGCTTATTTTATGAAATTGAATCTAGCCAACCTAAACCAGCACTCTTCAGCTTTACTAGATCTATTTCGTGGACTGGCTGCTATATTTGTTCTTGTGCATCATGTCAAAAACAGTTTTTTTGTCGCTTATCAGAATCTTACTATTGAAAACAACCTAACTACGACTTTGTTTTATTTTTTGACAGGCTTTGGTCGTCAGCCAGTATTAATGTTTTTGTTCTTAGTGGCTTCTTGATATCGCGTAGCGTACTTAAAGCAGTAACTGAGCAAAGATGGTCATGGAAAGAATACTTGCTGAACCGGATAACTAGGTTAGAAGTTGTACTTATTCCGTGCCTTTTATTAACATTTTTCTGGGATAACTTTGCTTCTTTGAGAAGTAGTCATAGTCTATTAGATTTGAGCTTTCTAACTTTTTTCGGCAATATTTTCTTTCTCCAGACGATTGTAGTGTCATCATACGGATCGAATTATCCGCTCTGGAGTCTGTGCAATGAATTTTGGTATTACCTGCTATTCCCATTTTTAGTGATTGCAATTGTAGAAAGAAAGCTAGTAACCAAATTTTTACTTTTGTCTTTGTTTGTTGTTTGTCTGTGGTTTATAGGTTCTCAGATTGCACTTTACTTTTTGATCTGGTTGCTTGGCTCCGTCCCCATTTTTCTTCCTCCACTATCAAAGAAACTGCGAACTTTATTAGAACCATTGACACCAATTTTACTGTTCATAATTATAGCCATTCCTTCAAGCTTCGCTAGGTTGCAATCTCACCTCCCTATGCAACTTACTGAATTTGCTTCAGACTTAATTAGTGCTCTGTTTTTCGCATCGAGTATTTATCTTGCGACAAACTACAACCCGTGTCAAAATCAAATGACACTTTGGCGAAAATTGTCATTGCAGCTTGCAAGTTTTTCGTGTACAACTTATCTGGTTCACGCTCCAGTATTGAATTTCTTGATAGCTATTTTTGGTACAGCAAGTCCGAGCCAAAAATGGCAACCAGACTCTCGGGCAATAATTTATCACCTCGGAATTTCTCTAGTGATCCTTCTTTATGCTGGATTTATTGCCAGTTTAACCGAAGCAAATACTGGACTAGTTCGAAATTTTGTAAGTAAGAAACTATGGCCTAGCCATAAGTGAACCAAAAAAAAATTACAAAAGATGTTGGACATGAAAGAGTGGCACCAACATTTAAAAGTTCGCGATATAAAACCCTCGATCTTTGGCGTGGCTTCTCAGCCTTGTGGGTAATGACTTTCCATAGTTTTGCCACGGTTTACTCCGTTGAGCAGAGTTTTGCCACCCAAATTATTAAGTTTCTAGCAAACCCCGGCTGGCTCGGTGTACATATTTTCTTTGTTATAAGCGGTTACTGTGTTGCTGCCAATGCTCATAGTCTTCTCAGAAAACAACAAACTTCATTCCAATTTTTAGGTGACCGATTTCTACGTATTCTCCCGACATATTGGAGTTCAATTTTAGCGACAGTGGCAATTTCGATAATTGCTATTCCACTCAACCACACAAAGCTACTAGACAATTTGCCAAATTCTTTAACTGATTGGATTGCAAATATATTTTTGATTCAGCCTTACTTGCATGTTGAACCTTATGTTGTAGTGTACTGGAGCCTTGCTGTTGAAGTTGGGTTTTATTTATTGGTTGCCTTACTTTATGATGCTTATCAGCGTATACATAGTCAAGAGTTTTCAAGTAAGCTGATTGATAGCGAATATAAACTCTTCTTACCTCAAGGTTTTTTTCGAAAAGTGTTAAGCCAAAAATTTATACTCCATGATTATCTTTTGTTTTTTGTCTCATTTGTTTTTACAATAGCCTGTAAGTTTGAACCACTCCAATCTTTCGGCACTGTAATTAATTTATGGCCAGAGTTTTACTGTGGAATTCTCGCATTTCTCGTTCTTCATTTTTGGGATACAGAGCGGATTAAGAGCTATTTCCTGTTAGCCTTCATTATCTTTTTTGGCTTTCTTGGCTTTGTTGAACATCTACAGTGGAGTACCCTAAGCTTTAGCTCTATGATTGCTTGCAGCTTGTGCTTGCTTTATATATGGGACAATAGACTAGCAAAGATGCGAACACTTAGTTGGCTCAAACACTTAGGCACGATGTCCTATTCTCTTTATTTGCTCCATGTTCCCATTCTTGGCAGAGTTATAAATTTGGGAAATCGGTATATAGAACTTAAAAGCCCTTATTATTTACTTCTACATCTTGTTGGCTGGCTGATAACGATCTCAGTCTGCTACGTATTCTATCGGGTTGTCGAAAAACCTTTTCAGGACTGGCGTTACAGTCTTAAACAACAGGCGTCTCAGCGGTGAAGTTTAGCACTTTTGTCGATAGCAAAAGGTGCGGCAAATTCACTCCACTCCTTCTCTGCTATTCAAGTTCAGATCAATTTATTGGATATTCACAAAAGCTCAAGCCTAGCACATGAGGTCATCACTTTTCTTGCAGAGTATGATTTTCTTTTGTATGATCTGGCTGAACTCTATCGTAGACCATTGGACAATTTACTTTGGCATCTAGATGTGATCTTTGTTCCTCGCTCAAGCCCTTTAAGAGCAGATAAACGTTGGCGTAACTAATGCCCCGAACTGGCATGATTCTAAACTTCCTGAATCTCAGCATGTAACCAAAGGGCGTAGCTGAGACTTTCGCCCATGACAAACAACGAAATATACCAATGGGGTCGGCGAAGTTCTCGTCGGGCCCCGATTCTGCACGGACATATTCCTCGAATTGCCATCGATTTCTCTGTCTTTGCTTTGTCCACGATCAGTCCAAAGAGAAACCTTTGCAAGCCCGTAAGACTCACCTCCCACACCTCTGGCCTATGCCAGCCAGCCTCCACCCAATTTCGACGGACTTCCAAGACCAGTTGGCCATGCACCATCACGCGTAGCGCCATGAGCTTGGGACGCGCAGCGTCATACCAACCGTGCCGCCAGTCCACAAACTGTGCAAGTCACGCCTCCCACCGCAACGTGAGACAAAGTCTGCGCAGCCCGGTATCACTCAGCATCAAGCCACTAAAGTTGCCAAGGGGGTGTGGGGGACAGGCTTCTGTCCCCCACGGGGGCGGGAGTCCAGAGGGCGGGGCCTGCCCCTGCCCTTTGGTGCCGTTCGCCATCTTTTAATCCATTCCACAAAAAAATAAAACCTGGGGTCGTCGAGGTTCTCGTTGGCCCCCGACTTCACGTGGGCATTATCCGCTAATTTGACTTCGATCCGTTTCTGTGATTATCAGAGAAGATTGGCAGGCTTTGCCCAGGCTTAAAAGCGATCTGCAAGCAGGGGAGGGGGATGTAGCCGTCGAAGGGGATCATTCGCTAAAAGAAAGTGAGCCAGAAAAACAAGTCACCTTCGGATGATTGACAACCGTACAGCTTCCGGGAGAAGGTGAGGTGGCCTGAAGAGACCAGATTCCTTCTGAGGCCAGACATGCTTGTTCACTTAATTGCAGATTATGGCGTGGGGGATCCGGCTTTCTCGGAAGTAAGTCAGCGTCTGCACTTCTACCTCGAAAATGCGCAAATTGTCCCACTTTCGGTACCGGCATTCAGCACCCTAGCCACTGGTTTCTGGGTTGCCCAACTCGGCCTCAATTTGGCTCCCAAAGACACCCTCATCTATCACAACTGTGCGCCGCGCCGCGATGATCGTCAGGGTCGCCGCGACAATGAAGGCGAAGGATTGGTCTATGCCCTACTCCCGAATGGGATCCAAGTGGTCGGTGTCTACGCGGGCTTTACGCTCTCGTTTATCAAAGAGCACGCTCTTTCCCTACGAACGATCAACGTGGCACGGGCGGGATCGCAGTTCCGTTCCCGCGATATCTTTCCGATAGCTGCCAGCGAGATTGCCCAGCAAAAGCTGGAGCTTCTTGGCGACGCTTTGGATCGGCAGAGCCTCCCGCCGATACCAGATAATCAACTCGCCTGGGTGGATGGCTTCGGCAATCTAAAGACGACCATCGTCCATTCCAGTATCGATCTGGAGGTGGGCAGCAAACTGGTTGTGCGGGTGGGCGACGTGGTCAGCGACGCAGTCTACACAGACGGCAGTTTTAAGGTAGCGGAAGGTACCCTCGCCTTTGCCCCCGGCAGTTCTGGTTGGAACCGAACCGACGGCACGACGATTCGGTTCATGGAGCTATTCTTGCGAGGAGGCAGTGCCTGGACTCGCTTCGGTCAGCCACGGTTAGAGCAAGTAGTCAGTATCCTGCGATGAACTTAGACGAGACATGCAAGCAAACATCTGGCGCTAGGTAAAAAAGGTCAACGTAGTCCGTGGATTTTCTTGACAGTAAACCATACAATCGCACTAATAGCTATTTTCCGGCGTATCTCGAATGGAGGCTTCGGAGATTCTTCAAGTAATAGCACTCGTGAAAGCGAGAGCATTCTTAGACATGCACTAAGAGAGATCTTTTTGTCAAGTATTCATACAATTCATCAGGTCTGAGGTGACAGAGATTCTTGTCGATCTCGGTAAGTTCTAAAGCTTTGGGCAATTTGGGAATCAGGACTTCCCGCAAAAGCCCTAAAAGTCGAGGTTCAGCGATGACTACAAGGCGTTGTAATGGGTGAGTATGGGTTCGCAGCAGAATCTGCTCAGTGATGGATCGCGCAAAACGCCGTTCATATTCAAGCTCATGATCTTGTCGGTGATCATCATAACTATGCGCCGTACTTCTTCCCTGTCGATAATGCCCAGCTTGACTTTCTGGACCTGACCAGAGTTCTTTTCCCTCTTCCATCTGATCTGGGTTTACTAATGACGCATCTTCAAGCAAATAGGAGCCGATTTCACCCTGGGCAAGTTCCTTTACTTCCGATGTGAAATAGCGGGCTTTGGCCCCATCTGCCACAACTACGAGAACTGAACTCATGATCTGCCTCGATAAAATCTGATTTGACGCTTCACATCTGGAGTTACTGCAAGGATCGGTCATCTCTGCTTGAATTCGTTATCGACTGCTTTCGTCTTAATGATCCAACCCACATAGCTAAAAAATTCCATGATGCTCTCCCGTTCAACCGCGGTTGAAAACTTGATCGCCAGCTACGCAAAAACCGACAGCAGCAATTTGTTTCAAACTAGTTGATATGCAAGTGCAGGAATGGGTTGTAGGGATGATTAAGATGATAGGAAACTTTTATAATATAGTCTGTATTCAAATGACAAAATTAAAAAGTTCGCATAGTTGTTTAGCAACATCACGGAATTTTTAGAACTCATCTGTAAAGCTGGCTCTAGATTCCAGGGAAGTTAGGCACACAGAGCCATTCAGTGCCAAAGTATGCATTGCGGGTGGCTGGCGCTGAGATCATCTTTGGGCAAGACTTCTGAGCAGCAACTAACCACTTTGCAAATTGGCCCTTAGGGCGCGATGCTTTACGCGAAAAGCTACAGATCGATGCCAGGGGCGCGGCTGTCGCGATCATGATTGAAGTAGTGCTTGTGTCCTTCAATGTAAGTACAGGAATCACAGGCACGGAGAAGCTTTTGGGTCTGAGGATTTTCCTCCCAGCAGCGACCCGTGAGATGAACTGCGCCCCGAAGATAGCCCCCTGGGGCGGTGGTTAGACTTTTACTTTCGAGGGCATCAAGGAGTTGTTGCGGGCCGTCGGGTAGGAGGTCGAGATCGAATACAGGCAGAATCTCGTCCAGAATGACCATCTGGTAGTTGCCAGACTTGATCGCTTCAATTGCACTGTAAAAAGCGGAGAGGGCATAGGCATAGTCGATGGGTTGCCTGAGTTGCGAGGGATCGACGCCAGCGGGCAGGCGTTTGAAGATAATCACGGGTCGTCCGTAACGTTCATGCTCAACCAGACCAGGGCCGATGTCTTGGAGTGCAGCTAAAGCAGCATCTTCTGTGTAGGAACCAAATGCTCCCCCTTTGAGAAATTGGATAATTTTGACGGCTCTGGTATCGGTTCCTGCGAAAGCGCGCCCCACAGAGCGAAGTGCGTAACCAAGGGCAGTTGTCGATTTGCCCTTGCCAGGGCCTATGGTTAAATGCAAACCAGTGATTGGAGTTTCTTGGGTACTGCTAGTCAGAAAATGAGGGTTGTGTTCTGAGTGAAGTTCAGCAATAGCAACGAGATCTGGGTGGGGTGAACGTCCGGTGATGATCACTTCTACATGATTGGGTCGCTGTTTGAGGATAGAGAGAACATCTTTGACATCGAGAAGACCGAGGTCAATGACCGGATTGAGTTCATCGAGAACGACAACTTTGTAGAGTCCACTGAGGAGCATTCCTGTGGCTACTTGCCAGCCACGAACCGCTTCTTCTTTGTCACTCTCGACAATTTCTTCTACCCCAAAGTATTCAGAACGCCCGAACCTGACCGTATCGAGCAGGTGAGGATAGCGTTGCCTGATTGCATCAATGGCAGCATCCTCGTCGTAGGCCCGATCAGCCCCCTTCAAAAAACGTACTAAGGCGACTCGATGTTTTTGATTGCTGGCCACTCCGAGTCCGAATGAGCGCAGAACGACACCGAGAGCAGCGGCGGATTTACCTTTACCCGCCCCAGAGTAGATCGAGAAGCGGCCAATCTCTGTGGTGACTTTCAGCGCTGCTTCGACACCAAGCTGTTGACGAGGACGCATTTTTTTCAGATCCAGAAGGTTTTCTCATTCGCGAAAGGGCATAGTCAGCAGTATCTTATTCACATCTTCGAACAACTGACAAAAAAGCTTCATCTCGACAGAGTCAGCCACAAGTGAAATGACGGTCTCACCATGTTAGGTGACTGGTTGGGGAACACCCATTCCAGCGAGATTGCACAAAAGATGACGCTATTGAGAGTTTTCGGAAAGATTGGATAATGAAATACTTTTACTAAAAAATCGCCCCCCACAGCCTGTGCAGCGAAAAGGAAGAAACCCAAACCAGGTCAAAGGATGTTCCCAAAGTCTTCTTTGCGACCGACGGATATACTCACTCTTGCAACGCGGACATTCCTGAGCAGGTTGCGATAAGTTAGACATTGCCTTAAAACGATTATTATTGAGTTCAGCCTATACTTTTGAGGCTAAATTAACTGTCGTAAAAACTACTTCTTTGCGTTATTCATAGATATTAGCTTTTCGTTTTTCGTCTAATCTATATCTTTTGGCAAAAGTTCGACTCAAAGACTTCGGATGTTTTGAGGTGGATTTTCCCAAAAAAGTTTCTTGGAGGCGTTCCATGGGATGCTGAAGTGGATCCAATCCTCCAGACAGCTTTAGGGCATTGCTAAGTTAGGCCTCACATGTACTTGCTTTCCCTTCTTTTTGGTTTCGGAGCGTTCTTGAATCTCGCTTCTTGATCGCAGTATTTGGCAATGGCATGTGTCAGATTGGACTTATCCTCCAAATCAGCCATTGATGCAAACCCCAATTCAAATTTTTGCTTGCCAAAATCGTACCTGCCGCCGAGATGGGAGTACGCAAGTGCTTCAAGCTCTCAAGCAGGAAATTGCCGCTCAGGGAATGACTGAGCAAGTCGCGATCCAGGAGACGGGATGCTTGGGGCAGTGTGGCAATGGGCCGATGTTGATGATTCTGCAAAGTGCTGCCCGACAGGAGATCTGGTATGACCGGGTTCAAGAGCGCGAAGTCCCTTTACTGGTCAAACAGCACCTTCTTGAAGGCAAGCCTCTGGCCGATATGCTCTCCCGTGCAAAGCATCCAAAGCGCGATTTTCCGGTGTGGACACAGCCTTTGCCCCCACCTTGGCACAGCTAGATCAAGTGCATTCTGCAGATGCTCGATGCTCTCTTTGATTGGGAGACTTATTTGTCTAGTTGCTTGACATGTTCCTCGACACTACCACCACTTGGAATAATCGATGCACCAGGTATTGTCATTCTTCTTTTCCTTCTAGAGGGTTGTTTGTATACAGGCGTTTAACAGACATGAGCGAAAGATAGTGCAGAACATCTGCTGCAAGAGGATGACCTTCGCTCATCTGCCAGAACTGTTGGAGGCGCTTTAACCAGGCTTGCCAATGGGTACTGAGTTGTTGGCGGTCAAAGCGAAATACTTGGGCTGGGCCAAGGGGATGTGCCAGAACGATCATCCCCTGTTCGATACGCAAACTGTGGGTTTGCCGCAGGGCACCACAGTAGGCGGCAAGTTGAATCGGATAGTCACTAAGCCAATCTGCACGCTTTTCTTTATCAGCGGATTTCCAATCCACCAGGGTTAAACGCTGGTTGGCGGTACCCAAACTGAAATTGGCAACGAGATCCGGTGTCCCTGCATAGCCCAAGAGTGGATGATATACGGGCATTTCCATCAGTTTGATTTCACTGATTCTCTGGAGCACGGGTTCGATGGAGAGCCACCAAGGACGAACCTCGGCAATCAAAGCACGATCCACAGGTTCGCCTAAAAGGTACTGTTCAACTAACTGATGAAGCAGGGTTCCACGATCCGCAGATTGGGTACGAATCCGCTCGGCTGTCTCCACACCGACGCGCTCACCCCAGGCGACCAAGGCTTCAACCGTCTCCACAGGACGCGTCGCAGCCAGAATGGTTGTCACACTCGGAACCTGTTGTTCACCGATCGTATAGCGGTGTCTTGATCTAGATTGGAAGGCCATCATTGTTCCGGCATCACAAAGCGATAGCCAGCTCCGTGAACCGTCAGAATATACTCAGGCTCTTTCGGATTCTCTTCGAGCTTGTGGCGCAGACGAGCAATATGAAAATCGATGGTGCGGTTTGTCACAGCAGTATCGTAACCCCAAACGTCTTGATAAATTTTATCGCGTTCGACTGTATGGCCAGCGGAGCGAATCAGACATTCGAGCACTTGAAACTCCCGTGAAGAGAGATCCAATCGTACTTTCTTTTTACAGATACTCATCCGCGCAAAGTCGATCTCCAAGTCACCGATGCAGAGATGTTGGGCCAGCGTTGTTCGACTGGCACGACGACGAATTGCTTCGATGCGGGCGAGTAATTCGTCAATATTAAAAGGTTTCGTCAAGTAATCATCGGCTCCAAGGCGCAACCCGAAGATTTTATCGGTGTCCAATCCCCTCGCCGTCAGCATAATAATCGGCGTTTGAATATTCTCTTGACGCAATCGTTGGCAGACTTCCAATCCGCTCAATCGAGGCAACATCAAATCCAAGACGATCATCTCAAGGGTTGTTTGCTGGGCCATCTCAAGTCCCGTCCTCCCATCTCGGGCGAGCAAGACTTTGTAACCCTCGGACTCTAAGGTTTTGCGGAGGACTTGACCGAGGGTTTCGTCGTCCTCAATGACTAAAATTGGGTCGTTCATAGGGGAGTACCACAGTAAAGACACTACCAAAACCGGGCTGACTCTCAACTTGAATCGAGCCATGGTGGGCGCGGATGATTTCAGAAGCAATTGCTAATCCCAGACCTGTGCCTTCGGTGTCACAGACCATACCTTGCTGCACCCGATAGAATTTCTGGAAGATATAGGATTGCTCTTCAACCGGAATACCAACGCCTCGATCGCGAACTCTAAGATGCAAATCCCGCTTTTCACCGTGGGTATTCCATTCCGCATCAACCTGTACCCATGGTGCCTCAGCATTGCTGTAGCGCACCGCATTGTCGATCAAGTTCACTAATACCGTCGCCAATCCTTGGAAATCCCCAGAGACATTATCATCAGGGATATTGCCCCGCACAATCGTTGCTTTTGGGAAAGCACTTCGTACTGACTCAATCGCTTGATCCACCAAGCAAACAATACTGATTGCTTCTGGATGCATCGCTACTTGTTGCGTCTCTAATTTAGCGAGAGTCAGCACTTTTTCAACAACTGCTGTTAAGCGCTTCGCTTCGTTGAGAATATAGCCTGAGAACTCTTTAACTTCTTCTGGTGTATTAGCCCGTCCGGAAGTAAGTAATTGAGCTGAAGCACTAATTCCAGCCAGGGGTGTTTTGAGATCGTGAGAAACACCCGCAACGATATCTGTCTGCATTTGAGAGATTTT
>JACMLN010000087.1 GCA_014379585.1 Gloeobacterales cyanobacterium ES-bin-313 | reverse complement strand
CGATAGCGGTAATGGTTTGTCTCCCCAGGAAGGTCGCGGTTCTGGCCTTGGGTTTCTAATTTGACCATTTGCTCGCCGTAGTAGCGGCAGAAGTCGATCGCTTCAGAAACATCTGCGTCTGCATCGCGCCAGGGTTTACCGACTTCGTAGATGATCCAGGCTGTGAGGGTAGCGCGCTGGGTTTCGAGGAGATCAGCTACTTTGTGGAGGTACTGAGATCGTTCTTGACTAGAAGTGTGTCGCCAGGTATTCCAAGCGTTGCGCGCCGCATTCACCGCAAGATCTGCCTGTACAACCGTTGCTTTTCCCCATGCCCCGAGATAGATATTCGGATCGGCGGGATTGTAGACCGAGATCTGCTCCAAACCCGTCTGCGGTTTACCAGCGATCACAGGGTTGTAGACTTTTCCAAATTGGCTGCGGACACTTTTCAATGCCTGAGCCAGTTTTTCTTGCTCACCAGGAATCGTGAAATCTTGATCGGGAATATTGCGAAAACCGGGGATCGCCAAAACTGGTGGTGCCGATTGGTTCAGCGTCCCAGGGGAGGCAAGCAGTTTGGCTGCATCGCTGTCAGGGCTGATGCTCTGGCGCAAGAAAGAAGAATTGGCCGTATTTTCCAGCAAGCGCCGGATCAAGTAGGCCATGCCAGGTAGCAGATCGCCGTAGGGTGAGTAGACCCGCAATCGTTCCCCTTGGGCAACGACACTGGCTTTAAGCGCATCGGCCATCCCGTAGAGCATCTGCACTTCAAAACCGCGCTTGGAGACTTGAAACTGGCGGGACAGCGCAATTGCTTGGGCAACCGTCCGGGCGTTATGGCTCGCGACAGCAATATGGATATGTTGATGATTTTCGAAAAGCAGCTGCATGACCCGTTCGTACTGGGCATCAGTATCGGCTTTACGACTAAACACGGGCAAAGGCCAGCGCTGTTGAGCAGCACGGATCACCTCACCATCCCAGTAGGCTCCCTTGACGAGGCGTACCGTGACGGGAAAGCCACGCTCTTTAGCCCAGGCGATCACGCCTTGGGCATCTTGATAGGCAGAACGCAAGTACGCTTGCAGGCAAATCCCTGTATCTGTCCACTCTCTCAGTTCTGGCTCCATCAAGATTTCTTTGAAGATCTGGAGAATCAGATCTTTGTGCTGAGACTGCTCCATGTCGATGTGGACGAAAGCTCCTAATTCTTTGGCCTTTAAGAAAATCGGTCGAACCCGGTCTTTGACGATTCGGCTAGTTGTTTCTGGGTCGATAGCGTCGAATTGGCTATATAAAGAAGTGAGTTTGAGGGCGCAGTGGACGCGGGGCAGGGATTGGCCGTCGGTACGATCTAGTTTTTCGTTGACGGACCAACGCTGGGTGGCACCATGCAACTGTTCGATCAGATCTAAGTAGCGCTTTTGATAGATCTCCGCTTCGGCTTCTGAGACAACTGCCTCACCTAGGAGATCGATAGAAAAAGTCATTCCGTTAGAGCGCATTTTCTCCAAGGTTTTGATTGCCGCTTTGAGGTTGTCGCCGCAAATAAAGCGGCGAGCCATCTGTGAAATGCCCTGGCGGAGTCCGACAGTGGCCAAAGCAGCGGCTGGGGAGCCAGGATCTGCGAAATCCAACACTTTTTGAAGCGGGCCTGGGAGATTCACTGAACCGAGATACTCTTGCAGGTGCGCTGCTACTTCTCGATTGGTACTTAAGGCAGGTAAGCAATCGATAAACCGAAAAAGCTGAATCCGCAAAGCATCATCCGCCATGGACCATTCCAGAAGTTTTTCATCCCAAAAACTGCGCTCAAAAAAAGAGCTGCGGCTGTCCCGCGCTGCTATCAACAGGGCACGACCAAGGCGCTGGGTTTCTGCTTCTAAAATATCGAGACTGAGCACAGTTTTACTTCCTGGTAGACACGCCTCCCCATCCTAGCGAAACAACGTGGAGTTCCTACCTAGCGCAACAACGTAAAGTTCCTGAACAACAGTCCAGTGTTGGCCGTAGAATAGAGAGTGGATCAGGAGGTTTACGCCATGAATACACTTATTAGTCTTGCTTTGCTGGTTGTGATCATGCTGGCTGGTCCAGCTGTGGTTGCTTTGTGGTGGTTAAAGGGTCGCTCTGTTTAAGTTCTATAAAGCGCGACACGCAAAAAGACGGGGCTCATAGTCACGTCTTTTTTGTTTGAGTAAATCTTGAGGGTATGCAAAGATTGCGTTGCGAATTGCAGCATGTAACATTTTATACACTGTAATCTTAGCGCTGTTGTTTAACTGAACCATCGATACTTCCTTCAGAGTGACGGGGGGCCATTGCAACTATCTAGAGCGCAGCGCAGTTCCATTCTGATAGTTCTCGGTGCGAGCACTATTGCTTGTGCAATCGCTGGAGCTATTTTGTTACTACTTGGAATGGCAAGTAAAGAACGGCTAAACATGATGGGGCTTTCGGCACCGATGTTTTTGCCGGGACTGCTACTTCTATTTCTGAGTATTCGAAACATTCCTCGCTTCTGGAAATTGAGGCGGGAAATCTTAACAGAAGATGCTCGTTTTGACTGGTCAAATCTAGATTTTCGGACGGCCTGGAAAGCTTTCTTTACCCGCCCACAATCCTCTGTGAAGCTACCAGTGAAAAAGACAAAAAAAATGAAGTTCCCAGCTTCTGCAGAAGTATCGAAGCGTGGCTTTGCAATTAAAAACAAAGCTGATGCTGCAACTCCAAAATGAGGGAGGGGAGGAAAGAATGAATAATCGAAAATGGTGGCAGCGAATTCCAATTTTTGGAGTTTTGCTTGCCTTCTTGCTTGTGTTTGGCACAGGCTTTACCCAGATTGCAGGCGCAGCAGATCCGCCGCCTGCCCATCCTGTGGGTGGTGACCCAACAGGAGCAGCGAGTGCCTATTCCACTGCGAACTCAAATCCTTTGGTGATCGACGATGTCCTGAAGGGAGTGACTGATCCGGCGGTGAAGTCGGCCTTTGGCGAAATGTACAAGTTGACCATCAACGATCGTGCCGCAATTAATATGGTCTGGATGTTGGTCACGGGCTTCATGGTCTTCTTCATGCAGGCAGGTTTTGCCCTGGTTGAAGTCGGTTTTTGCCGTGCTAAGAACGCAGCGCACACGATGACCATGAACTTGATGGTGTTCTGTATTGGTGTGGTGGGCTGGTATATCTGTGGATTCGCCTTCATGTTTGGCGGCCTCGGCTCAACTGCAACACTTGGTGACACTGCTGGTCTGTCCTGGGCAACAGGCGAATGGAGCATTGGCGGATTCGATCTAATCGGAACCAAAGGGTTTTTCTTAGGGGGAGACTTCTACGATGTCTCTGTCTTGACTTTCTTTTTGTTTCAGATGGTGTTCATGGACACTGCTGCGACAATCCCAACGGGATCAACGTCTGAGCGAATCACCTGGAAAGGCTTTTTGCTGATGGGTCTTTGGGTCAGCATGTTTATCTATCCAATCGTAGGCAACTGGGTTTGGGGGGGTGGTTGGCTCGCCGACATGGGAGTCAGGTGGCAACTCGGCCACGGTGCTGTTGACTTTGCTGGCTCTGGAGTCGTCCACGAGATCGGTGGGGCGGTTGCCCTCGCTGGTGCTCTGGCCATCGGGCCACGGATCGGCAAGTACGGCCCCAATGGCGAAGTCCGAGCCATTCCTGGCCACAATATGCCCTTGGCCATTCTTGGTACGATTATTCTCTTCTTCGGCTGGTTTGGATTTAACCCCGGTTCGACTTTCGGTGCTACGGACTTGCGCATTGCCAACGTTGCCGTCACGACGATGATCGCTGGTGGATTTGGCGGTATTGCTGCCATGTTCCGCATGTGGATCTTTGAAGGCAAACCGGATCCGGGATACTCGGTCAATGGTGTGTTGGCTGGTCTTGTTGCCATTACTGCCCCTTGCGCCTTTGTAAATCCAACCCAAGCTGCGATTATTGGCATCTTGGCTGGTGGTTGGGTTTGTGATGCTGGATTGACCATCGAACGCAAACTCAAGATTGACGATCCTGTCGGTGCAATTGCGGTGCACTTCTGCAACGGTTGCTGGGGACTGATTGCCACAGGCATCTTTGCTGATGGTACCTACGGCGATGGCTTGAACGGTGTCAAAGGCACGGTGAAGGGCATCCTCATGGGTGACTCTAGCCAACTGATTGCTCAGTTCATTGATGCAATCGTCATTGCAGTCGTCGTCTTTGTCGCATCTTTCATATTCTTCAAGGTTGCCGATGCACTGGTGGGGCTACGGGTTGCTCCAGAGATTGAATTGGCTGGTCTCGATGTGCCTGAAATGGGCATCTGGGGCTATCCCGATCCTGAAGCATCTTTTAGTGGTGGCTTGCCCACTCCTGTAAGGGTCAATCAAGATGGTGTGATCATGACTTCTCAACAGCAGCAGCAAGAATAACGCCAGAATTCGCCAAAGCAGAGGAGTCGTCAAGGATTCCTCTGCTTTGCTTTTAGACTCCCTATGTTTGGTAAATGAAATGGCCTACTTTGTTAAAGAAGTGCTTTCTTGCCAGGAGCGTCACCTCGGTCCTTGTCCAAGTTGTGGTGCAAGAATGCGTTTTAAGCATGCGATTGTTTGTTATCCACCTCAAGGAAAGCATCTTCCTCGTTTCCCAGAACCCTTGGACTGTGCTGGGGCAGATATTAAATGCCCAGATTGCGAAGCATTGGTTGCTTTTCGGGTGCCTGTGCCAGTTGTCTCTGAGAAACCAAGCTTTTTAGACAAAGTTTCTCGGTGGCTCAATACCGGAAAAGCGTGAGCGCATTTTGGTTTGATTTTTAGCTCCCAAAGCTGCTTGACTGCGTCCTGATTCTCTGAAAACTGGATGTATTTGGAGCTATTCGTCTTCTTCAATTCCGTCCCATTGCCGTAAATCTTGCTTGGCTGTGCGGCGAGAGGGGGTACGCAGTTGACTGGCTAATCTTGGAATTGTTGTTGCTTTTCCGCTGCGACGTTGCTGGCCTTGGCCTTTCAACGCGGCATCGGGATCCGTGTTCTGCTGCTTCAGAGCTGTATGAGTGATTACTTCTTCCAAAAAAGTGCGATAGATCGAATAGCGCTCGAGATGGGCAGATTGAATGGCACAACCTGGTTCTTCTTGATGTAAACAGTTGCGAAATTGACAAGTACCTAAATGGGGCCGAAATTCCGGAAAGCAGTTTGCCAAGCTTTCTGGTTTGCAGGTAAGTTCGAGTTGGCTAAATCCAGGGGCATCGGCGACCAAAATATCGTTACCAATCGAAAAAAGTTCGACGTGGCGGGTCGTATGTTTGCCGCGCCCCATACGATCGGAGATGTTGCCAGTGCGTAGATCGAGACTCGGTCTGAGGGCATTCAAGAGGCTAGATTTTCCCGCGCCGGAAGGCCCAGCGAGTACGTAGACCCCTTGACCTAATACTTGTAAAAGTTCCGCTAGCCCGATTTGTGTCTCGACACTGACTGGGATGGTTGCGTAATTCCAAGATTGCACTTGCTTTCCAATCACCTGAATCACAGATTCGCAGACAGCATCAGCCTTGGTGAGGCAGACTGTGGCTTTTAGTTGTTCCGTCTCAATATTGACGAGAAATCGACTCAACTGAACCGGATCAAAGGGTGGTTCCGAAAGGGCAAAAACGACTAAGACCCCGGTGCAATTGGCAATCGGTGGTTTATGGAGCAACGTGTCCCGTGGTTCGACAAGGTTGATTGCTCCACGGTGACTTTGCCAATCGACTTCCACAACTTCGACTTTGTCGCCGACGTAGACCGATTGACCCGTTTTTTTGAGGCGGGCACGGCGGGTACAGAGCAGCTCGGTTCCTTCCGAAAGTAGGCGCACGCGATAGTAGTTGGCTTCCTGTGCTAGGACAAGGCCAGCCAGGATCATGTCCTATCCCTTGAAGAAGCTGCCGATGCCATCGATGATTCCTTCGATGCCTTCTTTTTTGCCGGTCTTCTCGTTGCGAATGCGTGCCAACTTTTCCAAAGATTCCCTCTCTTCGCCAGAGATCTTGGTTGGGATCATCACTTGCACTTCAATAAAATGGTCTCCACGACGCATGGGATTGCCGACTCGTGGAATGCCCTTGCCATCAAGGGTGATGATCGTTCCTGGTTGTGTTCCCGCATGAATCATCAAGGTATGTGGACCATCGACGGTTTCGACGCTGACATCTCCCCCAAGAATTGCCTGCAAGTAGCTGATTTGAACCGTGGAGTAGACGCTTTGTCCTTCGCGCCGGAAGATCGGATGGTTGCGAATACCTAGATAAATATAGAGATCGCCCCGTGGGCCACCACGGGTTCCCGCGTCGCCCTCGTTGCTCACCCTGAGGCGATTCCCTGCATCCACACCTGGCGGGATCGTTACTTTGATCGCGTTGGTTTTTTGGACACGGCCTTGGCCGCTACAGGTTGAGCAAGGATTTTCGATCACTTCGCCACGGCCAGCGCAAGTTGGGCAGGCTGCAACTTGGGTAAAGACCCCAAATGGTGTTCGCCTCGCTGTGCGAACTTGGCCTGAACCAGTGCAGGTGCGGCAAGTGACTGGTCCAGAGCCAGGACGGGTGCCAGAACCGCGACAGGTGTCGCAGGTAATCAGGTGGGCAATATTGATCTCTTTTTCGCAGCCAAAGACGGCCTCTTTAAAATCCAGTGTTAAGTCGAAGCGCAGATCTTCGCCACGGCTCGGTCCACCGCGCCGTCCACTAGTCGCCGAACCAGCCCCGGTAAACCCACCGAAAAAACTTTCAAAGATGTCCGAGAAATCGCTGGCACCAAAGCCACCACCGGGAACACCACCTTGGCCGCCACCCAGTCCGGCCTCGCCGTAGCGGTCGTAATTGGCACGCTGATCTGCGTCCGAGAGCACCTCGTAGGCGCGGGATAGATCCTTGAAATGGTCTTCTGCCCCTGGCTCTTTGTTGACATCAGGGTGGTACTTCAGGGCTAACTTGCGGTAGGCCCGCTTGATATCTTCCGGAGAAGCATCGCGGCTGACACTCAACAATTCATAAAAATCTTTGGCCATCTTGTCCTGACGGTTCACAAATCTCTACATCAAGTATCTCTTTCCCTGGAGAGAGTCGCAAGTGTCAAAAACGCTTGCGTTCTTGAGGGTTAAGGTGCAGCCTGCTTGCGCACATCGACGATGCTGCCCTTGAGAATATACTTGTACCCTTCGATTTCGACGGGGGTTCCAATCTTAGCCTTGACACGGCCAATCACCAAGCCATCGTTCGTCACCGTTGCGGTTCCCCCAAGGGTGAGGACAAAATCTTTGCCGTAGGGATCGCTGGGGTCAGCCACAGTTTTGACGGCACCGTTCACCACCAAGGTGACTTGATGCGGGAGCGTTTTGACGTTCAAAATTTTTAAGTTCCCTGCCGGTTGGTTGCGGATCACCACCGAAGTCTCTTTGCCCACTTCAAAAACCTTGGGATCGCCAACACTTAAAGAGCGGATGATCATGTCGATTTCGACTGGAGCAGTCACTTGCGAAATCTGCTTCGAGGTGCCTGTTCGCAAAAAAACAAAAGCGCCAATCCCAAGCAGCAAGGCGAGTACCACGAGTGCATCGATGATATTGACTTTGCCAAAAAGCTTTCCCTTGGAATCAATCAATGCCTTGCCCTGCTGCTTTGCCGTGCCGAATCCTAACACAGTCAAACTTTACTGTGTACCTATATAGGATTCATGATTGCTTTAAACTACGCGGTTTGAATCGGTAGACACTATATCTACAGGGAGTTCAGAGACGACCATTTCTGAACTCCCTCAAGTCCGGCTGTGAGAGGCATTTGCCGGACTTTTTTTTAACTTTTTTCAACTTCTTCGAGAACTCCAGGCAGCAAAGCACTCCATCGATCGTGGGTGATGCCGTTGGTGGCAATCAGTCCTCCCCAGAGGTTCGTATCTTCGCGGTTGTAGCTCAGTGGAGTACCGTCGAACCGACTGACCCTTCCCCCAGCTTCGCTGAGGACAATTTGAGGAGCCGCCAGATCCCAATCCCGTGGGGCTGTCTTTCCCGATAGACCGATATAGATCTCCGCTTCTCCCCCGGCAATCGAGCAGAGTTTGCAGCCCAATCCACCCCGGACAATCTGGGATGCCTTTGGAATCTTGGCCAATAGTGCGTCCAGCCGCCAGTCTCGGTGGGTGCGACTGACGATGGTGCGGCAACCTTCAAGGGTATCAACGGGGTTGACCCGCAGTGGCAAACGTTGGCCTTCTGGATCTTCAACAAACGCTCCAGCCCCCAAACGCGCAGCGTAGACCCGCTTGCGCACAGGCCAAGCGACTGCCCCCAAAATCGGCTGACCAGCTTCGACAAGGGCAATATGCACGGCGAATTCACCGGTGCCGTCAATAAAATCCCTGGTGCCGTCTAAGGGGTCGATCACCCAAACCAAAGGCCGTGTGAAGCGTTCGTTCCCTCCCAAGGTCTCTTCACTGAGATACGCGAAGGTTTCTTCACCACAGTCAGCTTTGAGGGTTTCAAGAATATAGCGATCCGCGTCAAGGTCAGCAGCGGTCACGGGACCATCCACTTTTTCGCGAACCTCCATGGGGGACTGATAATGTTTGAGGAGGACATCGGCAGCCCCCCAGGCAGTTCGGCAAGCCAAATCGAGCAAAAATTCAGGCGAATGATCCACGTAGAGCACCACGAAGCGTTAAACTTCCCAGGACAACGAGACAATTCTACCTACCCATGAGAGCACAGCCAAACTTTATCAATGACCTCCCACCAGCGTTAAAAAAAATCTGTGATGCAATCATCGAGAATGCTGACAAACATGCCGGGGATACAGTCGAGCTACTCAGTCTCCTCCAGTGTCTGGAAGATTTGCACGAATGGCTACGGGAGGGTTACTACATGGAATCCCTGCCCACTACCCGCCACGAACTCTACGAGATCTTGCAAAAAATGGAGCAAGCTGGAAACTTTCCCCAGTTGCCACGGGTGCAGTTGCGTTCTTTGTTAGACCGGGTTTGTGACCTACCGGAGGAGTCCTAGCGGCAACGAGCGATGACCTACGACGCAGTAGTGATCGGAAGTGGTTTTGGTGGCCTGACTGCGGGGGCACTCCTAGCGCGCTACGGCAGAAAAGTACTCATTTTGGAAAGTCATAGCATCCCTGGTGGTGCAGGTCATAGCTTTGTCCGTGAAGGATTTCACTTTGACTCTGGACCTTCTTTTCACTGCGGACTCAGCGATCCCAAGAGCCTCAACCCCCTGCGGCAAGTCCTTGCCCTTCTCGGTGAATCGATCAAAGCAGTTCCCTACGATCCGTTTGCCCACTACCACTTTGAGCGGGTAACTTTTCCAGTCCACGGCAACTCCCAACGCTATCAAGAGGCGATTGCGGAAATTACTCCTCAGGGTGCAAAGGAATATCGCCGCTTTGAAGAACGTATGCTGCCTATGTACGAGGCACTCAGAAGTATTCCGCTGTTGGCGCTGCGGGGTGATCTTGGGTTGATTGGCACTTTACTGAGTGGCTATCTTGGCCCCACTCTCAAACTTTTGCCTCTCGTTGGCAACTTGCAAAGTTCTGCAGGCCAAATCCTTGAGCGAGATGTGCGCGATCCCTGGGTGCGTCGCCTCATCAACCTCGAATGCTTTTTGCTTTCCGGTTTGACTGCGCACCAAACCGTCGCTCCAGAAGTCGCTTTTATGTTGGGGGAACGAGCCAATTCAGTGGTTGATTACCCCCTAGGTGGTGGTGGAGCCTTGGTTGATGCCCTCGTTCGCGGTCTAGAACGTTTCGGGGGGAGATTGCGCCTTAGTAGCCATGTAGCCGAAATTTGCCTCTCCTCAGGCAGAGCAACGGGGGTTCGCCTCAAAGATGGCGAAGTGATCCCAGCCAAGATCGTGATCTCCAATGCCAGCCTCTGGAATACCTATACCGACCTCCTGCCCCCTCAGTTTCAGGGTCGAAATCTCAGTACTCCGGCTGTCGATAGTTTTATGCATCTGCACCTTGGGATTCAGAGCCAAGGTCTTGAAGGGCTGAGTGGCCATCATGTTGTGATCGGTTCCGGTGAACTTAGCCAACCAGGCAACACCTGTATGATTTCGATCCCCAGTGTCTGGGACTCCAGCCTTGCTCCTCCAGGCCATCATGTCGTCCATGTCTACAGCCTTGAACCCTTCGCTCCTTGGCGGCGCGATGGAGACTACGAAAACCGTAAACTTGAGCGTTCAGCACCCCTCTACTGCGCCTTAGAACGGATCATTCCTGACCTGCGCTCCCGGATTGTTCTTGACTTGATCGGCACACCCTTAACCCATGCACGTTACCTGCGTCGCTACCGAGGCACCTATGGCCCAGCACGCATGGCCGAAATCGGCAAATTTCCTGGCTCAGGCACCCCTATTCAAGGACTCTACCGAGTGGGGGATAGTACAATCCCTGGCATCGGTGTTCCCGCTGTCGTGGCCTCCGCGATTCTTTGCGTCAATAGTCTTGTTCGTCCCGAAGAAACTACGAAGTTAATCGATTTGTTAAGGGATAAAGAGTAAAAATAATTGAGTCTGGTACTATCAATTAGTCTGAGTTCTTTATACGTTGAAGAACCAAAACACGAGGAAATAGTTTATGGCCAGTAACGCAATCCCGATCAGAGCGATCCCCAACCCAGTGCTCTCGGTTGAACCGTTGATTCAAGCATTTTTGTTTGTGATGCTTGTCCTCACAGGCATTTTTGTGATCCGGCAGGTGAGCCAGGTGCCGACCGGTGATGTTGCAACACTTCCTGAAATTGTGGTTCATGCGCGTCAAGGTGATGGGATCGACACGCTCCCTGAAATCGTTGTCCACGCTCATCGTCGCTAGAGAGTCACTTTCTACCCAAAAAAAAAGGGGGGATCCAGCGATCCCCCCTTTTTTACTGTGCAAATGGTTGCTTAGTCGTTGGGCCACTCTTCAGGACCGAGCAGATCCGTAAGGGGGTCTTGGGGCTGGATATCGCACAGCTCTAACTCTTCACAGATTCCTTGCCAATCGCAGACTGGAAAGAAGTGGCTGAGCGCCTTTACGGGCTGACCACGATGTAATTTGTCTGATTCGAGGAGGTAGCGAACCTCCGAGCGAATGCCGCTGATCGAATAGCGTAATGCCTGTACCATGTAAACCTCAGTGCCCTTTTAAACGAGGCGCAGAAATGACTTCGTCTGTAGATGATGTATCAAACTATACCAGTGTATCTTACCCTGTAAATTCCTCAGTCGGAGTAGTTTGAGTAGCTATTTGCCAATTTCAGTATTTAAGGCGTAGCGCCCTTCTCCATACAAGCACCCAAAAGATGTCAACGATGCATAACATATTTCTACGCGAATCCGCCCAAAAGTCTTGAATATAGCTTTGCATTCCGAAGGATTGGTGATAACTTGAAGCCTAACGAAGGTGTTGCTTCAGGGTCAGTTCTCTCAACCCCCTATACTGGCCCTTTTTTATTGGAAATTTTCTGGATTTTGGCGGCGAAACAGCCTCTCAGTGGGCACTTCGAGCACTTTACGAATGAATTGCTGCCAAATACTGACGGCGATAAAGAGTCCCAGGAAAAAAGCGATGGGGTAGGTAATGATGCCTGAAATCGTGAAAATCAAAGGGACGCTGCCAATGCCAACTACTGCACCTGCAAAGATGCCGAGATAAGGAAAATAAAGAATCCGCTGATCTCGCTGCGCTACAGGTTGATTGAGAATGACTAGCAGAGTTCGTTGTAGGGCGAGGCCACTGGTCAAAACAGACAGGCCGGAGGCAGCAATCAAGAAGAGTGGGCCAGGGTCAATGTTGGCAAAGATGTCTTCAGCGGTTGTTTGGGCGAAGAAATAGAAGTTCACACTCAGTCCTTCAAGGTCAAATTCAATGTATCGGATCTCGTGGGCGTACTAGGATATTTGCCATGGGCATCCACCCAATCCCTCAACGAATCATCATGACTAAAAATAAACGCACTCCCTTATTTGCCGCCCACGGCAAGCTTGGAGCCAGAATGGTTCCTTTTGGCGGCTGGGATATGCCCGTACAGTACAGTGGCCTGAGCGCCGAGCACAGTGCAGTACGCACCCAAGTAGGCATGTTCGACATCTCACACATGGGTAAATTTCGGCTTGAGGGCACGGATATTTTAGAGCAGCTGCAGTCTCTTGTTCCCTCCAATTTGGCGAAGCTAGAGCCGGGACAAGCTCAGTACACAGTCCTTATCAATCCTGAAGCGGGGATCATCGACGATGTGATCTTCTACTGTCAGTCCCCCGAACAGTGGGTGGTGATCGTCAATGGAGCCACCTGCACGAAAGACCGGCTCTGGCTAGAAGCGCACCTAAGTGGTGTAAGTTTTACAGACGACACCGACAATCAGATCTTGATCGCCCTGCAAGGCCCGCAAGCTGTCGAAGTCCTGCAAAAACTGGTGTCTGTGGATCTTGGCCGTCTTGGCCGCTTTGCTTTTGTGACCACAGAACTCCTGGGCGGTTCTGCCTTTATTGCCAGAACCGGATACACCGGGGAAGACGGCTTCGAGATCATGGTGCCAGTGGAGACTGGGCTAAAACTCTGGGAGACTTTTTTGGCGCTTGGCGTTGTGCCCTGTGGTCTAGGGGCGCGAGACACTTTGCGCCTTGAGGCGGCAATGCACCTCTACGGGCAGGATATGGACGAAACGACGACGCCTCTGGAGGCTTCTTTGGGCTGGGTGATCGATTGGCAAAAACCTGAATTTATCGGCCACGAAGTCCTCCGCGCCCAAAAGGCAGCAGGGACTGCGAAGCGCCTCGTCGGTTTCGAGGTGCAATCTCGGCAGATCGCTCGTCACGGCTATCCAATTACCCTTGCAGGTGAACCAATCGGTGTGGTCACGAGTGGTACGCTACCGCCAACGATCAATCGCCCCATCGGTCTTGGCTACGTTCCGACTGCCCTTTCAGCCGTCGGTACAGTTTTTGATATCGAAATTCGTGGCAAACAGATCCCTGCAATCGTCGTTAAACGACCCTTTTATCGCTCTTTGAGCAAGTGAATCCGCCCTTGCGATACAATCCGTTAGGTGCAAAGCGCAAACCCCGCATAAGGACTGCAGAAAAATGGCCCTTGAATACCCAGAAGACCTCAAATACCTTGATTCCCACGAATACCTGCGCATCGAAGGCGATACCGTTGTTGTCGGTGTGACTTCCTATGCTGTCGATCAGCTCGGCGACATTGTCTTTGTGGCTTTGCCCGAACAGGGAGAAGTACTCAGTCGCGGGGATAGCTTCGGGTCTATCGAGTCCGTCAAAGCAGTCGAAGAACTTTATGCACCCATTTCTGGCAAAGTTTTGGCAGTAAATGACAAAGTGGTAGACGATCCGACGATCATCGGAGCAGATCCTTACGGCGATGGCTGGTTGCTGAAGATCAGCCTTGCAGACGCTGAAGAACTAGAAGACACGATCTCGTCAGAAGAGTACAAAGAACGGATCGAAGGCTAGTCTTTGGGGTGTGAGTTGCGTGTTGCTCGTCGGCAGGCAGATGCTATCGCAGCCCATCCAGGAAACTTCGACGGCATAAGCTACGTGTCTCTCTGTGGCAACACGCTACTCACACCCTTCTTTAAAGCGGTTTGTCAAGAATAGCGAAGCGTTCCCAGGCCGGAGCATCGTAGTGCCACCATTCGCTGGGCAAGGGCGAAAATGCTTCATTGCTCATCGCTGCGTTGAGAATTTCGTAGTGCTGTTGGGCTTGAGGTGTCCAGGCGCTCTTGGAAGCACGGGCAGCTTTTTCCGTGAAATCGTCGAACGCTGTCGGCATTTCAAGATCTTGTCCCTGGGTATCCACAAGGGTTAAATCGACGGCTGCGCCTCGATTGTGTCGAGATCCTTTCTTTGGATCCGCAACGTAGCGGTCATCGGGAACCAATGCCCACATTTCAACCTGGACGGCATGGGGACGGTAGCAATCCCAGAGTTTAAGACCGTAACCTTGAACTGCCAAACGTTTCTGCGCCAGTGCGAGACGATCCGCGACACTTTTGTGCAGCAAGCAAGTCGGCTTACTGTAGACAGCCCGATGCAAAAAATTGTCTGGGGTTGCGTAGCGCATGTCCAAGCGAATGGTCGGAGTGAGTTTGGTCACTTCCACCAGCGGATCGAGATCTTTGGCAAAGACAGGCGTAGCAAGGAT
>JACMLN010000086.1 GCA_014379585.1 Gloeobacterales cyanobacterium ES-bin-313 | reverse complement strand
CCAGGAAGATCCCGAATCGAGAGATATCCTTCTTCCAAAACAAAACCTCCTGTGACAATATCGCGGGCTAAATCTAAGCTTCCATCCAAATCGAGATACCGAGTAGCGCTCGATGCGAAAGCTGCGTGCAGGGCGGCAGTGATGCTGATGATACTTTCATCCATACAGCCCCACATCAATTTAATCCCTGCCATTTCAGCCAGAGTAGCAATCCGTAGAGCTGGAGTAATGCCGCCACATTTCATCAGTTTGATGTTGAAAATGCCACAGACTGGGGTAGGCATCAGTAAGTTCAAAGCATCATATTCGTCGAGCAGGCTTTCATCTAAGGCAATCTGTTGACGAATGACTTCAGGTAGCGCCCGAAGTTCAGCAATCTCGCTAGCAGGCATTGGCTGTTCGAGAAATTCTAGATCCAGATGGATGGTTTGATCAATAAATTGTTCAACCTGCTGCGCGGTGTATCCCTGATTGGGATCAACCCGAATCAGAATCTCTGAGCCGACTTTTTCGCGGAGCTTCGTGAGCTTTTCGATATCTTCTTCGAGGGAAAGTCCGATTTTGACTTTCAATATCCGAAATCCCCGCCCTAAATGCTCTTCCGCTTCAGTCAGCATTTCCGCCAAAGGCATGATCCCAATGGTGATCGACGTGGGCAAGCTGGTGTGTTCTTGACCGAGAAGGCGAACAAGCGGTTGACCCAAATGCTGGGCGAGCAAGTCGTAGAGAGCCATGTCTACAGCAGCGCGGGCAGCAGGCTGTTTGGGCATTCGCGCCTGCACTTGCTTACACAATCCCGCCAACTCGCTGATGTCTTGACCAATCAACCAATCGAGAGCGCCATCAACGAGAACGGCTTGACACGCTTCGATGGTTTCTCCGGTGACGTAGGCTTCTGGTGAGCCAGCGCCCAAACCCACGAGACCAGAAGCCGTTTCTAGTCGAACAATGACATTCTCAACGCGGTCGATGAACTTGAAGGCAATGGTGTAGGGACGGGACAGAGCGAAGGATTCGACCCAGGCATGGGCTGCTGTAATTTTCATCAGTTTCGATTCCCTTGCATAAATTGCTGAATGGCTGGGATGAGACCCGCAACGCCTTCTTTGAGTGGGAGCACCACAGGCAAACCTAGCTCTGCTTCGTACTGTTGCTGAAAGGCGATCAGTTCTGCCTCGTTCAATCCCGAGCCATTCAGCGTGATTCCGAGGACTTCTGATCCATATAAACGGACGAGGGCAATCTCTTCTTGAATCGGTGGAATGCGGTAACCGAGTTCTTCAAAGCCATCGAAGTAGGTACGGCCTGGAGCGTGTTGAAGAATCACCCCCCGCGCACAGCCGGAGAGCAGAAACTCTGCACCACAAGGGCCGGAGGGATTGCGAAGGCTCGATTGACCTTCCAACAAGATCAGTTCAGGCGAAAACTGTTCGGCACATTCAAGAATGGCGTGTTCGAGTTCACCACTGACAAAGTCGTTGGGAATGGAATCCAGCACAAAGCCACAGGGAGCACCCTGGAGCCAGCCAGTCTGACCCGTAAAAATGAGTTGTGTGGAGATGTCAGCGCGGTTACAGGCTTCCAACAAAAACCGACTGGTCGTCCGTTTACCGAGAGCGCAGTCCGTACCGAGGACTGCAATAGTTGGAATGCCAAGCTTTGTGATTTCGCCAGTCCAAAAATGAAGATCGGACTTCGGCTTTGACCTGCGAATGTCTGTGATCGTCACACCGGAGGTCTTTGCTGCTTCAACGAGAACCGGGTCATCGATGGCATATTCGTGCAAGCCATTGACGATATGCATTCCAGCTATGAGTGCCTCATGGAGTTGCTTTCTCAGGGAATCAGTCAATCGCCCCCCATGGGTGGCAATCCCGACAATGCAGTAGTCAGGTTTTTCGGAGATACCCGAAAGGCTCTCATAGATTGGAATGCCTCTGAACTTGCCATCTAGTACTGTGCCTGCATCCTTTCCAGCCGTTGGTGCATCGATCACTGCCACAACCTTGTAGCGGCCTGTTTCACGCACCAGACCATGGGCTGTTTTGCCATCTGCCGATGCATATAATCCATCGCAGAGAATCACCGCTGTGCCGTCCACAATCATTTCTCCTGTACTTTGTAACCTGGGCCCCGTAAAGGACGACCAGGAAGGGCATTGGTCAGTTTGCCTTCAGCAAGTACTAACTGTCCGTTGACCAAGACATATTCCATGCCCACAGGCAACTGTTTTGCTTTGGCAAAAGTTGCGCGATCCCCAATTTTTTGAGGGTCAAAAATGGCGATATCTGCATAGTTTCCAGCTTTCAGTAGACCACGACCTTCAAGATGCATCCGTTCGGCAGGCATGGCTGTCATCCGCCGAATCGCTTCTTCAAGTGTCATAATCTCCGTTTCACGAACATACAGTCCGAGAATCTTGGAAAAACTGCCAAAGGCGCGAGGATGATTGAAACTATCGACATCACTTAAAACGCCTGAGGTTGCCGTTGCTTCAGCGTCTGTACAGAACGATAGCCAGGGCTGTTTCATGGCTAAACGGACATCGTTCTCATTCATCTCGAAGTACATTGAGAAGACCTGGTTTTTGCTCTCAATCAAGAGGTCAAACAAAGTATCAAGTTCGTCCGCTTGACCACGCAATGCCGCCACTTCGGAGAGAAACTTACCCTGATATTTCTTCAGTTGTGGGTTGCCAATACCGACTAGGAAGATGCCCTTACCTTTTCCTGCATTTAAGTAAAGATTCTCCCAGGTTTTGGAAGGAGTGTTGAGTCGCGTTTTGAGTTGTTTGCGCATCGCTGGATCTTTGAGTCGGACGATCAATTTTTCGTTACCACCTTCAAAAAGTTCGTTGGGTATTGTCGCAGCGAGCGATGTTCCAGAGGCGATATAGGGATACTGATCTGCAGTAATATCGACACCGGCTTTGCGTGCTTCATTGATTTTTTTCAAGGCCTCCTCCATGCGCCCCCAGTTTTGCTTTCCTGCCATCTTGAGGTGAAAGATCTCCACAGGCAAGTTGGCTGATTTGCCAATGCGAATCACTTCGTCGATCGAGTCGAGGATCTTGTCGCTTTCATCTCGCATGTGCGAAGCATAAATGCCGCCGTAGCGCGCAACGACTTTAGATAGTTCGATCAACTCCTCGGTCTTGGCATAGCTACCGGGAGCATAGAGCAAAGCAGTGCTGATCCCGATGGCTCCTTGCTCCATCTGTTGGGCGACTAAAGTGCGCATTTGATCGAGTTCGGCTTGTGTGGGTGGGCGATCATCGTCGTGGAGGACGTATTTGCGCACTTGCCCAGCGCCGACGTAGGTGGCCAAGTTGATCCCTGGGGGATGTTTCTCTAGATAGCGAAAATACTGATCGAGGGTGCGAAAATCTGCCTTCAGTCCGTAGGGTGACACTTCTCGTGCTACAGAAACCAGAGTGTAATCGTTGGCGGGTGCAACCGATTCTCCTTCCCCGGTGATTTCAGTGGTGATCCCTTGAAAGATCTTCGATTCGGCACGGGGATCGATGAGCAGGGTGTAGGCCGATTGGCCAAGCATGTCGATAAATCCTGGTGCAACCACAAGACCTTTGGCTTCAATGGTGCGCGTAGCCTTGTAGTCACCGAGTTTGCCAACTTTGACAATTTGATCCCCTTGAACCGCCACATCCCCCCAAAACCAGGGATTGCCACTGCCATCGACTATCTGGCCATTCCGAATGACGAGATCGTAGACTTCGGCAGCCATGCTGGGGAGCGGCATCAGCCCACCAAACGCACTAAACAAGGCCAAACAGAACGCGAAAGATTTTTTAGACATCGAGACCAAGCCTCACTAAAATTTAGACAGAAAGTCTATATCTAGAAAATTAGTCTAAACTTGGAAGGAGATTCAGTCAAGGGAGAAAGCAAAGGTGTTTTCTGAGGGACAGATCGAACAGGTCTTTGATTTGCTTAGGCGGGTGGCAAAGGCGGTGGCAGTGACGGTCGGAAAACACTGCGAAGTCGTCGTTCACGATCTACGCGATCCTGAGCACACAGTCGTCGCAATCAGCGGCAATCTCACGGATCGCACCATTGGCTCTCCAGCTCCAGATCCTGAATTCTTGCCCGAGAATGTCAATCGATTTCAGGCAGATTATCTGCTCTATCCAACGCGAACGCCAGCAGGTCTGCCCCTGCTCTCTTCCTCAGTCTGGGTCAGAGATCACAGTGGACGCATTATTGGAGCGATCTGCGTCAATATGGACTTTGGTAATCTCAGACTGGCTCGGGATCTGATCGATGCCCATCTCAATAGCCCCCAAAATCACCTGGCAGAGTTGGAGACCTTTGCCACCTCCCCAGATGAATTCGCCTCAATTGCCCTGCGTAAAGCGTTGCAGGATCTTGGCAAACCGGTTCATACCCTGACGCGCCAGGAGAAAATCGGGATTATTCATAAACTGGATCAACTTGGTATCTTCCGTTTTCGCCAATCTGTCGATTTGGTCATGGCAGAATTGGGCATCTCCCGAGCGAGTGTTTACGAGTATCTCAAAAAAAGCCGTACAAACTTTTCGCAAATGAGCACATGATGAACGTACTCATTTTGGGAGGCGGAGCAATTGGTTGCGCCACGGCCTGCTATCTTGCCGATGCTGGTGCCTCTGTCACTGTTCTAGAGCGGGGTCGCTGTGGTGAGAATGCCAGTGGTGGTGCAGCTGGAATCTTAGACACAGATCATCTTGTCCCTTTCTTGAAGCCTTGGGCAGAGGAAAGTCTGAACCTTTTTGCTCCTCTTTATACAGAGATCACGCTCTAGATTAGGCCGTGGAGTCTGAAACATTTCAAACATCCCGTGGTAGCTCGCGAATTTCCACCATTCCCCCCGCTTCAAAGACGGGATTGCCGATTAGCGAGCACTTTGCCTGTTCCAATCTATCGGCCTCAACGCGAATAAATCCAGTCAAGTGAGCGCTTATGTGGGGAACTGTGCCGTTTTTTCGGACACACTCACGCAAGAACAGCAACATTAAGGACTCGGCACAGCTTCATGGCTGGCAAGGAAAAGCCGCCAATTTAAGCTTTGTATTTGACATAAGCAAAAACTATAACCTATATCAGAAATGCTGAACTGACTTAATGTAACGAACATTCTGAATTCCTGTTACAGTTTGTTACATAAGCTGATATTTCATCACTGGATTACATTTGCCATGACTGCTACTTTAGAACGTCGTTCATCCCAAGGTTTATGGGATCGTTTCGCTGATTGGGTGACCTCCACCAACAACCGCTTCTATGTCGGTTGGTTCGGCGTACTCATGATCCCAACCTTGCTCAGTGCCACCATCTGCTTCATCGTGGCCT
>JACMLN010000007.1 GCA_014379585.1 Gloeobacterales cyanobacterium ES-bin-313 | reverse complement strand
GTTGATGGTCTTATTGTATACAAGTTGCAAGAGGATCTAGATGGGCTTCCGATAATGTTCTCTATAGACTTTTGAGCACTCCTTACTTGCCTGACAATACAAACTGTTTGATGCGAAAGCTCTTATTGCTCCCTTGCCTGTTTTCTCCTTCTTCGTTTACCAGGGCTTAACCTGTATTTCCAGGATTCTATGGTACAGACTTAGTGATAGTTTTACTGCGGACGGGCATCGTTGCTACCATTCTGGTGTCAACGCTTGCCATCGTCGCGGCTATGCCCTTACCTGCTGTCATTCTCCTGGAGGAGCAATGCGTTCATTTCACTTTTCCTTAGCGCTCGCTGCTGCTGTGGCGTCGCTTTTCCTCACTACTATTCCTACCACGGCAGCTACGTTCACCGAAAGCGAAGATGCTACCAACAACACTTTTGGTACCGCCGAATCTCTCAACAGCACTGACACAACATTGACCGTCAATGGCTTTCGTACCGATAGCAACTCTGCTGACTACTACGCCTTCAACCTCAATGCTGGCGATCGCGTGACGATGGCGATTACTGGTGTCACTGCCCTGTTCGCCAACGATCCGTTCCTGGCCTTCTACCTGCCTAATGGCGACTTGCTCGCTGCCGATGACGACTCCTACGGTGACCTCCTGCCACAGATTTCTGACTTTTTGGTACTGACATCGGGTACCTTCCGCATTGCGGTGGGCGACTTTGGTGATGCAAATCGCGATGCGATCATCAACAGCTTTGCGAACTTGCCAGTGGCCGGTGGCGGTGCGTCCGATTACGACTACACCCTGCAAATCAACATCACGCCAGTGCCGGAACCCTCTGCATTCGCAGGCATTCTGCTGTTCGGGTTTGGCACAGTAGCCGCCCGCCGTGCTCGTTCCCGCCGTGCCCGTATCTAACTTCCCAACTTCTATCATTCCTTGAGAGAACAACACCCATGTCTAAACTGATGAAACGCAGATCCTTGCTGCAATTTTTTGGTGTGGCCGCCGGAACCGCTGTTATCGGCTCGCTGCTGCCCGGTCGTGCTACTGCCTCAACGCCGATCGGCTCGTCCTTTTTGAATGGCGCGGTGACTCCTTTGCGCCTCCCACACAACCTGCCAATCTACGACACCCAGAACAGCTATCTGCTCTCTGGAAATCTGACGACCAGCTTCCTGCCTACGGGTGGTACCACGGGCAATAACGCCGGGAACCTAACCTCATACACCCTCTTCGACGACATTGCCGTTTCGCCCGAGTTCGAGTACTACCCGATAATCGCTTGGGGCGACAAGGTGTTCCCCAATAACGAAGAGTACTTCGGCTACAACTGCGACTACACCGCCTTCACACCACTGAGTGCCGACTTGAGTGACGGGCTGCTCTGGGTGAACCACGAGTACGTTAGTCATCCAATCTCGTCGTACGTGCCGGAATCTCCTGCTGCGCTGATCGGTGCACAGACCTCCTTCGTGAGCGTGATCGGCTTTTCGGTGGATGTCAACAACCAGACGCTCCGTTATGGCGAGTTCATTTACAACACTGGCGGTTCGGTAGTTCGCATCACCAAGGATGCCAATGGCAAGTATGTCCCCAACGCCAATAAGTCGGCCAACCGCCGTATCCATGGTCTGTCGGGCCTGAAGCTCAACCAGTTCCGCACCGACAACCGCGTGGTCGGCAGCAGCACCACCCCCTACAACACCATCACTGCTTGGGGTGCGTTGTCCTACCAGCAGGGCACTTTCGACTTTTTGATCGGCACTGGCCCGACCGCCCGCGACGTTTTCCCAACTTCGACTGACGGCCTTGGCAACAAGATCATCGGCACCAGCTTCAACTGTTCCGGTGCCTACACGCCATGGGGTACCGTGCTCTCGGCTGAGGAGAACTTCCAGGCTGGTATTCCGGTGGTGAGCACCGCCAACCTCCCGGCGCTCGGTTTTTATATCGGTGTCCAAGAAAACATCCTTCCCGATGGTCGCCAGACCAGCTATCTGGTTCCTTCCGGTTCATCAACACAACCGTTTACCTACACCGACCCGGCTAGCGGCAGCAGTTTCCTGAACGCCTCTACTGGCACCTTCTTCGGTCAGGTGGGCGAGAAGTATGGCTATATGGTCGAGATCGACATGACCCGTCCATCGCCGACCATTTCAGATTCTGCAACCCTCGAACAGATCAACGCGATCCCGAACGAGTCGGAGACCACCTTCCGGGCACGCAAACACACTGCCCTCGGTCGCTTCCGCCACGAGAACGCCGCCTTCTACTCCGAAGTGGGTAAGCCCCTGGTTCTTTACATGGGTGACGACCGCCGTGGTGGCCACACTTGGCGCTACGTCAGCAAGGGTCGCTTCCCAGCCCGCGCCGATTTCCTCACCGACGCCTCTTTCAAGAATGCCTGCAGCAAGTTGCTTGAAGATGGCACCTTGTTTGTTGCCCAGTTCAACCCGAACGGTACTGGCCGTTGGATCCCGCTGGTTCTTTCCACCCAGGTCAACCCGATCGCTCCCACCGTGCTTGGGTCTGCCCAGGGTGCAGCCCAAGGTCTGACGACACCCACGCAACTCAACACCATCCCCAACCTCAGGCTGCGCGTACCCAGCCGCGTCGGTGTTGCTGGTGCGACAGTTGACGGTGGTCTGTTCAACATCACCACACTCAACGAAGTGACTGCCATCGACAGCTACCGCACCAAGGGCGGTACTATCACGGGCCGTGTTGCCCAACTGCGCGACTACTTTACCAGCCAGGGTGCTATCCTCGCCGATTGCTACCCAGCCGCCAACTTGGTTGGTGGTACTCCTAGTGCCCGCCCCGAGGACATCGAGATCAACCCCAACAACCCACGCGAAGTGTTCATCGCCTACACCGACGGTGCTCAAGGTGGTGATGGTTACCCTGACTCGCGCATCTTCGTCATTAACAAGTACACCGCTAGTCCTACTGACACCCAGTCGTTTGGCGGCCTGTACAAGCTCATCGAAGACAGCACCACCAATACCGGCTCCACTTTCCGCTGGGAGCGTTTCATGCAAGGCGGCGAAGTGAACACCACTAGCGGTGAAGACGGTGACGGGTTTGCGGCGCTCGACAACCTGTCGTTTGACCAAGATGGCAACATCTGGGGGGTCACCGACATGAGTACCTCAGCCCACAATGGCTTCAGCACTGCCGCCTACAGCACAGTCAACGGCAAACCGCTACAACCACAAGCGGTGACGGTCTCTCACACCGCCACTGGTTCGATTTCCGGCCTACTTGCCCCCTTCGGCAACAACTGGCTGTTCTACGTACCAGTAAGCGGGGCGAACGCTGGCCAGATCGTCCCCTTCGCCTCCGGCCCAGCCCGCTGCGAAATGACCGGCCCGACCTTCGTTGGCAACACGCTGTTTATTGCAGTTCAGCACCCATCGGAAGAAGCACCGATCAACGAGCCGTTCACCCCTGTCTCCCCCCAGACTGCTGCCGACAACCCGGCTATTCTCTCTCGCGACATCGAGATGATTGCCCCGAACGGTACTCTGTACAACCAGACCCGCACGCTGCCCCGTGGCTCCAACTGGCCGAGCAACGTCACCGGTACCCCCTTCGGCCCCCCCAAGCCAACGGTGATCGGTTTCCGCCGCAAGCCGTAGGTTCTGGATAGCTGCACCAAAGCGTGAGTTGGTGCCTTCTCTGAACTAAAAAACCGCCGACCTTCGGGTCGGCGGTTTTTTAGTTGGTTTTGGAACGCTGTACCATCCCCTTGCGATCCAAATGGGATTTAAACGTGTTGTTAATAGTTGTCGTCACTGTCTGGTGCATCAATTTTTGATAAATCAAGATTTGCTACGGTTGTCGGCACGCTTTTGTAGACGACAAGCCGTCCTACAACCTCACGCTCCGCAGTAAAGATATGTACCAAGTAGGGTCCTGGTTTGACATTGCGAAACCAGTAGGTGCCTGTACTGTCAGAAGTTGTCTCTTGGTTTGGGTTAGACCCCAGAACTAGCCGCGTGTTAGGCAAGATTTTGCCCTTGAGGGTATCAAAAACACGACCGTAGATCGTTTCAGCTTGAACAGATTGGACAAGACAAGTCAAAACAGCAAAAGCAAGAAAGAGCGTGCGCATGGGAGAATTCCAATGAAAAAGGGGCAAGCAATGCCTGCCCCCAAGTTTACTTGCTTAGAAACCAGTCAGGCTGGTACCAGCTGGGGTTGTGAACGGAACACCCGTGTAGCGAGAACCCTGGTTGAGGGAGCGACGGCTGGTCTTACCGGACAGGGCGTTAGCAATCCGGACGTGTACGTCTGTGTTGTCGTACACACCAGCAAAGAGGTCAGCACCAGGGCCAGAAGCGGACAGGGGAACATCTTCGCCAGAGTGGGGAGCAACGCCGACGCTGCCACTGGTCTTGTTTGCCGAAGAGGTGCTGAGGGCTGCACCTGTGGCAGGTTGGGTCGGCACGGTGTTGCGGGTTGGCATGTTGCCGGTGAGCAGGATGCCGTTGGGATCCCGCGCTGGGTTCGGGAAAGCAGCATTGGAACCTGAGGGATTCAAAGGCACGACGTTGGTCAGGTAGTCCTGGGAATAGGTCGGGCGGCCACCATCGTCGATCACGATCTTGACGGTTGCATCTGGGTCATCGGGGAAACCGTCGTTGTTCGCATCGACATAAGTGGGGAAGGTCGCATCGTTAAAGGTGCCGACAATATCTTGAAGTGGGCAAGGGCGTGTACCACCATCGGTTCCGGTAGCTGTACTTGTATCTGCACTGCCAAGGGTAATCGGGTAGGTAGTCGAAGCGGTGAAGCAGCTGCCTAGTGGAGTAGCACCACCAGCGACGATCGATCCAGGCAAAGAAACGCCGATGATCGTCTCAGGTTGGGCATGATCTGCTGTGACGAGTGTCAGGGTTCTATCATCGTTGGCTGTGCCGGTCAAAACCGAACCCAGAGCCTTATCGAGTTCGAGGGCTTCGTAGATAACGCGCTCATACTCTAGAGGGTGGGCCAATTTGTCTGTCTGAGACTGCTCGATCATCAACATCCAGCCCCCCTGCCGTCCAGCTAAGGTGTTGAGAACGCTGATTGCCTTACTCACCATTTCCGGCTTTGAGGGAACTGCAGCAAAACAGTCTTTGACCGTTGCACCGCAACCTGTGCCCCGAGGCGGTGCAACATTGAGACCCAAGCTGGCATTTGTGGCATCTTTGCCGCCAATTTTGGCGAGATCGCGAGCGACCAAACGATCCAGAACGCCAGGAATGTTATCTCCCCCAAGTCCACTGGAGATCGTGCGGAACTCACCAGTGAAGATACCTAGCAATGGTTTGTTGCTGGGGCAGGCATTCAAAGATGTGAGGTTATTTGCCACACAGTACGTCGCTGCCACTTTTGTCGGATCTTGTGCCACAACGAATAAGTCTTGTTGGGCAGCGGTACGACCACCAGACGCGTACTGATAGAAAGTCTGGAGGGTCGTGTTTGTCGAGACAGTCCAGTCAGTTGCGCCACCACCCATGATCACATCGAGGGGCTGGGTGAGTTCTTTGAGGCCAGCAAAGCCAGTAGCTGGCTGAGCTGTGCCATCGGCGTAATAGTCTAGAAATTGTTGAGCAATGATCGCGCGGTCGCCGCGAGAACGGGTGTGGCCAGCTTCGGAGGCTGGGGTTGCATCGGTGACAAAAGCATCTGTCACAACACCAGTCTTCCAACCTTGGGTACGCTTCATGAACTCCCACAGGGTTTCAATGCGAGGGTTGTCAAGATTCGTTTCAGGGGTATTGTCCGCTGAAACGTTGAGGCCGTTATTGGGTTGCTTGAGGCCAGTCACGTAGTTGGCCATACCTGGAGCAGAGTCTGTGATGATCGAGTCGTAAGAGGCAGTAGCCACCAAACCATACTCGTCCATGCTGTCCATAAACAATTTGCCCTTGAGACGGCCCTCAAAGATGCCCTTTCCAGCGATACGAGCCGCAGTCCGAACTGGTAGACCCATGGCATCGCCCAAGAAGACGACGACGTGCTTGACGTTGCCTCGAAAAGCGTAGTTTGCAACTGGATAGGTATTCGTAATCGTCCGATCTACGCCATCGATAGTGACTGTGGCGACGACTACGTAGATGCCTGGGGTCGAAAAAGTGAGGTTCCGGGCGGAAGCACCGTAGAGTAGGGCACTCGCTGGGGTACCACTTTCAAGGCCGAGACCCTGAGAAGTGATCTTGGTGGTAAAGCTTGTAGTAATATCTTTTCCGTTAACAGTCAGGCTCTTCAGAACCACAGTTGCAGTCGCCGGAATCTGGGTTTCGACGCGCAAGTCAAAGCGTTGACCCTGAATCAACTGGGTGTTCGTCGGAGGCATGATCCGCAAACCAGAGTTTGGCTCGGCGTTGGTGGGTAAATCAGCGAATAATCCACCATTCTGGATCGGGTCTAAGTTGTTACGGGTCGTGCCATTTCCTCGAAAACGGGCATCATCATCGGGTCCTGCGAAGGCAGGAGCGGTAAGGTTGGTAATGACTAAAGTAGCAGCCAGTACGAGTGTGGCATGTTTCAATTTCATGCGTGAAAGCTCTTATACGTGAGTGATCGAATCTGCCGAAATTACATTGAGTCTTATTGGCTAACTCCCATGGTTCAATTTCATCAGCACTTTTTCCATGGCAAGCAAGAGACTATTTTATGAGACCCATTGTTAAGACTATGCCGACTACATTAAGAGCACTTGAAGAACTATCCCCTTTGGACGGGGTCATTCAAAAAAAGAATGATTATCAGTCATTAGGTTCAGGGCATTTCTGGTGGATGCTCCCTAAGGAGTGCTGTGTTGAAAAACAAAAGGCCGGCCCAGTGGACCAGCCTCCTGATGAAAAAAACCTTGGAACTTATTCTGCTGCAACTGCTTGGGGAATGACAAGCGCGATGGGGTAAACGCTGACTTTCTTGCGGTCGCGTCCGAAACGTTCAAACTTCACTTCGCCTTCGATGAGAGCAAAGAGGGTGTCATCGGAGCCACGGCCAACATTCTTGCCGGGGTGGATCTTGGTGCCGCGTTGACGGATCAAGATATTGCCAGCTTTGACTTTCTCGCCGCCGTAGCGCTTGACACCGAGGCGTTGGGCGTTAGAGTCGCGCCCGTTGCGTGTACTGCCTGTCCCTTTCTTGTGTGCCATGACTTCTCTTCCTTATTTAAGTAGTAGTTATTCAGCGATGGCTGGTTCAGCGACCACGCTCTCAAAACTTGGTTCCGCTACGATGGCATCGACGGTGAAGACTTGGTCATTCCAGTTGATCGCCTCAACCATCAGACGGGTAAATTGCTGACGGTGGCCTTTACGACGGCGGTAGCCTTTCTTGGGGCGCATCTTGTAGACGAGAATTTTTTTGGCTTTGCCGTGCTGAAGAACGCGGGTTTGAACAGACGCTCCAGCGACAAGGGGCTGGCCGACTGCCGTTCCACCGCTATGGCGGACGAGCATCACTTGGTCAAGAATGACCGTCTCTTCCACTTCGACATCTAATTTTTCAACGTCGTAGAAGCGGCCTGGTTCAACCCGTACCTGCTTACCACCGGTTTCGACAATTGCATAAGTCATCAGAACTTTCCTTACTGCCGTACAGGTGGGCAAGTTGCGCCTTGAAAACCTGATCCGAGCAAAATAACAACAGCCTCCTATTGTGCCTGCAAAATTGCTTGAATGTCAATCAGCACTTCTCGTGGGATGGGATTGCTACGTTAAACGAAGCTGGACTGAACCCAGGCATTTTAAATGAAGCGACCAGGACTCAGCAGGGTTTGCGGATCAAATTGGCGCTGCAAAGTCTTCATTAATTTCAGCGCGTTGCCTGGGTATCCCCAGACATCGAGTTGGGCTTTGAGCGTGGCTGGAGCCTCAAGGACGGTGAGAAATCCTTGGCGGGTTTCGAGGAATTTGCGCAGTTTTCCAATAGTTTCTACTGAAGTGTCTTCCCAGCGAACAAGACCAATGCCGCTGCTATGAAACCAGCCTGTGGCACCCAAAGCTTCTACTTCTGGCAACAATGCAGGAAGTTCTGTGGGTAGAACTCCAACTTTCGCGACAATGCCGCTCTTTTGGCTCGACCAGAAATGCCCACGCAGTTGATCTTGAAACTGGGTTTCCGCAGCGTCGTAGAGTTGCATTGTTTTGGCCGTACCCGCGAAGGCAAGCAGTTCCTCGCTTTGCACCTGGACACTTTCAGGAATATTCCAAAAACGGACGGCTAGAGCGGGTTCATTTCCGAAGCCAAGTTGGCGAACCGTTGAGGCTGAGAGCAGATCGACAGCGCTTGGGGTGAGGGCGCTGGTTTTGACGGAACCGAAAAGTGGGAGTGCAGACCTGCCGACAATGAGAATGGTTCGAGAAGCTTTCGGTACTGGGTAGAGGCGAAAGGTCATCTCCGTGACGATGCCCAGGGTGCCGAAGGATCCCGTGAACAATTTCATCAAGTCGTAGCCAGCCACATTTTTGACCACCCGACCGCCAGCTTTGACGATTTCGCCGTCGTAGCGCACAAAGGTTACTCCCAAGCAAAGATCCCGAACACTGCCGTAGCGGTGGCGAAGCGAACCTGCATCGGCTGTAGCAAGGATTCCACCGAGGGTCGCATGTTCAGGATAAGCCGGGTCGAGAGCGAGAAATTGCCCTTGTTGCGCCAGAATCGCTTGTAATGCTTGGAACCCTAAGCCCGCTTCGGCAGTCACCGTGAGATCACCTGCGGCGTGATCGATCAGTCGATTCAGGCGCGAAGTGCTGATTAGGAGATCGATCTTCTCAGGAATCCTTCCCCAGTCAAGTTTGCTGCTGTGACCACAGGGCACTAATCTCCAGCGATTTTTTGTGCTTGCTGCGACGACCTCTGCCAACTGTGCGGCACTTTCAGGCAAGACGACAGGAGTATCAGGAGAGAGAGCGCAAGTTCTCGGTTCCAGCCATTCGCCCAGCATACGCAAGGCGGATGGCTCGACGATCTGCTTGAGTTGTTGAACAATTTCCCCTGACATTGCATCCTACTTTGATGACAACAGATCCGCCCATTGAAGCACGATTAGGTTTCTTCCATCTCAATGGGCAGTAAATCTGGGCGACGTTGTTGGGTGCGTTGGATTTGTTGATTGCGCCGCCATTGAGCAATTTGCGCATGATGTCCACTGAGCAAAATCTCTGGCACAGACCAGCCGCGAAAGTTGGCGGGACGGGTGTAGTGGGGATATTCCAGCAGACCCGATTCAAAGCTCTCGGACTCCAGAGATTCAGCGTTGCCCACCGTTCCAGGCAGAAGACGTACCACTCCATCGATCAAGGCAAGGGCTGGAATTTCACCGCCAGTCAACACAAAATCGCCTAAAGAGAGTTCGTGGGTGGCAAGATGTTCACGCACCCGCTCATCGACGCCTTCGTAGTGTCCGCAGAGTAAAACCAGTTGATTGAAAGTGGTCAATTCTCGAAAAATAGACTGTTGCATCGGTTTGCCCTGGGGCGTCATCAAGATTACTGCTCTCGGTTCAAGGACTGGCAAAGACTCGACCGCTGCAAACAGGGGTTCTGGCTTCATGACCATGCCAGCGCCCCCACCGTAAGGGAGATCATCGACTTTTCGATATTTATCCGGTGCGAAATCCCGAGGGTTTGTCACTTGAACCTCAGCAATTCCTTGGCCAATGGCCCGACCCAATAAACTACAGGCAACAGGACTGGTGAAAAATTCGGGGAACAAACTGACAATATCGATCCGCATCGGTTTTCACAGCATTTGAACAGAGTGATCCATTGTAAAGCTACATTTAGCGTTATTGTTGATTCATCAGTCTATTTGTGGGCAAATTTGTGATGATGCGTCTGCCTTTATTTCAACCCCACCCGGATCATGTGGCTGAAGTCATCGAGACTGCCACCACCGAATTTCTTGCCCAATGTCTCGATGGTGACTCCCTCGATTTTCCGATTGCGCCGCCTTTTGGCTCTTTAGTAAAAGCTGTGGACGAAGAAGCAAATATCGATGTGTATGCCGTTGTCTACTACGCGACAACCAGCCCAATCGATTCGGTGCATCGTGCCCGCGCCATGGGACTTTCCATGGAACAACTGCGCTCTGAGCAACCTCAGATCTTTGACATGCTCAAAACTGAATTCAAAGCCGCGATCATCGGCTACAAGGCCACCGACCGACGCATCTACCAACACTTGCCACCACGCCCACCCTTCATCCACCAAGCTGTTTACCGCTGCTCCCAGACCGAAATCGCCCACTTCAGTACCACCCGCCTCGATTTTTTGCGGACGGTTCTTCAAGTCTCCGGTGCCCCTGTCGATGAACTCGTCTCCGCCACGATCCGCCACTGCCACGCGGCTCATAACCACAGCCGTGCTTGGCTCGTCCAAGCGGGTCGGGAAGTGAGCCAACTCCTGAAAGATGACTATGACCGCCTTGGTGCTATTCTGCGCCGGATGCGCCCCTAACCCGGTTTCTTTGTATAGTGTCCGACGTTGAGATGGCGGTTCGGTAGCGATAGCTACTTTGCATCAGATCAATGCGGGCGAAGATTGACCCACTTAAACCGATCCTTATTGAGGCGTGCGTAGATCTTCTGTGCTAGTGGCTCGCACTGGCTGAGTCCACCACCTTTCTTCAGAGGTGGCACACTTCGATTATCTATTCCACACTTCGCTCGATCTCGACCCCCTACTCTCTTTCGAATCCGAATGCTCAAACATCAACAGTGGAGAATCAACTATGAGCGGAAATGAGTCGCGCATTCAGGCCATTTATGACATCACCAATCGGGAGCCAAAACCGTCCAAAGCCCCTAAAAAACTGGAAGAGATGTGGGCCTCAGATGTTTTTACCCTGAGCAAAATGCAAGAACGTCTCCCCAAAAGCGTTTTTAAATCCGTTAAAAAGACGGTTGAACTCGGTGAAAAGCTCGATCCCTCTGTGGCTGACGCTGTTGCTGCAGCGATGAAGGACTGGGCAACTTCTAAAGGTGCCCTCTATTACGCCCACGTTTTTTACCCATTGACGAACTCTACGGCTGAGAAGCATGACGGTTTTATCTCCGTGCAAGGAGATGGCTCGGTCATCTCAGAATTTGCGGGCAAAGTGCTTTTGCAAGGCGAACCGGATGGCTCCTCTTTCCCAAATGGTGGTATTCGCTCTACGTTTGAAGCCCGTGGCTATACGGCCTGGGATGTCACCAGTCCTGCCTATGTGATGGAAACTGATAATGGCTTAACCCTGTGCATCCCCACGGTTTTTATCTCCTGGAGCGGTGAAGCTTTAGATAAGAAAACACCCCTTTTGCGCTCTATTGCGGCCATGAACAAAGCAGCAACCAAAGTCCTCAAGCTGTTAGGACATACAGAAGTTGCTCCAGTCAATTCCAGTTGTGGCGCAGAGCAAGAATACTTTTTGGTGGATTTACATTTTGCCAATAGCCGTCCTGATTTGTTGCTGACAGGCAGAACCCTGTTTGGAAAGCCTTCTGCCAAGGGGCAACAATTTGACGACCATTATTTTGGCGCTATCCCAGAGCGTGTTCAGGTCTTCATGCAGGATGTCGAAGAGAAAATGTACAAGCTTGGCATTCCGGCTAAGACCAGACACAACGAAGTCGCACCTGGTCAGTTTGAACTTGCGCCCTTCTTTGAAGCGGCCAACGTTGCAGCCGATCACCAACAATTAACCATGACGATTCTTCGTCAAACAGCGAAAAAGCACGGTTTTCTTTGCTTACTGCACGAAAAACCGTTTGCAGGCATCAATGGTTCCGGTAAACACGTGAACTGGTCTGTGGGTAATGCTACCCAAGGTAATTTGTTGGATCCAGGGGATACACCCCACTCCAATGCCCAATTCTTGGTCTTCTGCGGCGCCGTTATTCGGGGCGTTCATAAGTATGGTCCGCTGCTGCGCGCTGTCGTTGCTACTGCCAGTAATGACCACAGGTTGGGGGCGAATGAAGCACCACCCGCAATTATGTCTGTCTACTTGGGCACGCAATTAGAAGACGTATTTGAGCAAATTAAAAATGGCGCTGCCAAAAGTTCTAAGGCCAAAAGTGTGATGAACATCGGCGTAGACACTTTGCCACTCTTCCCCAAAGATCCAGGCGACAGAAACCGTACCTCACCCTTCGCCTTTACCGGAAACCGCTTTGAGTTTCGGGCAGTTGGATCTGGTCAATCTGTTTCAGGCCCCCTCGTTGCCATGAATACGATCCTTGCGGATTCGCTCAACTGGATGGCCGAGCAGTTAGAAGGTGCGCTGAGCAGTGGGGTGGAACTCAACGCTGCTATCCAAACTGTGCTCAAAGAAGTCATCGATCAACACGGTGCCGTTGTCTTCAACGGAAACGGTTACTCAGCTGAGTGGCACACCATGGCTGTCGAAGAGCGGGGGCTTGCAAACTTGCCAACGACCGCCGATGCTTTGCCTGTCTTAAAAGCGCCCTACATTGAAGAGTTGTTCGACAAAATTGGGGTGCTTTCTCCAGTTGAACTAGAAAGCCGTTTCGATGTCTATGCGGAACAATATCTGCTTTCCATTGAGGTCGAGGCAAAGCTGATGGTCAGTATGGCAAAAACGATTATTTACCCTGCTGCTGTCGCCTACTTATCTGAGCTGTCTTCCACCATTGCTGGCTTAAAGGAAATTGGCATTGACTTTGAAAAAGAAGGTGCCGAAAAAGTGGCCATGCTCACAAAATTCATGATGGATAGTGTGAGCAAGCTGAGTGGATCGATCAGCCACCACGATTTTTCTACTCCAGAAGAACACATGCAGTACGTTGCGAAAACTGTCCGTCCATTGATGGATAAGGTTCGTGAATATGCTGATGGGTTAGAAGCGGAAGTGGCAGATGATCTGTGGCCTTTGCCAACTTATCAAGAAATGTTGTTCATCAAATAACATCTCTGTGAAAAGCGGGCTGCTCTCCAAGAGCAGCCCGCTTTTTTGTCTGATCAGGTACACCGGAAAATGATGGCAGAACGTTCCAATTTCTAGAAACCAACGCGCCAACTGCGGAGGATTGTTCAGAACTTTACTTACCTCGAAACTTTTTGAACGAGATGCTTGCCAATCAAGCTCAGGAGGTCTTTTGGCGTTTCTATCGGCTTGTTGCAGAAACCTGTAGCACCTGCCATTTTTGCGCGCAAGCGTTCAATCAAACTGTCATTACCGCTCAGGACAATGATCGGCAGCTGCTTGAAAGGTTCGCTTTTGCGCAACTGTAAACACAACGCATGTCCATCGATACCGGGTGTAATCAAACCGAGCAAAATCAAGGCAGGTTGCGCCTGCTTAAGCACTTTGGTTGCTTGAAGCGGATCTTGGATAGCTAAAAAGCGATATCCAGCCTTCGTAACGATGTTCTCGACAATCTGGCAGGCTGGGCTGTCATCGATGCAGACAATCAACGGAGCTTGTTGGGCAGCAGCCTTCGATGGGATGGCTGGGCTGCGATTGCCGAAATCCACCACTTCAACTGCGTCGATTGCTCCTTGTTGGATAAACGGCATCAAGATCTTGAGCATTTCGGTGACATCTAGACGGAGGGAAGCAGCCACTTCCCGGAAAGTCTGTTGACCATTCAGTAATTCGAGGAGCTGTTTAGGCAGACTGACGACCGCAGGCTTGGTGAGCAGCGGCGCATAGTAAAGCGGTGGCCAGGTCGAGAAACCACTCTCTTTCCAATCAGTAAGGCGCGTGCATAAACTTTCTAATGCCGTATCAACGCTAAACAAGGTAAATTGCACATCTAAGCGATTTTGGCTATCGCTCTCAAAACTCAGTTCTGGTGAGCAAGCTGCGTCAAAGAGCACTTCCGCCATTAAACTGCGAACCAGCGCTACTGCACTTTCGCCCGTAAGATATCCTTGCTTGACCATGGTGCAAAGTGTTTGGTACTCCCAGGTCGCATCGGCAGTTTGGGTCGGGAAGTCCTGTGTAAAGGATTGCCAATCCAGCATCGGACATACTTGATTCAGGTGCATGCGCCACCGTCTTTGGGCATTAGAACCACCCGAAACGTAGATAAGGCGCCCGAAGCGGAAAAAACATTGCCAGGGTGTCGCTGAAGCAATCTGAATATCAAGGCGACCACTAAAATGACTCTGGCTAAGGTGTTGGAGGGAGTCGCACAGAGGGCGGGGTAAAGTAAAGTTCTCAGTCATCATGCGAGCGAAGGTCATAGTCGATGCTTGTGTAGCGTTGCTTTTTGTCCCTACCTCCCTATCGTGCCCAGCGAAACCCTTTATGCATATAAAGTATCAATGAAGCTTGCGTGTATTTACGGTTTGTTTTCTACGAGTTCATGCGGACAGCATTCGTAGAGACCATTTGGAGATATTTACATAGAAATCGTATATCCCGAAGTGACCGCCAGAGACAAAGCTTTGCGAACTTCAAACATGGAGTCTGTGATCACCTCCACACGCATCGTATCGTCCGCCCTGGAACGACGCGCACGATTAGAAAGGTTGATCGTTGCAGCCCGCAGACGCTAGCGGAGTCCGAGGACAGGAACAGCCATCTCGGCGAGAACCGCCTCTAAGATGGCGAGTGCCTCGTCGATCTCGAAGCTGGTGACGATCAAAGGCGGGACAAAGCGGACGACATCGGGGCCAGCTGTGACTAAGAGCAACCCTTTTGCGATCGCTTGTTTGACGATTTCGCCTGCAATCGGTTCATTGCACACCAAGCCCTGCATCAATCCACGGCCACGCACCTGTTGCACAAGATTGCCGAATCGATGCGCAAGCCGCTCTAGACCCGCTGCCAATTGCACGCCCCGTACCTCGGCATTGGCGACGAGATGTTCTTGCTCTAGGGTGTGACAGACAGCTAGACCCGCAGCGCAGGCGAGGGGATTGCCACCAAACGTACTGGCATGTTCACCTGGCTCAAAAATAGAAAACTTTTCACGGGCACACAGCGCTCCAATCGGCATTCCACCGCCGAGTGCCTTCGCGATCGTGAACAGATCTGGTTCGATGCCAAGGTGCTCGTAGCCCCAGAGCTTACCGGTACGCCCCATCCCCGTTTGCACTTCATCGAGAATCATCAAGATGTTATTTTCGTCACACAGTGTACGAACTTGCTGAAAATATTCAGCTTCCCCAGGCATGACGCCGCCTTCACCCTGCATGGGTTCGAGCAAAATAGCAGCGGTCGTATCCGAAACGGCTGCCTGTAGCGCCGCAAAGTCATTGTAGGGAACGTAGCTAAAGCCTTGCACCAGAGGATAAAAATGCTTGTGGTACTTGGGTTGGCCGGTGGCTGAAACGGTCGCCAAGGTGCGGCCATGGAAACTGCGCTGGGCTGTAATAATCTGTGGTTCTGCGATGCCTAGCACCGTGCGACCGTACTTGCGGGCCAGTTTGATCGCTGCTTCGTTCGCTTCTGCCCCTGAATTGCAGAAAAACACCTGATCCGCTGCTGAATGTTCAGCCAACCAGCGGGCCAATGCTCCCTGCTGCGGGGTGTAATAAAGGTTGGAAACGTGCATGAGGGTGCGAGCCTGTTCAGCAATCGCCGCAGACAACACAGGATGGGCGTGACCTAAGGCACAGGTAGCTATGCCAGCCACAAAATCTAAGTAGCGACGACCCTGTTCATCTTGCAAGTAGCAGCCTTCACCGCTGACAAAGACCAATGCAAAACGCCCATAAGTATGCATGACATGCTGATCAAAATCTTCCTGGACTGTACCCACGGCTCCAACTCCTACCCACTTAACAAATCCTCTTAAAGATTCTAGCCAACTTGCAAGGGTGTGAAGAGGCTAATTATTGTTAAACAGACAGTAGATTGTTTTCCCACTGTCTATTTAAGTGAGCCACACTACTTTGAGACCTATAATAGAAGGATGTCATTCCTTTTAAGGCTTTCCATGGCAATCAATCTCAAGTCATTGCTTCAACGGACTTTTGCTTGCGGTCTGGCTCTTGGTCTTGCCGTGAGCGCCATCAGTGTGGGTGAGCAACTCAGTGGTGGAGATCAAGCCTGGGCACGGGGTTCTTCTGGTGGGCGCGCTGGCGGCGGCTCTTTCCGTTCTCCTAGCCGCAGTGCTCCTAGCCGCAGTGGTGGCAGTTACGGTGGTGGTTACGCACCCGGTTATGGTGGTGGTTACGGTGGTGGCTATGGCTACGGTGGTGGCATTGGATTCTTTCCGATCTTTCTCGGTGGCGGTGGCCTTGGCACGATTGTCCTCTTGGTCGTCGTAGTTGGTGGTGCCATGTACGTACTGCGCAACTTCAGAAGCGATGGTGCTGATGGCGGCAGTTCTGACAAGGTTGACGTTTTTCGTTTGCAAGTCGCCCTTCTCGCTTCCGCCAAGCAGTTGCAGCGCGATCTCAACCGCATTGCCACTGCAGCCGATACCGATACCCCCGCAGGGTTAGGGCGACTCAATCAAGAAGCAACTTTGGCGCTCCTCCGCAATCCAGAGTTTTGGGCTTATGCCAAGAGCAACCAAATCAATTTGCCCCGTCTGCAAGCAGAGTCGCAATTTAATCAACTCGCCCTCGCTGAACGCACTAAGTACACCGAAGAAACCCTCACCAAAATCGGTGATGGGAAGCAAGCGATCGTTAAATCTTTCGCTGCCGACAATCCCGACGAAGTGGCAGAGTACATCGTCGTTACTTTGCTCGTCGCGACTGAAGCCGGGGTTGCCCGCCTCTCAGACGTGCGCAATGCGGAAGAACTGCGCCAGGCTTTAGCAACGATCGGGAGTTTCTCAGGGGAGCAGATCGTTGCTCTTGAGGTGATCTGGACACCGCAAGCTGAGAATGACACTCTCACTTCCGAAGAACTGCTTACTCAGTACACAGATCTGGTTCGTCTCTAGACTGCTAAGAAGATGCGGGATCTCGTAAATCCCGCTGGGTACACTAAATCTGTGTATCCAAGAGCAACTATGACTAGGCCAAACCCGACAAGTTGGAACGCCATCGAAGCCAGAGCTGACAATGTCATGGCGGATGTTTTTTCTGAAGTTGAGCGCCTGCTTGGGCCAACGGCTTCCTACACCACAGAAAGCCCTCAATCGCCGATGCACTCAGGAAGTTCTTCTTCGCGTCGCCGCTCAGAATGGCTCATGCTCGGTGGCGCTTTCTGTGCCGCTGGCCTAGTAGGTGCCCTCTGGATGACCGTGCTTGCCCCAAAAATGTGGCCGCCGAAAGTTTCAACAGTGGCTCCAGTCGCAACTCCAGCTGAGATTGCCCAAAAAAATGAAGCGGCCATTTTAGAGAACTACCAGCGGGAAATGGATTCTCTGGCGATCAAACTCAAGCAAAACCAGCCCAAAACAGGTCGAGATCCATTTAGTTCTCCCCTAACAACTTCCGAAAACTTGGCAATGGCGATGCCTATGCTACGCCCTCTTCCCCAATTGCAGGCTCTCAGTGCGCCACGGCTTGTATCGCGGCCTTCTGTCCTGCGTCTGCCTCCTGCTCCGCCAACGATCTCTAGTTTTTCGGCTCCAGCCAATTTGCCGGTCGTCCCAGTGCCCTCTCGGCAAACCCGCATGATCTTGCCTCCACCAGGCGTTCTCAACTTGCCTACCAATCTGCCCTCCTTGCCGCCTGCGCCTGCAAGTGGCGTGAGCAGTTTTTCGAATTCTTCCCCTGCGCCTCGCCTTGCGCCTGCTGAACCGCTCCTCGTTGGCATCGTCGAAGAAGGTGAAACGAATCGCGTTGCTGTGATCCGTATCGGCGAAAATCTAAAGGACTACGGCGTCGGTGCAACCCTCAAAGAGGGTTGGACAATCACCGAGGTGCAAGCGAAGCGGGTTATTCTTTTGCGCAAGGGCAAGATACGGACGATGGTTCTCGGTGGAGAATAGCGATTAGGTTGAACTGGCTTCTTGGACCTTTCGATAGGAACCCAGCATCGGGCGACCTCATTTGAACTGTAGTTTTCCCCATCGGGTTTGGAAACATTACAAATCTGTATGGTGATAGGTGCTGTAGGCACAGGCTGCAAATCCATCGACGATCATGCCAACTAGCCAAGCAAGAAGCTTATCCATCTGTTGTTACCTGTGGTTCAACACTACCATCTTAAAAATTTGGTGCTCAGCGCAGTGAGAATGCTGTGACAGAATCTCGCCTGTCACAGCCCAGACCAAAAAATACAAAAAAGCGGGGGAGCACTCCCCCGCTTTTTTATAAACCCTCGGTTTTGGGTTCTAGTTGCTCAGTACAGGTTGAGGCAAATCCTTCATCGGGATCTCGACGACCTTACTGACCATGCGGCGCAGTTCTTCGCCATCGATAGTTTCCTTCTCGATCAGCACATCGACGATCCGATCCATCAAGGCACGGTTGTCGCTCAGCAGCTGCACTGCTTGGGCGTAACAGTTCTTGACGATCACGCGGACTTGCTCATCCACTAAGGAAGCGATGTCTTCGCTGGTGTCGTTGCGCATCATCATGTCCCGACCCAAGAAGACCTCACCACCACCACCGGCTAAGGACATCAAGCCGAGTTCGGACATCCCGAAGCGTGTCACCATCTGGCGGGCGATATTGGCCACTTGTTGAAGGTCGCCTGAAGCGCCAGTGGTAATCTCGTCATCACCGAAGACAACTTCCTCTGCAGCGCGGCCACCGAGGGCACCGACGATATCCGCCAAGAGTTGGGTGCGGCTGTTGAGCATCTGGTCTTCGGAGGGGGTGAACCAGGTCAACCCACCGGCACGACCACGGGGAATGATCGTCACTTTTTGAACAGGGTCGTGCTCAGGAAGGAGCGTTCCCACCAGGGCATGACCAACTTCGTGGTAGGCGATCAGGCGTTTCTTCTTGCTATCGACGAGAGGCTGCTTTTCAAGACCCGCAATCACACGGTCTGTGGCATCGTCGATGTCGCGCATCGTGATTTCTGTTTGGCGGCGGCGCGCTGCTAAGATGGCCGCTTCGTTGAGCAAGTTGGCGAGATCTGCACCAGAGAAGCCAGGTGTACGGCGAGCAATGATTTCAAGATCGATGTCCGCTGCCAACTTCTTGTTGCGGGAGTGAACTGTGAGGATCTCAAGGCGACCAGCCCTGTCGGGACGATCCACCGTAATTTGACGGTCAAAACGGCCTGGGCGCAAAATGGCTGCGTCGAGCACGTCAGGACGGTTCGTGGCGGCGATGATGATAATGCCCGTGTTGCCTTCGAAACCATCCATTTCGACGAGGAGTTGGTTGAGGGTCTGTTCGCGCTCATCGTTGCCGCCGCCAATGCCAGCACCGCGTTGGCGTCCGACTGCGTCGATTTCATCAATGAAGACGATGCAAGGAGCGTTTTCTTTGGCCTTCTTAAAAAGGTCGCGAACGCGGGAAGCACCGACCCCAACGAACATTTCGACGAACTCAGAACCGGAGATCGAGAAGAAAGGTACGCCTGCCTCGCCAGCAATGGCCTTGGCCAGCAAGGTCTTTCCTGTTCCAGGTGGGCCGACGAGCAGAACACCCTTGGGAATCTTTGCACCGACGGCTGTGAAGCGCTCCGGCTTGCGCAGGAATTGCACCACTTCTTGAAGCTCTTCTTTGGCTTCATCAATGCCAGCGACATCGTCGAACTTGACACCGGTTTTCGCTTCCATCTGGAACTTGGCTTTTGACTTACCAAAGTTCATGGCTTGGCCGGGGCCACTGGAATTGCCAGAGCGCCGCAGCAGCAAGAAGATGCCGCCGAGTAACAAGATTGGCAAGAAGAGATTGCTGAGTAGCCCTAGAAAAGCACTGTTGTTGCTCGGTGGCAACACGCCAACATTGACATCGTGGGCACGCAGGAGCGGATAGAATTCAGCACCGTCGTTTGGAGGCAGTTGGATGCGCACGCGCTGGACTGCCCCAGGAATACTTTGATCCTTGACTTCCGCAAAAGCGACGCGGCCACTATCCTGTATGTCCACTTTATCGACCTTGCCTTGCTTGACGAGGTTGAGAAATTCGGTATAGGGCAGAGCAGCACTCGCCGCACTGATCGTTTCGGTATTGCGGCCTTGGGAGGTCGAGAGTTGCTGCAGCAGCAATGCGCTGATCAGCACCAGCGGAATCGCCCCAAGTAACAGCGTCTTCCAGGAAAATTTCATCAGCAGCCTTCCTACTAAAAGCACTCAAGTGAGTTTTTCTTAATCTAACTTAACTCTTCACGTCTAGATGTTCAAGAAGTCAGGGATCGATGCAAAATCTGAATAGAACAGATTTTCGGAAGAGCCCCTTGCGCTACTCTGGGATAGTGCGCTATCGGCAGACTTCTATGAACACTGCACCTTCCAATTCTACGACTGTTTTTCTCTGTGGTCACGGTAGTAGTGATCCGCAATCCCAGGCTGCATTTATCGACCTCGTTGAACGCTTTCGCCGTTTTTCGGCTTTTCGCGTTGTTGCAGGTACCCTCGAATTTTCGGAGCGCCTCCTCGACGAGCAACTTGCTGTTCATGTGAGCAAAGGAAACCATTTGGTGTTGCTCCCCATGTTTTTGGCTCCAGGGGTGCACGTCGAAGAGGATCTGCGTGGGGCACTTAGCCGCGCCCGCTCTGCGTTTCCAGAGGTTTCTTTTTTCCAGACTGCAACCCTCGGCGAACATGAGGAGATGGAAACTTTACTTGCCGAACGGGTTAAACCACTTTTAGAGCGATCCCATACAGCAGTCGTACTGCTTGCCCATGGGAGCCGCCGCGAAGAAGCGAATCTTTTGGTGCAAGAGTTGGCCGATGGGGTATGGGAACAACTCGGTGGTCCTTTAGTAACTGCGGCCTACTGGAAAGTGAGCCCAGATCTGCGGCAAACGCTCCGGGAACTTAGCGATCAAGGCATCCGCCATGCTGTAATCGTGCCTTTCTTCTTGTCCGAAGGGAGTATTACCGAGCGCATCGATCTTGAGATTGAACGACTTTCGGCTGAATTCCCCAAAATGCATATCTTGAGGGACAAAGCATTAGGCGAAGATGATCGGCTCCTGCCGCTCATGCAAGAACTGGTTCTCTCTGCGTTGGAGCCTGCGTTTGTTGTTGCCTAAAGGAAAAGTGTACTTGGTAGGTGCAGGGCCTGGGGATCCTGGGTTACTGACTGTGCGTGGCAAAGGGCTGATCGAACACTGCGATGCGATTGTTTACGACGCTTTAGTCAGTCCCGAAATTCTTGCCCTGATTCCAGAGCGTACCGAAAAGATCTACGCAGGGAAGCGCTCTGGCCGTCACTCTCTTTCTCAGCCGGAAATTATTGCGCTGCTCATTGCCCTTGCAGGCCGACACGGGGCGATTGTCCGCCTAAAAGGTGGCGATCCGTTTATCTTCGGGCGCGGTGGCGAAGAAGTGATCGCTTTGCGCAATGAAGGCATCGCCGTCGAAGTCGTCCCAGGCATCACTGCAGGAATTGCCGCACCCGCTTATGCAGGGATTCCACTCACCCATCGCGACTACAGTGCCTCGGTAGCCTTTGTCACAGGTCACGAAGCCCAAGAAACTTATCGCCCTCAAATCCAGTGGCAGTCGTTGGCGCAAGGTGCCCAAACCCTGGTGATCTACATGGGTGTTTTGCAGATCGAAAATATCGTCGATCATCTCTGTGGTGCTGGCCGTTCCCTCGATACGCCTGTGGCGTTGATCCGTTGGGGAACGACTCCGCAGCAAGAAGTGTTAATTGGCACTTTAGGTTCGATTGTTCGACAAGTTCAAGAGAGCGGGTTTACTCCCCCAGCAGTGATCGTCGTCGGCGAAGTGGTTAACTTAGCGACTCCCCCCGCAAGCGGCGATTCATCAAGGCTGCAAATGCCTGAATTGGCGGGCTAGTGCCTTCAAGAACGGCACAGACTTGCTCAGTAATCGGCACATCAAGGCCAACGTCCTGGGCATAGTGCATCAAGATCGGGGCGGTATAAACCCCTTCGGCAGTGCCCTTCAAGGTTTCGAGCGCCTGTTGCAGGGTTTTGCCAGAGGCAAGTGCAAAACCAATTTGGTAGTTGCGGCTCAGGTTGCTATGGCAGGTCGCCAAGAGATCGCCCATGCCGGAGAGTCCGAAAAAAGTTTCGCTTTGGGCACCCCAGTGACAACCGACTTGGATCATCTCGGCCAATCCACGGGTCATCAAGGCGGAACGCGCATTCGCTCCCAAGCCCAGTCCATCGCTTATCCCAGCCGCAATGGCGATCACATTTTTGAGGACACCCCCTAACTCGACCCCACGCCAATCGGTGGCGGTGTAGACACGAAAGCGCTCCGAAGAAAAGCACGTCTGCACCCGTTGAGCGGCCTGTCGATTGGCGCTCGCCACGACGGTTGCAGTCGGCAAGCCTTGCTGAATTTCGCAAGCAAGGTTGGGGCCAGAAAGAATGACCAGCGGATGCTGCCCCAAAAGCTGCATCCAACAGTCTGAAGGGGGTTTGGCGGTTTCGGGATCGAGACCTTTGGTCGTACTGAGCAAAATTGTCTGTTCAGGCAAATCGAGACGAGCTAGCTTCATTGCAACAGAAGCTACCGCTGACATGGGAAGACAGCTCACGATCATGTCTACGTCGAGAACAGCTTCGACGAGGGATAGTTCCTGAGAGCGAGACCAGAGCTTAACTGTGTGACCATTCACCTTAGCGAGTTTGGCGAGGGTGGTACCCCACGCGCCACCACCAAGGAAAAGGATTTCGCTCACGGCTTGGGCGGATTGTTGCTCAAGGATTCAGGAGTGATGCGCACTTCTGTGCTCCGAAAGCGGCTGACCGCATCGTCAATGCTGCGATTTTGATCGCGATTGACTTGTTCTGGAGTACGGCTATTAGCGAGGTTGGATTGATGGATTAAATTCGTGATACTTAATCCCCCAGAGTTGCCATTTGCCCCAAACGGATCGTTGCGATTGTTATTGACCCCCTGGGGATTCAGGCTGGGGTCAAGGTTCGGCACCGTAGAAGTATTTTGAGCCTGGGCAGGCAGGGCGATCAAAACAGCAATAGCAGTCAACAAAGTAAGCGTACGCATCGGCATTTCCCAGCTAGCACGAGTACCCTTATCATAAACCCCGATTCCATGATTCAATTGCCTTCTTTCGTCAAAATTGCTTATTGCCCGTACCTAAATTAACGGAATTTTCTGGCTGGACTGGTGTTAAATATTTTTAGCTGAAGATCACGGAATCTTAGGCTGGAGTCCGAGTGCGCTCTGACTGAGAATACTTTATTTACTAGGAAATTTCCATGCGTCACCGTTTTTTTCCAAGAGTGTGTGCCACCCTTGCGCTGAGTCTCAGCCTTTGCGCCACCCTCACACCTGCTTGGGCTAGACCGAATATTCCTGACAATCTTGGTGCCGGCTTACGCGCCTTAGTTATTTACCACTACAGCCCCAGCGATCCAGAAGCCGCCAAGCCAGTTCGTGCCCAGTACGACAGCAGTGGGCGGGTACTTGTCGAAATCTACGCTAATGGCAAATTGCCTCTTGCCCAGTTAACAGCAAGTCTTGAAAGCTTGGGTGTCAAGATCTCGGCGGTCAATTCTCGCTACCGTAGCGGAGCAATTTCTGCCTATTTGCCCCTCGAAAAAGCGACCCTCGCCGCCCAACTGCGGGGACTGAGCGCCATCGCCCTTTCTCCAAAGCCGATGACGAATGTTGGCCTTACCACTGCCCAAGGCGCGGTGGTTCATAAAACAGATCTCGTGAACGCGGCTGGTTTTACGGGTACCGGAATCACCGTTGGCTTAATGTCTGATAGCTACAACGTCAGTCCGAACCCTTACACAACGTCTAGCGACGATGTTGCTAGCGGGGATC
>JACMLN010000085.1 GCA_014379585.1 Gloeobacterales cyanobacterium ES-bin-313 | reverse complement strand
CTTTACAGCCCAACAGAGTAATCGCGATTGGAAAAGATGCATATTCTGCATTAAATATTCTTTCGGTAAAATCAGTACCTGTCCGACACCCAAGTTACGGTGGACAATCTCTTTTCTATAAAGGTGTCGCTGAAGAGTACGGTGTTTGCTGGTAAGGAAAAACTTTTCGCTAGAAATCTCAGCCTGTTATTCCACCAGCCTAGCTCTCATACCGATTCGTCATTGCAATGAAAGACTGAGGCATCTAACCCCAATGCGCCTCCCATCGCAAACCCAAACCTCCCCCGATCCCCCTCCAATTCCGCATCACCACGCGTAGCGCCATGAGCCTGGGACGCGCAGCGTCATACCTACCGTGCCACCAGTCCACAGATTTGGGTGGTTGCGCACCCGTCCGCAACGTGGGAAGAGGACTGCGCAACCGAGTATCACTCAGTATCAAGCCATTCAATTGCCAAGGGGGTGTGGGGGACAGGCTTCTGTCCCCCACGGGGTGGGAGTCCAGAGGGAGGGGCTCGCCCCTTCCCTTTGGTGCCGTTCGCCATATTTATCGCAATTCACCAAAATTGATTTAGCCCTCTCAACTGTTACACGTCAGAATGATTCTGCGAGACTTGAAACAACAAGCACGCTTTCTTGAAAGTTTGATTTTCTTTGGGTTGCTTTGTCCGTACCTTTGAAGTGTCTGTTTGGGAACACTGGTCAGAAGACTTTTCAGACCGAAACTTTGAAAAATATTGGTATCGCTTTTTTTTGTTTAGCCATTATGTGCTTGCCAGTGCTTGCTCAGTCTGCGTGCCCGCCTGGGCAAGTGTGTATGTTGTCAGCACCCGAAGCTAGTGGGGTCGTGGTCTGGATCGAGAACCGCAAAGCAATGCCCGTGACGGTTAGTATCCAGCTCCATCTTGAAAATGCCCGGTCAATACGTCCCTTGCCATCAGCTCAGGTTTTTCCGCCGAACCGCAAAACGGTAGCAACTCACATAAAAATCATTGATCCCCAATTGCCCTGGAAATGGCAAAGCAACTATCAGTATCGAGAAGGAACTTTTTCTGCACAGCACGATGATCAATATGTCTACAACTTACCTTTCCCAGTTGGTGCTACTTTTCAACTCAGTCAAGGATTTAACGGCAGTTTCAGCCACTTTGGCGAGCAACTGTACTGTTTAGATTGGGCGATGCCTGAGGGTACACCAGTGCGCAGTGCGCGGCCCGGTCGGGTAGTTGCGATCAAAGACGACTCCAGTATGGGCGGCTCAGAACAACGCTACAGAGATCAGGCCAACTACGTGACCATTGAACATTCAGATCACACCTTAGGCGAATACGTACATCTCAGTCCCAGAGGTGTTCTAGTTCATATAGGTCAACGCGTCTCCGTTGGTACTCTCCTCGGCTTCTCTGGTAATACCGGGTTTTCCACAGCGCCCCATCTCCATTTCTGTGTTGTCAGCCCAATCAGTGCGTCGAATCGTCAATCGTTTCCCATTCGTTTTAGGACGATGGATGCGGATGAAATTACCCCTGTTCAAGGTAGTTTGTACACAGCACGATGATTCCAATCGAGCAAAATTCAGTTTAACAACCAAGAGTTTTTCGTGTCTCTCTTTTGGTTGTTTTGTTGGTGCCACTAGCCAAAGTACAAAGATATTTTTTCTGCTCATCGTTGATAATGACTTCGGTAAAATCTGCACCAACAATCGTCACACCTTTCAATTTGGCTGCTGTTAAATAGGCTCTCTCTAAAACAGCCTGATCCATCTTCGCTCCTCGCAGATCGGCGTTGGATAGCTCAGAATCTTCCAATCTCGTCTTTTGTAGATTGACATTCCGCATACTAGCGGCAAAGAAACTGGCTCCTCGCAAATTCGCTCCAGAGAAGTTTGCACCCCGTAGATTGGCTTTGTAAAACTTCGCCTGCTTGAGGTCTTGTCCTGCGAAACTGCGTCCCTCTAAGTAACCGCCATTGTAATTGTTCTGGATATCTGCCTGTCCATAACAAGTACTGACAATACTCAAGTTCATTAATAGGGCGAGAAGCACTCGGTTCACAGCATTGACCTCTTGAAACCTAAATCATTATCCGATCAAACTATCAACATACTATATAGTTTTCGAGGAATTGAGTAAACTAGCCGCCTTGATCATTTTCTGCACAAATAAAGTTAGTTTTTGCTAGGATATTTTTGTGGGATTAGGGCAGGAATGAGGCCAAGAGCAAAGACAAAAACAGCTGAACGAAGCGCGACAGGATAGCCGAGATGATCGATGACCCAGCTCCAAGTAAGCCAACCCAAAAATAGGCCAATCCCAGCAATCGCAGAGAGCGTGGCAGTGACTCGGCCAATCCAATCGGTACCGACTTCCTGCAAAAATAACTGGTTCAAGCAAACGTAAGCACCACCAGCCAAGAGACCAAGCACGACGAGCCAACTTGCGAGCGTTGCTGAGGTGCTTTCTTCACTTAGCCAGAAACCGACTAACGGAATGATCAGGGCAACAAGAGTGAGTCGGACGGTGCGATGGAGAGGCAACCCCCGCGCAATCAAGAAGGAGCCGCAAAGAACACCAATTCCTAACCCTGCTGAACGGGAGGCTTCGAGAAGACCGAGACTGCCTGCGCTCCAGCCTCGAACATGCTGGACGTAGTAGGGCAAAAACGAGACCAGCAACGGCGCAGGGCCGAGGAGAAAAGCCAGCCCTCCCGGCAAGATAAACCGCAGGGGTTTTAGTTGTTGCCAGACTGAGCCTGCAACCGAAACAGGCGCTTCGCCGGAAGCACGACCAGGGGCAGGTAATCCCCAGATCAAAAACGCTGCTAGGACAAAACTAACGGCATTGCACCAAAAAGGCAGCGCTGCAGAAGCCCAAGTGAGCATCCAACCAGCTAATAAAGGGCCACCGCATTGAGCCAAGGCACCACCCCCGGTCAAGAGACCATTTAAGCGCGCGAGTTGCTGATCGTCTTTGCAGAGCTGTTTTAAGTAGGAGCGTTGCGCAGGGTCATGGAGGGCACCAAGACTGCCCAAGAGCATCGACAGACCAGCAAGAACGCCAATGGGGCTATTGAGCCAAAAGGCGATTGCGCAGGCCGAGACCACTAGGCTGTGGAGCAAGTAGCTGGACAACAGCAAAGATCGAGCACTGCGTCGATCCGCCAGCCAGCCACCTGGCCACGAACCGAGCAGTTGCCCGATGAGCCAGAGAGCAGAACAGAGTCCAGCAGCACCCGCTGAACCAGTGCGGGCAATGACGAGCCAGTTGAAGGCGAGGACATGGGTGGCATCGCCCCAGTCGCTCAACCAGCGGCTCAAACAGAGACGCCAGATCGACGGTTGCCGAAAAAAGATCCAGCCCGATTCCACGGTTTTGAACAAAGCCGTCAACTGCGGGAACGGGGACCACCCCGAACTGGTTGGGGCAACTGTTCGAGGATGTAATCTGCGATCTGATGGGCAGCACCAGGAACCCCCATGCGTTCGTGTCCGTTGCGGCGGATCTCCCGGAGTTGATCGCTATTTCCTAGGACAGACCAGAGTGCGTTGGTGACGGCTTGTGGGCGTTCAGCCAGTTCACCCTCGATCAAAATCACCGATTCGCCAAGCAGTTGGCATTGCAACTGGGCGAAGCGTTGGGTAAACTGCGGGCCACGGCCTGGAATGGTGACAACAGGCTTACCGAGTCCGACAGCCTGCTCCGTAGCGGTTCCAGCCATGGCAAGCAGAGCATCCGCCTGAAGGAGCACTGCATTAAAATTCCCCGTGCGCAGATGGACGAGGGTGCCATCTTGAACGAGTAAATGATCCGAGAGACTCTGCCAACCGGCTCCTTGTGCAGCTTGATGAAAGCTTTGCAAACCCAATCCTGTGGAGATCGCCGCTTCAAAATGAATCGGGTCGCTCGATTGTGCATGAATCGTAGGCAAGCAGGCGAGCATGTCTACGAGATTGCGCTGTGCTTCTTCACTGCGGGATCCCGGCAGTAGACCGATGAAAGTGCCTTCGTTGGGCACCTGGCTTTCGGTGGTGTCTAAACCATCCATCATTGGATTGCCCCAATAACTTGCTGGAACTCTGTGGCGGCGCAAGTTGCGGCAGGTGATGCCATCGCGGGTAAAAGTATGCAGACAGCGCGGTGGCATCATCAGCACCCGCTCCCAGAGGAAATAACAGCTTCTTCCAGGTGGCGTGTAGTAGTCCGATTTTGTACAACCAACAAACAAGTAAGGGCTACCCGTCATCCAGGCCAAACCTAAGGGCAAGATATCGCCGACAGCGATCACAAGGTCAGCCCAACTGGCCATCGACCGTACCGAGTGCACCAGATGGCTCCCGTAGGAAGTGAGTCCCGCTCTTAGATCTAACCAAAGATGTCTAGAACTTTTGAAAGTGAACCCGCCACTTGGCAAGACGCGGGTTTTGAGGGCGATGGGGATACCAAGGCGTTCAAAAGTATGGCCTTCACCAACCATTGGCAAAGCCAACAGTTCAATAGGCGCGTGGCTAAGTCGCTGTAAGTGGTGGGCAATCTGGGCCGCCACCCAATCTTCGCCATGCCCATCGGAGATCAAAAGAATTCTATGCATCCGAACGCCTTGCAGGTCTAGCGGTACTGCTACGATTCAGACCTGCTAGAACAATTGCAGAAATTATACCAACTGTAAACAACCCTACGACGAAAGCCATACGCTTCCGGTAGGGCTTTTGGTGAACAGTACGTGGCCAAAAGACGCGCTAGGTTAGGTTTTGAGAAAGTTACAAACTGTTTCGAATGCATCCCACTCTCCTCCAATCCATCCGTACACAGATCGTTTCTTTTTTGCCGCGCTTGATTTCCCTACGCCATTATTTGCACGCCCACCCAGAGTTAAGTGGCTCTGAATATCAAACAGCTGCGTGCGTAGCGACGATCCTTACAGAATTAGGCTTAGAAGTACAGACCGGGGTGGGTGGTACTGGGGTCGTCGGATTGCTCAAAGGCACTGGCACCGACGGTAGAACGATTGGGATTCGTACGGACATGGATGCACTGCCGATTGTCGAGCAAACAGGACTTCCCTACCAATCCACCGTGCGAGGGGTCATGCACGCCTGCGGCCACGACTTGCATACGACCCTTGGTCTTGGCACTGCCATGGTCTTGACCCAACTGCGCGAGCACATTCAGGGCCAAGTCAAATTTCTGTTCCAGCCTGCGGAAGAAACCGCTGAAGGTGCCCAGTGGCTTGTGGATGAGGGTGCCCTGGAGGATCCGGCGGTAGATGCCCTTTTTTCAGTTCACTGTTTTCCAAGTCTGCCCATGGGAATCATCGGAGTGCGGCCTGGTGTGTTCACAGCAGCAGCTGATTCTCTGGAAATTGAAATTATCGGGCGTTCTGGCCACGGTGCCCGTCCCCACGAGGCAATCGATGCAATCTGGATTGCTGCGAATGTAATGACAAGTCTTCAGCAGGGTATTAGCCGGATGCATAACCCACTGCGCCCTGTGGTGCTCACTATTGGCCAGATTCAGGGAGGCCGTGCCCCAAATATCATTTGTGATCATGTTTCTTTGTGGGGGACAGTGCGCTCCCTCGACCCCCAGACCCGCGCAGCCCTTCCTGGCTGGATCAAACAGATCGTCGCTCAGACCTGTGGCGCTTTTGGGGCTGAATTTCGGGTGCACTACACCAATGGCACCCCTTCGGTAGTCAACGATTCCCAACTCACCACGATGGTCGCCAATCTTGCTCGCCAAGGACTCGGCAAGGATCAAGTCCGTTCTTTGAACGAACCTTCCATGGGCGCGGAAGATTTTGCGGTGCTCTGTCAAAAAATACCGGGGACAATGTTTCGGCTCGGTGTCGGGCACCCCGATGTCCAGACCCTTCACCACCCCGGATTTGACAGCGGGGACGAAGGGATATTGCCCGGTATCTTCACCCTCAGCAGCGCTGCCCTCGGCTTTTGGAGCCTGATTAAGGATTAAGTACCAATGGATGAAATGGGATTGGGGTCTTGCCGATCAGATCGCGAAAGGCTTCTGGAATGCGTCCGATCACCGCTTCAACAATTTTTTGGCTGCTGTCCTCGGGGAGAATTTGGTAGCGCATCACCAAACGATCGTCAGGGAACCAGGCACGGGCGAGCAATTGGAACTGGCGCAAACTGATCCCACCTTCGCCAAAGTTAGGGGTCAACTGCATCCCCACTAGGCGCGTCTTCTCAAAAAAAGGCCGCACAAACACCCCTTGGGCAAAGATGATTGCGCCGTCCTCTGTGTTTAAAGCTTCGCCGCCCGGTTGCAATAGCAAGGTCGAAGCGCTACCGCGACGAGGGCGTTCCTCTTGATCGAGAACATCCCAACCCTGGGTGCGGGTGTAGTTGTTAAACTCGATATCCCGCATTCCCAAGTACAACCGTTCTGCCTCTAGGAGCGGGCGGGCACGGGTCTGGGGCAGACGAAATTCTGTTCGCCGCCCACTTTTGGCTGGAACGGATCCAGCCGACAGAACTAGCCCCAGCAAGAGAGCTATGCCTATTTGCACCGACTTCAAAACTATTTGACCGAGACGATGGCCCCAAAGCGTTGCAGGGCTGCTTGGCATTCCTGACGCACTTCGGGATCTTCATCGCGTTCGGCAGCGATCTCAAGGGGCTTGAGGGAGCGACGCTCTCCCAGTTCTCCAAGCGCAAAGGCACAAGATTGGCGCACTTGGGGGGAACTATCCCGCCCAAAACCAAAAACGTTGCCTCTGAGCATCTGTTCGAAACGGGCAACGGCAAGCTTCGATCTCATCTTGGTCAACGCCATAATCGTCGTTGCCCGCGAGTGCTCGTCGCCGTTTGCCAACGCTGAGAGTAAAACTAGCTCTACTTGAGGGCCACCTATGTCCGAAAGTTCCAACGCAGCTCGAACTTGACCGACGCGGCCACTGTTGGCTAGCAATGTTGCTAGAGCATCGATTCGCTTTTGGTCTGCCATGTGTCTTCCTTTAAATAAATCACCCTTAAATTCACCTTACTGCCATTTTTTTCGAACCGAAATCAAAAATGAGTAAATGCTGGCGCATTTATGACAACTTCGCAAAACTTCAGGCTCCAGAGGTGAAAATAGCGTAAATTAATCGTAAAGATAGGTCTTTTATGAAGCTTTTTGCCGAAATTCGTTAACATTACTTCTCAAATATTTATGCCTATCCTGAGAGAATAATGACCTATTCCGAAGCACGCCTTAGCCTTCTGCAAGAAGCCCGTTCTGCCCAAGTCAGTCTTTTGGCTCTCCAGCCATTGATCACCAAACTCCAGGGTTTTTGGCAACCGCCAACCAGTGAAAGCGAGATGGCCAAACAACTCGATGGGGTCTGGGAATTGCTTTATACAAGCAAGCCAGCCCTTGAGCGCTCAGGTCTCGATACTTTGCCAGGACTGGAACGGGGACGTACCTATCAAGCCATTGAATCAGCTAGTGGACGGGTTTTTAACTTGGCGGATCTCGCTGGCCCCTTTGGCCTCAAGACGACAATCTTGGTTCAAGCAAAATTTACCCTCAGCAATATCCGGCGGATCTGTGTGCAATTTGAACGCACCGCCGTTGTCACCGGAGCAATTGCCGATTATGGCTCGCCAGCAGAAGCGATTCGCGCCATCGATCGTGGAGCCGGCTGGGGCGTGCGCCTCGCCACGGATAGCTTTGGCACCGTCGATACCCTCTACGTCGATGAAGAAGTACGCATCGGTCTTGGAAACCGTGGCACCCTGTTTGTTTTGAGCCGTGCCGCTTAGGGCTTTTGCTCGTCTAATCCAGCCTCGCGCCAGCCTCGAATACCACCATCCATCGAGATCACATTGGTGTAACCCATCTTTTGGAGCGCTTCAGCTGCAAGGGCGGAACGATAGCCACCGCCGCAGTAGAGAACGAGAGGGGTATTGGAATCAGGGTATTTCGTTTCGACATCCCGTTCGATCACACCCTTGCCGAGATGGACTGCACCAGGAATATGACCTGATTGCCACTCCGAATCTTCGCGGACATCGACCAAGACAAATGAGTCGCCCTTTTCGAGACGGTCGTGCACTGTTTGTACGGTGCACTCTTGAATATGCTTTTTGGCCTCGATAACAAGGGCAAGAAAGGCTGGAGCATGATCCATGACGATTTCCTGATACTCACCCAAGTCTACCTACGGCGACTCGGATAGACTAGGAATGCTCGTTGACTTGAACCTATGTTGATCGTTGCTATCTCTGCACCCACTACACCGACAAAGACGCCCATCAACCCGGTCAAAACACCCGAACAGACCCCAAACCGCTGGCGCGACTGGGTTGTACGCCTCTACAACGATTCGTTTAACTCATTTGAATTTGTCGTCCAGTGCCTTGTCCGCCATGTACCTGGAATGTCCGAGGAGATGGCCTGGGCTGTGGCATGGCAAGCACACCGTGAAGGGGTAGCTGCTACCTACCAAGGGCCGCAAGAAATGGCCGAAATGGTCTGCTCTGCCCTGTGTGGCGAAGGGCTCATCAGCGATTGCTGCGAAAGCTAAGGCGACTTATTCACCGATAGAACAAAATCGATAGTGTATAATTCCTGTGCACAATGGAAGTTGTGCTGCAATTATTGCTGTGCTTTTCTGCACCGTAAAGTTTTCCGATTCAAATGATCTCCTCTTTAGAGAAAAGGATGAAATATGGATACAAAGAGCATTCTAGACTTTCTTCTTAAAGCAGGAATTCAAGTTGGTATCAAGATCCTCGGTGCAATCATCGTCTACCTTGTGGGTCGATGGCTGATTAGTTTCGCTGTCGGCTTACTGTCAAAATCACTTAACTTTCAAAAAGTCGATCAGACGATTATTCGCTATGTCAGTAATATCGTTTCAGTCACAGCCAATATTGCCTTAGTAATTGCCGTTCTTGGCTATTTTGGCGTTGAGACGACGAGTTTTGCAGCTCTGTTTGCCGCAGCTGGTATTGCGATTGGTGCAGCCTGGAGTGGTCTGCTAGCAAACTTTGCAGCTGGGGCATTTATTATTGTATTGGCACCCTACAAAGTTGGTGACTTTATTACAGCGGGTGGAGTCACAGGTACGGTCAAAGAAATTGGACTTTTTGTGACAACCATCGAGACTCCAGATAATGTTATGACCTTCGTTGGTAACAACAAGATCTTTGCTGACAATATCCAAAACTACTCCACCAATGCTTACCGCCGGGTCGAGTTGACTGCACAGCTCAACGGCAGTGTCGATCATAACGATGCGATTGCTCGTCTCAAAGACGGCCTGAGCAAGATTCCAAACGTCCTTGCCGAGCCAGCTCCTTCGGTCGAAATCCTTGATTTCAACTTTGCTGGGCCAGTGCTTGCGGTTCGTCCATTTACGAACAATGCCAACTACTGGCAAGTCTATTTCGATACCAATCGTCTGATTCGAGAATCTTTTGGTGCTGCTGGCTACCCGGCTCCTGCTCCCCAGTACGCAATTCGCAACATCACTTGAAGGCGAGTTGAAGGCGCACTCCCTCTCTTGGCTTGCCAAGATCACAAACTTTCTTAAAAGCGTTTTGCAACGATCCTGTAAGTTCTTGCAAAGCGCTTTTTGGCTTCAAGATTTCAAAAGATGCCCTTTACATAGCCCAAAAGCTGCCAATGCAAATCTGGATTCTTTGGATCTGTATTGTAAGATTGAAGGAAATAGGGATTTCCATCCTCTGAATTATCTAATGCACACAAGTGGAAAATCAGGATGAGTCATTTGTTGCCAAAGCGGAATGAAGAGGAACCACTTTCCTCTAGAAGTCATATTGCAGATGTAGACTCTGATCCACTACCTAGTGGAAGCATTTCGATGAAAGAAGAAGATAAAGCTGGTTTTCTATTTAATCAATTAGCTAGTGAGTGGAAAGAACAAACTTCCCACTATGCCATGTTGAAAAAGCGATATTCTCACCCTGCATACCAAAAAGTTATCGAACTTGGTTGTTCCATTGTTCCACATATATTAAAGCGCCTTGAAAAGTCACCTGATTGGTGGTTTATGGCTTTGCGAAAAATCACAAATGAAAATCCTGCTGAAGAAAACAGCTCCTTTGAGGAAGCTGTAACTCTTTGGCTTGAGTGGGGTCAAAAAAAGGGTTTGATCTAAAAAATGAAGAAGTCAATAGCATTAAAGCTGAGGTTCACTAGACTTCAGCAAAAGTCTTATTGCGTTACAAGCGACAGAGATGAAAAGTATAACTGTATTGCTTGGGCATTGAAAGATACTAACAGGCGATGGGAAAAATTGCTGGTGAACCTGGTTGCTACTGGCCTCCCGAATTGGAATCTGATGAAACTGTGAAAGATTGGATTGATCTGTTTTTGCACTATGGGTTTGTTGAATGTGATTCACCAGACTTGGATCTTAGATTCGAGAAAGTTGCAATTTACGGGTATTCAGATCAAGAACCAAGCCATGTCTGCCGTCAGTTAGAAGATGGCCAATGGACAAGCAAGTTAGGTGGCCTTGAAGATATTTCCCATCCAGACTTAGAGACTTTGGAGGAGTTTAATGGTTTTGAGGTGTATGGAAAGGTTCGTGCTATTTTGAAGCGTGCCCTGCCTACTGAGGCTACTTAGTTCCCAGAGCATTGGTAATCAATCGTTGTTCTGCTTTCTGATTTACTGTGGTGAATCACCTGATTTTTCATAGAACTTCTAACGTATTAAACCGTCTATCTAGACTAGCTATGAACCTCTCGGCGAACGACCCTTTGGTGTTTCATCGTTGCCGCCAAGTTCAAGACGGGCACCGAGGCGGAAAGTCGTTCCGGGAGCAGGCACTCCAGCGAAGGCTTCATATTGTGTGTCCGTGAGGTTGGCAATGTTGGCTGTCAAGAAAAAGTTGACCGAAATTGGGATTTCAATATTGAGATCGAGGGCTGCATAAGCACCGACTCCGAATAGATTCTCAGCTCGTCGTTTGCCTCCGTCGTAGCGACCAACGAGGCCAACGGTGAGACCTGCATTTCGATAAGTGGCACTCAAAGAAACTGCATTGAAGGAAATGAATGGTTCCTGGTACTGATAGAAAAAGAGAAAGTTACTGTTGATATCGTCAATGCCTCCAAATTGACGGGCATCAGTGTTTGTCCAACTTAATCGAAAACTGAGTTGGTCGTTGAAGCGCCAATTGCCGACGAGTTCGATCCCCGAAGAACGACGGCTGTTGATATTTTCTCTACGAGACAAAAAGGGCACAGCAAAATTGGTCAGATCAGGATTGCGAAAGACAAAAGTGCCAATATTGCCGTCGAGGGTCGTGCTGAAGTAGGTGAGTTGAAAGTTGAGATCGCGGCTTGGAATGTAATCGAGACCGATATCGTAGGTGATGCCTGTTTCTGGCCTGAGATTGGGATTCGCTTGGGTCGTACCGTTGCTGATGTAGAGATCACGCAAATTCGGGGCGTTGAAAACCTGCGACCAATTTGCTCGAAAAGAAAACACAGAATTGGGCGTGAAGCGAACACCAATGGCTGGAGTTAAGACTTGACCGTACTGGGTGCTGTAGGTATAACGTAGGCCAGCGGTTCCTTTCCATTGACGGCTAAATCTGATGTCGTCGGTGATGAATAGTGAAGCTGTACTGATCGTTTGATCGACAAAACTGGTGCCCTGATTCTGAAACTGAAAAATGCTGTTTTGTGAGTAATTGAGGCCGATAGCGAGAGTTTGACCGGGGGAAAGAGGCGTATTCAAAACACTCTGAACCTCGAAGCGCTTTCCGTTGAAAGCAGGCTGAACGACAGAACTCGGGTCGTAGCCATTTGGAAAGAGGTTGGTATTGGTCAAAAAGGGTGTCGGGACGTAGCTTGTGCCTTTGAAATCGTTGTAGTAGGCGTAGCTATTTAAAGACGTGGTCGGAGTCAGGTTGTAGTCCCAAAGTAAGGCAACTTCGGTGGAACTTTGGTTGGTGATCTGGTAGAAATCACCTGTACCAATGGCATTCTCTGCGATGCCGTAGGGTTGTCCGGCAGGGAAAATCAAAGAGCCGTCCCCAGAAGTGAGCAAGCGATACGGAAACCCCAAAGAAGTTGAAGGAGTGCGCACAAGGTAGCGCTGGAAATCGCAGGGTAACTCGCTTCCATCCGGATTTACAGGCAAAAAGCGCTCAGTGCCGAGCGTAGGGTTTTCCAACGCGCTTTGGCCAGGGCGACAGGCACCAAGGGCATAGAGTCCAGCACCTCCTGCAAAGCGACTTTTGTTTTCACTAAAGCGCAGAATCAGACGGTTGTTGGGGTTCGGTTTAAAGACAAATTTGGCGGAGTAAGAGTCACTTGCATTGCCTCCTGCGTCGGTGCGCCCCTGAATGGTTAAGGGCGAGCCTACCTCCGGTTTGAGGTAGCCAAATAGGTCGATGGCTCCGCTGTTGCTGACATCGGCTGCCCCAGTGGCTACGCCTAACCCATAGGAATTTCCATTGCTATTCGGAACAGGTGACTGGGAGTTCGGATTGCTCGTCGGCCCGTAGAACTGCGCTGTATTCGGAACCGTAATCGCAAACGGAAAATTGTTAAAAGCAACTTGGCTCGAAAAGACCAAATTATAGGCAAAAGCATCGTCGCCGCCGCTGTACTTGGCGGTATAGCGGCTAAATCCGTAGGTACCTGTGTCATAGCGCAAGCTGACTTTGGGTGAACCTTTGGGGGTTTCGGTGATCAAGTTGATCACCCCACCGACAGCTCCTTGCCCGTAGCGCAAAGTCGCTCCACCACTGAGGACTTCGATGCGCTCAATGTCTTCAATTTGTAAACGGGAAGGATCGTTGCGGTTGTTGGCCGCGCGGGGAACAGGCAACCCATCTCTAAAAATCTGGAAGCGCGAATCGTCGAATCCCCTCAGAAAGCTGCGTCCAGCATTGGCTGCACCACCGGGTTGTCCCTGAAAGCCAGGAATTAGTTGCAGGGCATCGGCCACGGTCGTTGCACCGAGAGCGGTGAAATCTTCCTTCGTTACTACATAGGAAGGAGTCGTCGTCTCTGAGAGAGCAACGGGGCGGCGCGTGGCTGTGACGGTGACTTCATCGAGTAGTGTCCCTTGCTCTTCCGGCTCTTTCTGGGCAAGGCGTGGACGCTCCCACTGCCAAAGATCTGGGTGAACACCAAGATCTTCTGCCCGCAAACTTGCACTTTGTTGTAGATCCCGTACGCCTTCAATGGGGCGCGCTGAAACAGAATAGGTGGTAAACAAGACAGCAAAAACTGCCAAACTGAGTGAACTTTTCAAGAGATCTCCGAGGGCTTTCTGTATTTCAGCAAAAAACGTGGCACTTTGCTTGTCAACCTAGCTCTGGCTCGGTCAGATTTGGAGAAAAAACAGAAGCAAATCTTGCTGTTCTGTCCGCTTTGTTAAACTTATTGCACTATCAAAGCAAAAACCATGGTGACAAAACCGGATTGGCTGCGCGTTAAAGCGCCCGTGCGCGAGCGAATCGGCACTGTCCAAGAGATTCTGCGGGATCTGAAACTGAATACGGTCTGCGAAGAAGCCTCCTGTCCGAATATTGGCGAGTGCTTCATGGCGGGTACAGCCACATTTTTGATCATGGGCCCTGCTTGCACCCGTGCCTGCCCTTACTGCGACATTGACTTTGAAAAGTACCCAAAAGCCCTCGACCCGGAAGAACCCTTGCAACTTGCTGAAGCGGTACACCGATTGCGTCTGCGTCATGTGGTGATTACGTCTGTCAATCGCGATGACTTGCCCGACGGTGGTGCTACTCAGTTCGCCCGCTGCATCGAGGAAGTGCGCAAAGTCATGCCCGATACGACCATCGAAGTCCTTACCCCGGACTTCTGTGGGGATCAATCCGCCCTCGACATCGTGCTTGATGCTGCCCCAGAAGTGCTTAACCACAATACCGAAACCGTACCGCGCCTCTACCGCAAAGTGCGGCCTCAGGGCAACTATGAGCGCAGCTTACGACTTTTAGAAACTGTGCGCGAAAAAGCCCCCCATCTCTACACCAAGACAGGAATTATGGCTGGTCTCGGTGAAACCGTTGAAGAAGTTCTGGCGGTTATGGAAGATCTGCGGGCGGTTCACTGCGATATTTTGACGATTGGCCAGTACCTCCAGCCCACCCCCAAACATCTGGCAGTGCAGGAATTTGTCCATCCCGATGTCTTTGAGAGCTGGCGGATCGCAGGGCAAAAAATGGGCTTTTTGCAGGTGGTCTCCTCCCCTCTCACCCGCTCTTCCTACAAAGCAGAACAGGTGAGGACGCTGATGGAAAGCCACCCCCGCCGATGAGCGGCCTCAGTCAAAAAGGGTTAGCACTCTCAGTCAAGGAGGATTAGCACTCTCAAGGGTTTAGTGCTAATATCAATAGCTGGAAGGCTACGAATACCCTTCCGCAAAGATTTCTGATCGAAGCGGAGAAGAAAAATGGCAACGATTGCGTTAGCTAGCAAGACCCTGCGCCCCCTCGGTGACCGGGTACTTTTGAAAGTGACAGCCAAAGAAGAAAAGACTTCTGGCGGCATCTTTCTGCCTGATACAGCCAAAGAGAAGCCCCAGACTGGCGAAGTTGTCGCTGTCGGTGCTGGCAAAATCAACGATGACGGTACCCGTGTCGCTCCCGAAGTCAAGGTGGGCGATCTGGTACTTTACGGCAAGTACAGCGGTACTGAAGTGAAACTTGGCGAAGATGAGTACGTACTCGTCGCTGAAAAAGACATTCTGGCCATTGTGGCTTAATTAGGAAGGAAATCTCCATGGCAAAGCAAATTGTGTTTGATGAGGCCGCGCGTCGCGCCCTCGAGCGTGGTATTGATGCGCTCGCCAATGCAGTCCGCGTCACCCTCGGCCCCAAAGGCCGCAACGTGGTTCTCGAAAAGAAATTTGGTGCTCCTCAGATCGTCAACGACGGTGTGACCATCGCCAAAGAGATCGAGATTGAGAATAAGCTCGAAAATACAGGCGCTCAGTTGATTCGCGAAGTCGCCTCTAAAACCAACGACATCGCTGGTGATGGTACGACTACCGCAACTGTCCTGGCACAGTCCATGGTCAAAGAAGGACTCAAAAATGTCGCCGCTGGTGCAAACCCGATCAGCCTCAAGCGCGGCATGGAAAAGGCAGTTAAGTTTCTTGTCTCCGAACTTGAATCTGTTGCCAAGCCCGTCGAAGGCACCCAAGCGATCGCGCAAGTCGCGGCTGTCGCAGCAGGTAACGATGTCGAAATCGGCCAGATGATCGCCAAGGCGATGGACACAGTCGGCAAAGAAGGCGTGATCACTGTCGAAGAGTCCAAGTCCCTATTCACCGAATTAGAAGTGACCGAGGGGATGCAGTTTGACCGGGGCTATGTGTCGCCTTACTTGGTCACCGATCAAGAACGGATGGAAGTTCAGCTTGAAGAGCCTTTCTTGTTGATCACCGACAAGAAGATCTCGATCATCACTGACCTCGTACCCATCCTCGAAAAAGTTGCCCGTGCTGGTCGTCCTCTGTTGATCATCGCCGAAGACCTCGAAAAAGAAGCGCTCGCCACTTTGGTCGTCAACAAACTCCGTGGTGTATTAAGTGTTTGCGCTGTCAAGGCACCGGGCTTTGGGGATCGCCGCAAAGCGATGCTCCAAGATATTGCCGTTTTGACCGGTGGCGAACTGATCTCTGAAGAGACTGGTCTAAAGCTTGAGAGCGTGGTCGTCGAGCAACTTGGCAAGGCACGGAAAGTGACCGTCACCAAGGACAACACGATCATTGTCGCCGAAGGCAACGAGACACAGATCAAGGCACGTTGCGGCCAGATCCGTCAGCAGCTCGAAGAAACCGATTCCGAGTACGACCGCGAGAAGCTCCAAGAGCGCCTAGCAAAACTCTCCGGTGGTGTTGCTGTGATCAAGGTCGGTGCTGCGACTGAGACCGAGCTGAAAGATCGCAAGTTGCGCATCGAAGACGCTGTGAACGCGACCAAAGCAGCAATCGCTGAGGGGATCGTTCCTGGTGGTGGTGCAGCCTTGCTTCACTTGGCTCACCGTATGGAAGGGTTCGTGACGACCTTGACTGGCGAAGAAAAGATCGGTGCCAAGATCGTTCAACGCTCCTTGGAATCGCCTCTGCGCCAGATCGCTGAAAATGCTGGCCTCGAAGGCTCTGTGATCGCCGAAAAAGTCCGCAATTTGGACTTCAACTTCGGCTTTAACGCCATGACGAACGAGTACGAAGATCTCGTTGCCGCTGGGATTATCGATCCGGTCAAAGTCACCCGCTCTGCTGTGCAGAACGCTGCGTCGATCGCTGCGATGGTCTTAACCACCGAATGCATCGTCGTTGATAAGCCAGAAGAAGATGCGCCTCCCGCCGGTGGTGGTGGCATGGGCGACTACGACTAGTCGTTATTTTGAAGTTGTTGTAAAGTCCCAACTTCGGTTGGGGCTTTTTTTTTTGGACGTGTTAGAAATAGAGGAGTCTGGAAACCTAGAGGACACTTTCTATGCTGAAGCGTGCTGCACTGATGTTGCTGGTTGTGCCAGTCCAGATGTTCAATTTTTCTCTGGCCCGTAACTTTCTGCACGGTCTTCACTCTCATTCCCAAGTAGTGATTTCCGAAGAAATTCAAATTAGAGACGAAACGCCTTGTCTGCATAGCGAGACCACGATTGTCGAGCAAGGTAGGGTGCTTCACTTCAGTTCCAACGGCCAGATCAACGTTGAATCTTCACTCTCTGAAAATGGTGACGAAGAGATCACCAACGACTTGGCCCCAAAAGTGGATGTCGCAGAATCAGCTTGCAGTGAAGAAGGCTGCGAAAATCCTTAGATGCATTGATGCTCATTGCTCCGAATCTCAACTTGACTTAGACAAGTTCCGGTGGCGGTGTGCTTGAAAATTCCATCCATAGTTTTGTGCTGGGATGAAGAAACCCAAGCGTCGTGGCGTGCAAGTGATAGCCTAGGTCGCCCGGAACGCTGTCATGATTTTTCGGAACTCCACCAATACCGTAAAGCGGATCTTCGAATAGAGGGTATCCAGCTGCGGCAAGATGAATGCGGATCTGGTGGGGGCGGCCTGAATGGATGTCTACTTCTAAGAGGCTGGTTTCTGTGTTGCGTCTGAGGACACGGCAGTCGCTGCGGGAGACTAGTCCGTTAGGGGTCGCTGCGTAGAGATAGCCAAGTTTTGGATGCTCGATTTTTCCGATGGGCTGTTCAATGGTGAACTCGTCGGGCATCGTATTTCCGTCCACAAGGGTGCGGTAGACTTTTCGAATCAGGCGCTTGCGCAATTGGCGGCTGAGATCTGCTTTCGCTTTCGACGAAATCGCCAAAAGCATCAGCCCTGAGGTTCCTCGCCCAAGTCGATGCACAGGCACTGGGGTCTCTTCGGGGAATAGCCTGTGCAACTGTCCAAGCAGTGTGTGTTCTAAGAATCCACCACCGGGCTGGACGGGCATTCCCGAAGGTTTAATGATCACAAGCAGGTCTTGATCGGCGTACAGTGTCTCAAAGTCGAGGGGAACTTCAGGCTCCTCCCAAGGTGGGCGGTGATAGGCCAATCGATCTCCGCACACCAGCTTTGTCTCAGCCTGGGCAAGCAACCGATTCAAAAAAATCTGGCCGTCCACAAGTTTTTGTGCCCATTCTTCTTGGGTGGAGTGCGCATATTTCTGGGAGTAGTAATTGAGTACAGTCCAGCCTTCGTAAGCTTGAGAAATCCGATCTTGATAGATCCAGCCTTGATTCACTCTGTTTGAAACCTTGCAGATCGCTTTTGCCAGTGTAGGATATTGCGATGCCCCCAGAAAACTCTATGAACGAACTGTATCCTCCAATTTCTCCTTACCGACAGGATTTCCTCAAAGTTTCTGACCTGCACACGATGCATTTTCAGGAGGCAGGCAATCCCGAAGGCAAGCCGATCCTCTTTCTACACGGTGGGCCAGGAGGTGGCATCGAGGGGGTCTATCGGCAGTACTTCGATCCAAAGCGATGGCGGATTGTCCTTTTTGACCAACGGGGCTGTGGACGCAGTACCCCCCATGCGGAGCTACGAGAGAATACCACCTGGGATCTCGTCGCTGACATCGAAAAACTGCGGGAACATCTTGGGATCGAAAAATGGGTGGTATTTGGCGGCAGTTGGGGAAGCACCCTCTCTTTGGCCTACAGTCAGACCCATCCCGACCATGTTCAGGGTTTAATTTTGCGAGGTATCTTCCTCTTGCGACGTAAGGAACTGCTCTGGTTCTATCAAGAAGGCACAAGTTTTATCTATCCCGATGCTTGGGAGAAATTTCTCGCCCCAATTCCTGAGGCAGAACGCCACGACTTGATGTCGGCTTACTATGCGCGTCTCACTGGCGATGATCTGGAAATTCGTAAAAAAGCGGGTCGTGCTTGGGCGCTTTGGGAAGCGAGCACCAGCAAGCTCATCCCCAATGAGAGCCTGCTGAGTCGCTTTGGAGAGGGTTCCTTTGCGGATGCTTTTTCGCGGATCGAGTGCCATTACTTTATGAATAAAGGATTCCTCGATCACGAAGATCAGCTCCTTCGCAACGTGGATCGTATTCGCCATATCCCAGCTGTGATCGTTCAAGGGCGCTACGATGTGGTCTGTCCAATGGTTTCTGCTTGGGAACTCCACTGCGCTTGGCCTGAGGCTGAATTTATCGTGGTTCCCGATGCCGGTCACTCGATGACGGAAGTGGGAATTCGCAGTGCACTTGTCGGTGCGACAGATCGTTTTGCCGAGCTGGCCTAGTATTTCGGGGTTTCTTCTTCGATTGCTTCACTTGGTGGCTGATGGTTGCGAGACACTGTAATGATTGCCTCCCGCACAGTGGCTTGAATCTGTTCGCCAATTTTTTCTTTGATCTCGCTCTCTAGGGCTGTTGCCCAATGCTTAGAAGTGGCGTAATGGGGAGGAAGGCGATTTAATGCCCAAGCTTGTACGTCACTACGGTTAAACATCATTTGTTGACGCTGGGGTAAAGAACAAAATTGTCCTTCACATTCTTGCTTAACAAGTCTTTCCATGACATTGAAATAGGGCTTTTGGGGTGGTGCCTTCAATGGGGAATCGATGGCTTCTTTGATACTGTTTTTGACTTCGTGAAGCTCTCTAACTAGGTGCTTTTTTTCGAACAACTCTGCTGCTTTTGTAAAGAAATTGATGGCCTGTTGTCGATCATTTCGCTCAAAATAGATGCGGCCAATAGCACTGAAGGCTTCGGCACTCTCTGGGTTGAGCTTGAGATTGCGATCAAAATCATCGATGGCGCCGAGCCAATCGCCAACTTGTTGGCGTGCTAGACCCCGCTCATAATAAACCTGAGCGTAGTCCGGCTTGAGGGCAATGATCCGATCAAAATCAGTGATCGCGCCTTGATGATTTCCTAAATCACAGAGGGATTGCCCACGGTGTAGATAGCTGGCAATTTTTGTCGGGGCAAGTCTAATCGCTTGGGAGTAGTCTTTGACTGCATTGAGAAGATCCCCAGACCGCCTTCGTAGAAAACCGCGACCGTGATAAGCGTCAGCAAAATCCGGTTCGAGCTGGATAACTTGATCGAAGCAGCGCAGTGCCTCCGGAAGTGCCCCTGCCAGAGCTTGATCGAGTCCTTGCTTATACAGCTGCTGGGCAGAAACTGGCTGCGTCTTCATTGGCGGTACTCACCACAAAATTATCTTGCTCATAAAGTACCCAGGAATTTGGAAAGCTTTCGCGGATTCTAGGCCATTGGCCAAAACTTGATAAACCTTGATCAAGCCATAAATGCTGCAGCCTGCTCCCATTGCAGACCTTGTCGGACAATGATCGGCTCGTCCTCCGTCAAATCGATCACCGTCGAGACCACACCAGGCGTCGCCGAAATCTGATCTGGAGGCAAATCGAGTTGCACGATCAGATCGACTGTGTTCTCTAGAGCATCAAAAAGTTCGTACTCGTATTCCGGTTCGCTGCCATCCGGGAGGCGTGCTGAAGCTGAGACTAAAGGGTTTCCCAAAGTGGCGAGCAATGTCTGACAAAGGGGTTGATCGGGAACCCGTATTCCAGTGGTTTTGCGCTTGGGATCGAGAACGAGACGAGGCAAAACGCGGGTTGCAGGCAGCAAAAAAGTGAACGGCCCTGGAATGAGATGGCGCATCAGGCGGTAGGCACTGTCGCTTACCTTTGCATAAATAGCAATATTCGACAAAGAAGGTGCAAGCAAAGTGAGGTGGCGGTTGGCGCTGAGGTGTTTGATCCGCTGAACGCGTTCGATAGCACCTTTGTGATGGAGATCGCAGCCGATGGCGTAGACAGTGTCCGTGGGGTAGAGGATCACCGCTCCCCCTTTGAGCGCTGCGACAATTTTGTCGATGCGATCCATCTGGGGGTTTTTGGGGTGGAGATAGTACGTCGTTGCCATGGTTGGATTTGAAACACCCTTTCACCATAGCTCTCAGCGCGAACGGGCATGTACAACAACTTCAGGAAGGTCTGCAATCTCTTCTGTGGGGTAAGCGTGAACGACGATCTCAGGCAAATCGACGATGGCTTCACGGTGGGCATGAACAACAATTTCAGGCAGTTCGGTTACATCAGTATTTGCCGCCGGAGCCACGGACACTTCTGGCTGGCGCACCAGAGTTCCCATCCAAAAAACTGTTGCTAACAAAGAGAGATTGACAAACAACTCAACGCCTTTCACTTTTGAAACAACTGATGCAGTGCGAATCATCGGAACCTCCAGAAATGTGTTTGTATCCAACTTGGAAATATCTGTTTTGGATATATCCAATATGGATAGTATGTCTATTTGAACGGACAGTGTCAAGCCCTCTCGCCAAAATTTCTGATTGACTCGCCAAAAAAAAAGCCAGAACATCCTTTGTTCTGGCTTTCTGGCTGATTAAGAAAGGGATTAGATCGCTTGGTTGGCGGTTGGCGTGGCTTGAATCTGGAAACTGCCTTCTAAGAAGACCATGCCGGGAACGATATTGAGGCGGCGCATCTCTAGGTCTTTGCCCAGAAGAATCGGAGTATTTTTGAGAGCATCGATGGGGGCACTGTTGCCGTCATCGGCAACGAGGCGCGGATCGACGAGGCGTAGTTGATGGGGGTTGGCGATTTCGAGGCCGCTGACGATGCGCAATGGAGCGGGTTCGCCTTTGCCGAGGCGCACAGTCGCATTGATCTCAAGCTGGTTGCGTAGAACTCGGGCACGCGCATTGCTGAGATCGATGGGGACTTCTTGCTCTGCACCACCGAGACTACCGGGCAATTTGATCTTCCAGTTTTTGGTCTGTTCTTGAAAAGCAGGTGAGGCGAGGTAGTTGTTGATGTCTCCTTCGGAGAGCGAAAGGGCAACATCTGCGCGCACGGCCTTAGTGAGCCGCAAACCTTGGCGCGTGTCGAGCCGAATGTCAGAACCTCGCATACTCAAAGACCGGGCACTGATTCCCTGGTAGACCAGATTGCGTCCGGAAATATCGACGCGGCTGATTTGGCCATTCATCACGGCAGCGTCAGGGCCAACGACATTCACCTGGAGGTCGTCCACTTGTTGCACCTGTGAGCGCACCCAGGCTTGCAACAAGGGCGAGAACAAGTTGGAGAACATCTGCGAAAAAGCGGGCAACGGAAAGAGCATGGTTCCTGCAAGAGCCGCCGCCAAGCATAATCTACGAATGCGCATGGGACAAGCCCCCGAGAATTTCTTTAGTAAAGATGCACGTTTCAAAGCTGCGGTTCCCGCCAGCTGTCTATCCAAGATAGCGAGCCAGCAGCAAGGCTGCTTCAGTCTTTGTGATGATTTGTCCTGCATTCATGACCTTTAACCTCCAACTGCCAAGCAATCTAGTGAAAATGGTGGTGTGAACCATCATGACGCTACCACTGAGGAGTCTGTCTATGCCGACATCAAATGAACAAAGGGTAGTGGATAAGAATCAGTCTGGAGGTACCACTGAGCGGCTGATTATTCGGCAGCCAGATGATTGGCATGTTCATTTGCGGGATGGGGCAATGCTTGCTGCAGTCGTTAACTACACGGCGAGACAGTTCGCGCGGGCAATCATCATGCCGAACCTCAATCCGCCAGTGACCACCGTTTCAGCAGGCGAGGCGTATCGAACACGCATTCTTGCAGCGCTGGAACTTGGTACAGCTTTCATACCGCTCATGACCTGCTACCTGACAGATGATAGCGATCCTGTCGAGATTGAGCACGGTTATACATTAGGTGTTTTTGTCGCCTGCAAACTCTATCCTGCCAATGCCACGACGAATTCCAGCAAAGGCGTGACGAACATTCAAAAGATCTATCCGGTTCTGGAGATGATGCAACGCATCGGGATGCCATTGTTGTTACACGGCGAAGTGACTGACACCCATGTTGATATTTTTGATCGCGAAGCTGTGTTCATCGAACAGATCCTCACCAAGGTCATTCTTGACTTCCCTGAACTCAAGATCGTCTTCGAACACATCACGACGGCAGATGCGGTCGCCTTTGTCGAGGCTGGCAGTTCCTACTTGGCTGCAACGATCACGCCACACCATCTGGAGATCAATCGCAACGCCATGTTTCAGGGGGGGATCCGCCCACACTTCTACTGCTTGCCCGTCGCCAAGCGCGAGCGCCATCGACTCGCCCTGCGGCGTGCAGCGACTTCTGGGTCGGCAAAGTTTTTTCTTGGCACCGACTCGGCACCTCATACAACAATCGCCAAGGAATCTGCCTGTGGTTGCGCTGGCATCTTCAACGCTCCTTTTGCCATGGAGAGCTACGCCAAAACATTTGAGGAAGAGGGTGCTATCGACCGACTAGAAGCCTTTGCCTCGGAGCACGGTCCTCGCTTCTATGGCCTACCGTTGAACAACGCCCAAATCATCCTTGAGCGCACCCCAAATCCGATTCCAGATCTATTGCTGCTGGCAGCCACCCAGGTTGTACCGTTTCACGCAGGACAAACACTGACTTGGCGATTTGTTGGACGCATCGAAGCGGGGGGTGAGGATGTCCAAGGATAACGACAAGCTATTTGCAAATCGAATTGCTGTTCTATCAACAATGCACGGCAAAGAACAGGTGATCGCCCCAATCCTGCAACAGGAACTGGGCATTCAGGTTACTGTACCGACGGCCTTCGACACAGATTATTTTGGGACATTTACGGGCGAGATTGAACGCGCAGGCACGCAGATTGAGGCAGCGCGCTTCAAGGCACAGCGAGGGCTAGAACGGATGAATGAAAGCCTAGGGCTTGCCAGTGAAGGTAGTTTTGGGCCACATCCCAGTAGTGGATTCATCGCCAGCAATCTAGAGATCGTCCTTCTGCTTGACACCCGTCACGATCTTGAAGTGTTCGGCATGGCACTTTCCACAAATACCAACCATAGCCATCGGGTAGTGCGCAATTTGAAAGAGGCCAAGGACTTTGCTGTTCAAGTTGGGTTCCCGCAACATGGCCTGATTGTTTCAGCCGATCCGAAAAGCAGCAACCAAGGGCTACTCTTTAAGGGCATTGTCAGTGAAGTGGCCTTGAATGAAGCCATCCAGACAGTGCTTGCCCAATCATCCACGGCTTTTCTCCAGACTGATATGCGGGCGATGTATAACCCGACAAGGATGAAAGTCATTGCCGAAGCCACGCAGAATCTGGCGGCAAAGCTGCGTTCCTATTGCCCAAATTGCGGCTGGCCAGGATTTGAGATTGCCAAAAGAAAGATCGGCCTGCCCTGCGAGTGGTGCATGTCCCCTACCGAGCTTGTTCTTGCAGAAGTCTACGAGTGCAAAAAGTGCAAGCACCAAATAGAGAAGAAGCATCCAGATGGAAAAGAATTTGCCGATCCTGGGCGGTGTATGTATTGCAACCCATAAAACAGGGTCGCAATACATACAATTTTTCTTTTGGCGCATTGGCTCTTCGTCAGTCAATTCATTAAATCGATCAGCTGAATAGGCTTGGAGCTTCGAGGGTTAAGGCGAACCATCTCCTCCATCCCCGTCGAAGGTATTCATTATCATGCTGAAGTTCAAATCCTCTTTGCGTTGTTCCGCTCTGGACTTTACAGGCCGTGCAGCAACCACTTGGACTTCTGACAAATCCTTGTGGGTTTCGGCAGTCGATGGCATGACAAGCAAGCCACCCCCCGGTTGAAATACAGCTACTCGACCATCAAAGACAGCATCTGTTCGGTTAGCAAGGTCAAAATCCTCCGGTGCATTGAGATCGCTAGCACTTAAACTTGCTTGCTTGGAAAGGACAGCTTTATTGGTGAGTTTCGCTTCGGACGGTTTTGCAGACTCGATCACAGGAGGTTCAGGAAGTTTAGATGGCTCAACTGGCAGTGCATCACCTGCCATGGCCACCTTCTTGCTCGCGTCTATTACAGCTCTTTGTTTTGCATTCGCATTTTCAATTTGATCGATGTCAAAGGAAAAGTTCAGTAAAAGACAGTGTTTAACGTCATCGAAGGCTGTATCGCGGATGACCAAGTTGTTCTGGTATGCGAATTCCATTCCAATCCCCGGAGCAAGTTTGGTGCGAAAACCAACAATGGCCCGGTTTTCACCTAGACCAGGACGGAGGTTTACCGAACCCGCATCGTTGACATTGATGAGCGTTTCATCGTTGACAATGAACCACCAGTTACGATCTTGGTCGAGGGGAACTTCAATACCTAAACGGGTGCGAAAGCGGAAGGACGGACTTTGACGGTTCGGAAGCAAGCGTTCTTCGAGGCGAGTTCGGGTGCTGAGGACGACGTCTCCCATAGGATACGCCCCAATGTGCTCTTGCAAAAAGCGGGTTTCTGTTTCATCAAAGCGCCGGGTTTGAGTTGCAGTGTTAACAATGGCGCGCATCCCCGCACGAATGGTGTTCGATTCGTTCAGTGGGAAGACGAGCCATAGTCCAGTAAATAATCGATCTAGCTGGAAGCCGGTTGGTGACAATGCAAGGGTGGCTGGGGTCTGGTTTAACTGCCGAGTCCGAAAACGTGGCCAAACTTCGACATAACCACGCATACCGGGCGTGATGTCTCGAATCGCAGAAAACTGATTCCATAACTGAAACTGTTCTACCGTGCCGGGTGGTTTTGCTTGTTGGGCTTGAACTCCGCTACCCCAGAGTAGTCCCGCCACAAGCGTTGTAGCTGCCAGGATGTTCTGTACGCACGTTTTCTGGAATATTGCTTTGAAATTGGTCATTACGCAAATACCTCCTTGTGCTCTGTTGAACGCTACACAAATTTCGGAAGTCAGAAAAAGACATCCGTAATTGATTCGTTTGACAGAAGATCTGTGTTGTTTGTGAGTTGCTAGATCAGTAAAACAATTTCGAGGGAAAAGCCTACTGATTTCCAAAGAGATACATAAAGCAGCAATTTGTGAACCGTGGTAAAGCAAACTGCTCTGGATTAGAAGACGAGCAACAAACCATGCTCTGTATCGATGGATTACATTTAGAATAGGATGAATTTGGCTAGAGTTTTATCGATATAAAAAATATAAATCATTAACCTCAGTCTATGATTAAGATCTCTCACCTGGTCAAACAGTTCTTTATTTAAGAAAAAAATGCAGTCTGCAATTGCATTTCAGCAGATGAGCAGAAAATTATTCTCCTGATGAGACCGGGAAGATCATAGATGATAATCTATTTTTAAAATAAAAAAGCTTACTAGTCTCTATCATGGTGGCTGAGAGAAAATTCGATCAGCACAAGCAGGATCTTCGATACCTCGTGGAGGATTAAGGGTCGCCATGCTCCATCACCATCGAAGCTATTCATTAAAATACTGAGATTGAGATCCGCCTTACGGTTTTCATCGCGCTCAGCAACCACTTGGACTTCAGTTAGCTCCTTATTTGTCTCGGCAGTGGGGTTCCACCACAAGCAAACTGCCTCCTGGTTGGAAAATAGCTACCCAGCCATCAAAGAAGGCATCTGCTCCGCTTACAGCAGCAAGATCCTCAGGTGTGTTTAGATGAATTTGTATCGGCTGCAAGAGATGATCCAGACTGTATCTTCCCCAGCAGAACACTGGCATGATCAGCTGCAAAAACAGGCGAAAAAATGATTCCAGAATTGAGTGAAACGGTTCGCAACCTGAACATTGGCAACTATCGCTGGCACCTCTTTCTGTGTGCGGATCAAACCAAGCCATTGTGTTGCGATAAGGCGGAAAGCATCGTGGCTTGGGATTATTTGAAGCGGCGCGTTAAAGATCTAGAAACAGTTGCAAGTGTCTTTCGGACAAAGGCGAACTGTTTACGAGTTTGCCAACAAGGGCCAATTTTGCTCGTCTATCCCGGTGGATATTGGTACCGCAATGCCAACCCTGAGGTGATCGAGCGCGTTCTGCAAGAACATCTGCTCGGTGGCAAACCCGTTGAGGAATTTCTGTTTGCGACAAATGCTCTAAGCGAGTAATACATGCCAGCATCATGTATGCATACGCCTATCCATGCGCAATCTGCCGACTCTGTTGCCAGTCAGCAAGAAAATCGAATAGAATTTTCTAGAGATAGCGATACACCTTCAGAAAGAGAATATGAACACTTTTCTAAAGACTGTTTGCATCATTTTGGGCTTAGCCTCTTTAGGGCTACTTCCTGTACCATCCTGGGCAGAGCCTGGTAACGCTAACAAAAATTTTGAAAATCAGATTCAAAAATCTGACTTTATCTTCTACGGAACTGTTACGAAAATTGTCTACCGCACTTCCAAAAAAGATGCGGATCACCCCGACGAACTTCCCCACACCTACGTCACCTACCGGATTGAGCAAATTTTCAAGGGGCGAAGCGAAGCGACAGAACTAACTTTACGCTTTCTCGGTGGTCGCGGCGAGGATGGACGGATCTTAGAGAGCAGCCACATGCCTTTCTTCGACGTGGGGGATCAAGACATTTTGTTTGTTCGCAACAATGGTGTAAGCCGCTGTCCTCTCGTCGGCTGCGCCCTAGGCCGTTTTCGGCTGATCGAGGGTCAGTTGTTCAGTGAAGAAGGCCAACAGTGGCTTCTGAGTCAAGGAAATTTGCAACGTGGCCAATTTCTGAGTTTGGAAGCGATTGAAACCCATCGCGTTGGGGCTGATCTGATCCGAAGGGTCGAATTTCCAAAGCTTTCTGCCTCTCAACCAGCTGTTGCCCAAGCAGTCAACCTCCCAGAATTTACTAAGTTTTTGCAGTCTGAAATTAGGCGTTTCTCTTCAGGTCTAGTATTTGAACAGGTTCCACCTGTGATCAGTGTGGATGAGACGCAGCCATTTACTTTTAATCGTCCAAAAGCTGTGAAACCACCCTTTGATATTCAGCCATGAAAAGACTGCTCGCCGTACCATTTTCTCTTTCTTTGGGAATTTGCTTGAGCCTTGCGCAACCGGCTCATGGTTTTACCCAGATTTTCTGTAATTCGACACCGATTAAATGGAGTAATCCCAATGTGACGGTGATCGCTGGTGAAGAAAGTTTTCCACCTGGAAATTATCGCGATGCCCTTTCTAGTACGATCAATAAGATCAATGGAAACCCAAGCAACTTGCGCTATAGCCTCGGTTACGATGCCCCAAATCCAGCGATAGGCGACAGCACCAATCAGATTTGGTTTGAAGACAGCAACGAGCCTAACGACCTTGATGGGGCACCAGCGATTACCTATCTTTACTACACCTGCCCAGGTTCGAGGATTGTCGAAGCTGATGTTATTTTTGATATCCAGCAGCCCTACACAACTTCGACAATTACTACCAATCTTTACGGCTACGGTGGCAGTAATCGTCCATTTCAAACTACTCTGACCCATGAACTTGGCCATGCATTCGGCTTGGATCATACCAATACGATCTACAACGTGATGGGGACTGACTACACCCACATCCATACAGACGACAACAATTCCTACGCATATCTCGGCGAAGATGCTACCAATGGAGCCGTTGCAATCTATGGAATTTCAAGCAATCGCCCCCAAGATCTCAGTGTCAGTCATTGGAAATACCAAGGTACCTCCGGTGCATATAGCACCCACCAAAGAACGCAAATTTTTAACAGCAGCGGCAATCTTTTAACAAGTACAACTTTGAATGGTGAGCCAGTCTATTCTGTCAGCGCCAACCAGCCAGTTCAGGTAGAATTTACCTACGAGAATAATGGTGCCGATGCACAAAATACAACTGTAGGGCTCTACCTATCCCCAGATATTGGCATCACGACGGGTGATCTACAAATCGCTAATATCAATCGCACATTGAACCGTAACCAGCCCGATACGCTCCGCGATCTGATCACGATTCCAAGCACTTTAGCCCCCGGTTACTACTATCTTGGCACCATCGTCGATCCTGGCAACAGCCTTGCTGAAACCGATGAAACCAATAACAGTACCTACATTCGAGTGAACCTTATTCCTCAATCACCCGTGATTAGTAGCTTTACACCTGCTAGCGGGTCGCCTGGAACCTCAGTGGTTCTGACTGGGAGCAACTTCTCAGGCATTTCCTACGTGGCATTTAACGGAATACCCGCTAATTTTACAGTCAATTCTCCAGCACAGATTACTGCAAGCGTGCCAAATAATGCAACCACTGGTAGTCTTTTCGTTTCAGGTCCCTACGGTGGGACGAATAGTGCGACGAGCTTTACAGTGACAACCGCAGCGCCACCGCCAACAATTAGTGACTTCTCACCAACCTCTGGCCCAGTTGGATCAGTTATCACCATCAATGGCAGCAATTTTACTGGAGTAAGTGCTGTCAAAATTGGCAATCTGACGATGCCGTTCACCGTGAATAGTTCGGGGCAGATTCTGGCAACGATCCCAGCCAACGGCGTGACTGGAGCCATATCGGTGACAACGCCAACAGGAACAGCGACCAGCAGCACCTTTGTGATCACCCAAGTAGCCTTTAATTACTCTCCGCTTTCTTACTTCCCAATTCAGGGATGCCGCCTGGTGGATACACGAAACTCCAGTGCAGGCGCTTTGGGTGCAGGGGAAACCCGTGCTTTTGTCATTCATTCCGGTGGAGCTAACTTCAATTATGCAGCGCAAGGCGGAAGCAGCTCAGGCTGTGGCATTCCTGCCGATGCAAAGGCAGTCTTTTTCAACTTCGTGACAGTCGCGCCAAGCGGCTCAGGCGATCTACAAGCATGGCCATTCGGAACCTCTGTGCCAACTGCCAGCGTTTTAAACTATGCACAGGTTTCTGGCCTTAATATTGCGAATGGCCTAGTTCTTCCTGTCTGTAACCCGGCTGCGATCACCTGTACAAAAGATTTGAATGTGCAAGCCAATCAGAGCAGTATGCAACTGGTGATCGATGCAGTCGGTTACTTCAAAACCCCTTGATGATGCGCTGCATGGTGCAAATTTGCGATGGAGTAGCATGTTTCCAGCAATCTCGCAGTGGGTGGACAGCAGTGCTATGGGTTCACGATTTTTTAGACTAGCGGTCGTCAACATCATCTCCAACTTAATGGTGCCCCTCGCTGGCTTGGTGGATGTTGCCTTTCTCGGACATCTTACAGAGATCCGCAATCTGGCTGGAGTTGCCCTGGCAACAGTGCTCTTTGACTACCTCTACTGGACATTTGGTTTTTTGCGCATGGGAACCACGGGCTTGACTGCCCAAGCGAATGGCCGTGGGGATGGGCAAGCGGTTCTGCTGACCCTTCTGCGCAACGGTTTTCTGGCTTTGGCCATTGGCCTTGGTATTCTCTTGCTGCAGTGGCCCATTCAAGCCATCGGTTTTGGGTTTCTCAGGGCAGAACCCGGTGTTCTTGCAGCAGGACGTGCTTTTTACAATGCCTTGATCTGGAGTGCCCCTGCGACGTTGATCAACTATGTTTTGATCGGTTGGTTTCTGGGTCGAGAGCAGAGCAGCAAAGTGCTGTTACTTTCTGTTGTGAGCAACGTTTCAAATATTGTTTTTGACTATCTCTTTATCGTGCGTTGGGGTTGGGAAAGTACCGGGGCAGGGGTAGCAACAGCCCTCAGCCAATATCTCACGCTTGGGGTTGGGTTCCTCCTCTTGAAATTAGTAGCCCCAGAGGTTTTAGAAAAGCAACCTCTGCGTTTTGAACAACTACTTTCTCAGGTTTTCAGCCTCGATACGCTCACATCAGGCTTTGCCCTGAACCGAGATCTGATCATTCGCACTTTTGCAATTGTCTCTGTGTTTGCAGCCTTCACGAATCTCGGATCTGCCTTTGGAACGGTGCTTCTTGCCACCAATGCCATCTTGTTGCAGGTCTTGACCCTTGGTGCTTACTTTGTCGATGGTCTTGCCTTTGCGACAGAAAGCCTGGCCGGTTTCTTTAAGGGAAGCGGCCAACCACAAGCGCTTTCACGGCTCCTCCGTCTTGCTGTGGTGAGCAGTATCGCTCTGGGATTGGGCTTTGCTGGCATTTTTAACCTCTTCCCAGTCTTCTTACTTAGCTTGATCAGCGACCATTCCGAAATTGTGAACGAAGCTTTGCAATATGTATTTTGGTTGTTGCCTATTCTCGGCATCGGTTCTGTGGCCTACATGCTGGATGGCTATCTGCTAGGGCTGACAGAAAGTAAGGCTCTCCGTAATGGGATGCTCTTGGCAGCCGGGATTGGTTTTTGTCCGGTAGCGCTGATCGCCTGGAATTTACATAGCGCCCATCTGCTTTGGTTTGCTTTGATGATCTTTATGATGGCTAGGGTTTTCTTCTTGAGTACGTATGTGCCAGAAACTTTACGCAATAGTGAAGTCTCCGCCCTTTAAGCTATAGACAGTGAGCGGGAATGCAGATGGCGGAATTAAGAGGAGTCTGGCTGACGAATGTGGATAGCGATGTGCTTTTTGTGGAACAAAAGCTTGAATATGCACTTGGCCAACTCGCCGATCTCCAGTTCAATACGATCTATCCCGTCATCTGGAATAAGAATCAGACCCTCTATCCCAGTGCTGCGGCCAAAGCCGCGACAGGAATAGGCCAAAGCGAAAATCTTCACTTTGACATGCTGGCGATGATCCTCGAAAAGGCTGTGCCTTTGGGGCTGAAGGTTATTCCTTGGTTTGAATATGGTCTGATGGCGCTCCCCCACTCAGCCCTCGCCAAACGCCATCCAGACTGGTTGACCATGGATCGCAATGGAATTCATAAAACCAAAAATGGCATGGTCTGGTTGAATGCCAATCACCAAGCCGTCCGCACTTTCATCTTAGATCTCGTCACCGAAATCGTCGGTGCTTATCCAGTCGATGGCATTCAGTTCGACGATCACTTTGGTTGGCCTGTGGAACTCGGCTATGACAACCTGAATGTCTCACTCTTTGGAAGCCCTCTCCCACAAAATATCCGTGATGATGCCTGGATGGGTTGGCGAGCTGAATCCCTCACACAATTCTGGCAGGCGATTCACGAGCGATTTCAACAGATACGGCCAGAGGCGCTGCTTTCTTTGTCGCCGAATCCTCATCCTTTTGCTTACGATCACTATCTTGTCCCATGGCCGACCTGGGAACGTCTTGGCTTAATCGGCCAACTCGTCGTCCAGGTGTATCGACAAAACACCCACGCTTTTTCTCAAGATCTGATGCAACTGCGCAGCACCCGGAGCCGAACAGCCATCGGCATTTTGAGTGGGCTACGCACGCGCTCCGTACCCATTGAACAGATTCGTGACCAAGTCGAAGTCACCCGCCGTGTCGGATTTGCAGGCTTTTCCTTCTTTTTCTACGAAACGCTTTGGAATCTGGCCAAAGAACCTGCCGATGAGCGCAAAGCTGTCCTCGCCGAACTGTTTAAGGAAGCGCTGGAACGACCAGATCTGTGAAGGTGCGTAGTTGCGTGTTGGTGCCCATACAGAAGAGCAGATCTCCTTCACTCAAGACGATCTCACCGTTGGGATTGCCAAGCAGCGTCCCATCTTGGCGGCGAATTGCCAGCACTAAAATACCCGTTTTGGCGCGGAGGTTTGTTTCTTTGAGGGTCTGTCCCAAAAAAGGACAGTTTTGGGGACTTAACTGAACTTCTTCGATAAATAACGAGTTATCGCCGCTGATCACAGTTGTTTCCATAAAATCCACGACGTTGGGTCGCAAAGCTATCGAAGCCATCCGCCGTGCCCCGCTGTCGTAAGGGGAAACCACTTCGTCGGCACCACCGCGCTTGAGTTTGACTGCGGCTTCATCACTACTTGCCCTTGTAATCGTCCGAATCTTTGGATTGAGGTTGCGGGCGGAGAGAATAATAAATAAATTATCAGCATCGGAAGGTAGGGCACAGACAATACACTTTGAGCGTTGAATACCCGCTTCAGTGAGCAGTTCGTCAGTACTGGCATCCCCGTTCAAAACCAGAAATCCCCGTTCTTTGGCGCGTTTACAGGATTCCGGTTCCGCTTCGATGACAACGAAGGGTGCATTATCACTAGCAAACTCCTCGCACACCCGACGGCCCATGCGCCCATAGCCACAGACAATAAAGTGATTCGACATTTTGGTAATCATGCGCTGTTGCCTTCTATATTCCAATCCTTCACGCAGATAGCCCCCAGCTACATCTTGAATGATTTCGTTGATCAAGGTTGCAAGCGCCACTACTCCCAAAAGAATCAAAAAAATCGTAAATACTCTACCCTTGTTATCCAGGGTCTGTACTTCCCCGTATCCCACCCCGGCAAGGGTAATCACGGTCATATACAGCCCATCTAGAAACGGCCAATGTTCGATGAAGACATAACCAAGCGTGCCGAAGAGCAAAAGCGCGACTATCCCCAAAATGATGCTCAAGAAGCGCCGTTGCAGGCGCTTGAAATTCTCAGCTGGTGACTGGTTCACAGATTGGCAAAACGAATGGGACGTTTTGCCTGAGGATACCAAAGCACAAGATCAGCGACTTCGTTCATGGAAGGGAAGTCAGCGATCCCTAACAATGCCCAAGGGTTATTGGCGCACAGTTGCAGAGCAGTACCTGGATCAACGCCAACTTGGGACACTAGGCGCTCGACAACATCCACTTGACTCAGAGCACTTCCAGCCAATCGGCCATCTTCCCGCATCACTTTGCCCGCTTTGACCCGAATCATCTGACCGTGCCACTCGTACTGGCCATCGGGCATTCCCAGAGGTGCGACGGCATCGCTAACCGGCAAGACCCTTCCGGTGCCTTTGAGTTTCAAGATCAATTGGGTTGTTGCAGGGTGGAGATGGATGCCATCGGGAATACAGAGGCAGTGAATCCGATCATCGAGCAAAGCTGCCCCAATCACACCGGGTTCGCGGTGGTGCAGAGGACGTTGGGCATTAAACAGATGCGTAATTAAATTGGCTCCTTGATCGAAGGCGCGCTGGGCTTCGGCAAAAGTCGCTGAAGTGTGGCCGAGGCTAACTAGGATTCCCTGTTCAACCAACCAAGTGATCGCTTTGCCTTCAGGATCTAGTTCAGGCGCGACGGTGATTAGTTTCACCAAGGACTGATAATCTCCCAAAACTCGCCGGACATTTTCTAGCGTCAAATCCAACAGGCAGTGGCGTAGATGTGCCCCTTCATATTCAGGGTTGAGGAAAGGACCTTCGAGATGGACACCGAGCAGTTTGGCACCGTTTTTGGGGGCTGTGAACTGAGCGATCACTGCCATCGCCTGCTGTAATTTTTCTGTAGGTACACTAATCAGTGTGGCGAGCCAGCCAGAAATGCCCAGAGACCAGAGGTAGCGGGAGATCTTTTCTAGTTGCATGGGATCTGTGAGTTCTGAAAATTCGATACCCAAAGCACCATTCAGTTGCAGATCCACCAGACCACGGCTCACCCATCCACCCGCCAT
>JACMLN010000084.1 GCA_014379585.1 Gloeobacterales cyanobacterium ES-bin-313 | reverse complement strand
CGAAGGGCTAGCAACTGTTCGCGTTTCTGCACTTGATGAGCAAAAGCCACTTCCTGCTCAGAAGTCAACAGCGGAATTTTGCCAAGCTTTTCCAAGTGCTGATCAAAGGCGGATTCTGTACCCAAATATTTTTCTGCTCTTTGCGTCGTCATGGCAACCCCTTCTTTTCCAAAGAAATTCTTTTTGCTTTTGTTTTCAGCTGCGACAACCCTCTGCAAAACCCGATCCTTAACATCGGCAATTCTCAGAGTTGATTTTGAGGATCGTATCTAGCTTGCTGTGCACCGATGGCTTTCTTTGTCTTGTCTCCGGCACCCCAGGCATTTCGGGCGTGTTCAGAATTATTGAACCATCTCACCGCGATTCCCCAAACTACAGAACCGTCCTGACTGATAAATTTGTCGGTTCCCGAAGCTTTTTTTGATGCCACTCTTGTCTTACCGCTGCAAGCGGCCATCTCAATTAGGCAATTCGCAGACACGAATCTCTCGATTACTTAGGATAATCAGTTCCCTGCTGCGAGTGCCTAGACCGCATGCGTCTGTTTACAAAACTGCTTTTTCTTTACTTGTCCTTTAGAAAGTGTCCGTAGTCGTTTGCAGAAATTATCTCTCTCTATGCGTTTTATTTGCTCCACTGAGTAGGAGCAATAGCTGTAAATCACCCCATGGAATTGGCTCTGCTTGATCATCAATTTCAATAATCAACTCGTTTTCGCTCAATATTGAAGAGTCCCACCACCACCAACAGCGGTTTTCGGACTCAAACCAGTACAGCCAGTCCTCTAAAGTCTGCCAATTGCCATACTTTTCATTTGCGTGCGGTATTAATTTTCCAAATCCCTCAAAAAACCAAACTGGAAGTAACTGTCTCCATTCTTCGCATGTTGGTCGCCTTCCATGATGCTGTAAAACGATTACTAATATTTGCCTTACTTTTTTATCGACTTGTTCTGCATTGCCATTACATTCGACCACTATTCCACTGCAGAATCCCTCGACAGGGTGTATTTGTCCATGTCTTGGCCTTTCAAGCCTCATTATTTCTACATTAGGCTGGCGTATCTGGTCAAGTTCAGCATCTATTTTATTGAGCCCGCCTTCTTCCATTTCCATTTTGGGACACAAACTCTGAATGGGAATCATCTGAGAATTTTATCTAACTACACGTTATGATTTTTTTGGGAACGATTTCTTAAACATTGGAATGTTGCCATCTGATTCGCGCTGGTTTACTTTCCTCTACCTTCACATTTTAAAGAACCATGAACGAAGAACTCTTTTGGAGCACAATCGAGAATGCCTGGAACACCGCTGGCGGCATTACCAAGGCACGGCAGCAACTTGCTCAAGACAAACTTTCAGACGCAAAAGTGGAAGAATTAGTAGAAGCGTTAAATGCAGAGGTCATCCCTTCCCTTTTGGCAACCTTGACCAACTCAGCCAGTCTGAACTTCTCGCATTTGACCAGATTCTTGAGCGCAAGCTTTTTGACATTGACCGAGCCGAAGTGCAGGAACAGACCGACGGCTCTGACGATGGCTTTCTCTAAGCTAGAGGGTTTATAGTCGCAGCGGGCAATTATTATTACGATGCTGTCAATGCCGATCCGTCAGTTGCCATATCGGATTTGGAATGCAAAGAAATATGCTATCTATCCTGGCACCTTTATCATGAACAATTTGGGGATGTGCCAAAGTCTTCGATATCCCGCGAGTCTTGTTCAAACAAATCAGGTTGGCCGAAACCAAACCAACCTATGTAAAGTCCATGGCAAAAGCTCATCATTTTTGAAGCTAAGTGGCTCGCCTGAGATTTCTCTTTATTCTTTTAGCCGATCAATGAAATGGTAAGCTCTGCCCTTACCCTCGACTTCTTCCACCACAAATCCGCGTTTGTCCAGCACCCGGCGAAGTTTAAGATTTGGTCTTTGGCATTCTACTGCATGGACAACCCATTCAATCTCCTTTAAGTCTTTCTTTCGTGCATATCGCCTAGCTAAGAGCCAAAGCGATTGTAAAACTCCTTCTCCGCCGCCATCTATATGGGCAAGTTCTACGATTAACCGTCCTGCAAGAAGCGTGAATTTTCCCAAAACGGACGCTGACCCAATATTTACAACAATGGGTTCTCCAAAAGCCAGAGCCTCCAACATCTCTTCTGGTAATGAAATGATCTCATCAATGGTCAGCCCTTCGATTTTCACTGTATTTGCGATGCTCATTGCAAATTCTGCCCAGTAGTCTCAAATTTCACTTTCTAAATTAACACTCATTTTCATCTGAATCAGATTTCTAATTTCGCGTTTCGCCCTTATTGCGTTGGTTTCCAGATGGAGTGACCAATAAGGTCGATGTAGCCAAGCTTGCCAGATTGCTCACTGCCGATGAACACTTGGTCGGCAACGCTGGTCATAGCGAATTGGGATGATCAATTGGCCTGTGTGATCTATGTAACCCCACTTTCCATTTTTGCGAACTGGGAGCAGTTCCTCTTCGGCACTAACTGATAGGCTGAGTAAAAGGCCTATACAGGCAATGCTAAACAGGGCTATAAGGAGACGCATTGGCTAAATCTGTGTTCTCTCAATCTCATGTTTCCCAAAGCTCCACGGTGGCTAGAACATCAAACCCGTTTTATATGCGTACTTTTTCCGTTACGAATAACGTCATTCGTAGAACTCTTTCCTACAATATTTAGCGCTGTCGAAAGTGTGTGCAAGTAGTTCTCAACGCATTTAATTTCAAATGCGCATCATTTAAATCATCTATTTTAAGGGGAACGCTTGAGTTAATGAATACGATATGCTTAAAATGAGTGAAAATCGCATGACGCTATCAAACTTTGAAAAAGGCAGCAAGAAGCAAAATTGCAAACTCCCTTCCCGATAAACGCTAAACCAGTTCCGCAACCGATCACCATCTTGAGATACCGATGACGATCATTACAAGTGTGTACAACCAAGCTGGCGGTGTAGGTAAGACAACCCTCGTACAGAACGTTTCTTACCACCTCGTCGAACTAGGATACCGAGTTCTTGCTATCGATCTTGATCCACAAAGTACACTAAGCGCCTTTATGGGCATTGATCGCGCTGAATTGAAGAAGACTGTCTACCACTCACTCATGCAAGATGAGCCTTTACCTATTATCAAGAGTGCCTTCGGATTTGATTTCGCTCCAGCGAACCTTGGGTTGCAGAATGCCGAAAGTGAACTCGTCACAGCCGATATGAAGGAGATGAGGCTCAAAGATGCTCTTGAGCCTGTGTTGAAGGATTACGACCTGATTTTAATCGATTGCCCCCCACAACTAGGCAACCTGACCTACATCGCCCTTGTTGCATCAACCCACATACTGGTTCCAATCGCTACCCAGTTCAAAGCTTTTGATTCCACCGAACTACTCATGGCCACATACAAACGAGCACGGGCTCGGGCAAATCGCTCACTCAAATTTGCTGCTTTCGTTCCAACCATGTATGACGGGCGGAACTTAGCAGACACACGCGTGTACAAAGCTCTAGCAGAACAACTTAGCGAATTAGCACCCGTCCTTGATCCAATTCCACGTTCAGTGGCCTTCGTTGATGCTAGTGAGAAGCGTCAACCCCTCGCTGTCTACCAACCGCGACATCCAGCAATAGTCCCGTTGAAAAAAATCGCAAAGAGGCTCGCAGAATTATGCCCAACTACGAACCAATCGCCAAATTAAAAGGGGTAAGTGCCCTTTTAGACGATTCAGAAGAAACAATGTCGATGGTCTTAATCGGCCTAATTGTTCCTTGGGACAAGCAACCACGCCGAAAGATCAACCCTGAACCTTTCAAATCTCTCGTTGAGTCAGTTCGTGTCAATGGCATCCTCCAGCCCTTGCTCGTAAGACCAATCGATAACAAATATCTACTCGTTGCTGGTGAAAGGCGTTGGCGAGCAGCACTTGAAGTCGGACTAAGAGAGGTACCTGTTTATATTCGGGAGATGGGCGATGAGGAAGCCACCGAGTGCGCTTTGCTTGAGAACTTGCAACGCGAAGATCTCAATGCAATGGATGAAACTGAAGGGGTTCTCGACTTGTTATCTCTACGCCTATCCACTGAGCGCGATGTGGTGATCAGTCTACTCAATCAAATGTCCAACATGAAGGAGGGAAAAGTTACGAATGGCGTTATTCGTAATCAAGCAGCTGAGGAATCTATCAAGCAGTTGTTTGAACGGTTCGGAAAATTGACCTGGCAATCCTTCCTGAAAAATCGGATCCCCTTACTCAACTTACCTAGCGAACTTAGTGCTGCGCTTCGTGAAGGGAAGATCGATTACACCAAAGCTCGTACGCTTGCCAAGATCAAAAATGAAACAATGCGGAGTCAGGTTCTTAATGAAGTTCTCGCCACGAACATGACATGCCGTGACATTGAGCGCCATATCAGGAGTCTGAGTGATCCTCAATCACCACAACAGTTCACAGTCCGCGAACGGTTTAGGGCGGTTACAAAGAGGATCGAGAAAGCATCAGTTTGGGATGATCCTTCAACACAAGAGGAATTGAAATCCCTTCTTGAGAAAATGGAGGCACTTCTAGCGGTTCAAAAGGGATAGCGCCCTCGCTTCAAATTTGCTATCCCGGCATGTCGCATTGGATGGCCACACAGCCCTTGGGCATGTACATCCAGGCTTGCTTCTTCCCGTTGTACGAGGCTAAGAAAATATCCCCTGGTGAGATCGGGCGACTCAATTTGCAAGTCTTCTGTGACCAGACTGCGACTTGATTCGGGTCAGTGCAACTATCCCCGCGAGCCGCCAAGGTATATTTCCCAAAGCCATACTCAAGGCACATCCGGTTCAGCTTATTGGCCACCAGCTCCACCTGGACTTCAGCCAGATACCCCTCAGCATCAATTTTCATCCGCTCACTCACTTCTACATTTGTGTACTGCCAGATTTCTGTGTAGGGCGTTTTCGCGTAACCTTCCATCACCCCTGCACCGAAGCTTCCATCGATCATGTCCATGATCTTGAGCCGCTGTGCTCGATTTTTCAGCTGCATTTCATAAATCGCGTTGAGTCCCGTGTCGGTGTGCGGTTCGGCGTTCGGATCGCCTATCGGTAAAGCTGTCGTGGCCCAATCCGCTGTCACCAGAGCCGCGTTGCCGTTGACATTAACTTTCACATTGTCGCTAGTGTTTGCCAGGATTTTGTAAGGCGGTTTTGTGGCGAATGTTCGCAGGAAATTAAGATTCTCGGTTCGACTGAACAAGACGCCAAAATTGTTAGAGTAAGTATATTCAGGCGCAAAATGGCGTTCAAAGTAAGCTGCATCGCCTTTCACAAACGCCTCGTCAAATCCTTTATGAATTTTCAGGATTTGCCTGTTCGGTGCTGTTATTTTGTGCGAAAGCGGCGAAGGTTGAAACAGTCAGCAGCAGAATTATTGCCAGCAAGTTTTTCATCTTTAGTAGTTTCCCTGAGGCACAAGTATAAAGCGCATAACGGCGATCGTCACCGGCGGCAGACAATATCGAAACGAAGCTAGAGGTTGCCAATCTGTCCGGTGCACGCAAGGGTTAGCTGGTGCTCATATTCAGCTTTTGGTTTTGGAGTTACTTCGCTTTTTATTATTAGCCTTTCTCAAAAATAAACAACCCAATTTTGGGAGGGAGCGCCTTCCGAAATCGGGTTGAGAACTATCTTGGTTCATCCTCGTATCGTCTATAACCGGGCTTCTAGGATCAGGTTAAAGGGGGTTTCAGTGGCTCGCCGAAACGTTTTGAACCCCGCCTCTCTGAAGATCTGTGCCAGTCGTTCCTCGCCTGCTTGTGCACCCAAGGCAAGCCCAACCTCTTCAGAGAGAGAATGGGCACAACAAATCGTTGTGGATGCTGCATAGTAAAGGCGACCAACAGTGTTTAGATTATCTTCGACCCGATCGTTGGCAAAAGGTTCAACAAGCATGACCGTGCCATCAGCAGCAAGGGATTGAGCAGCATGTTTCGCTGCTCCCACCGGATCGCCCAGATCATGTAAGCAATCGAAAAAGCAGATCAGATCAAAGCCTTCCTTAGGATATCCCTTTGCAGGTGCCACCTCGAAGGTGACTCGATCGGTTAAACCTTCCTTTTGGGATCGGTCTCGGGCTGTTTGGATTGATCCAGCATGGTAATCGAATCCCCAAAAGCGTGACTGAGGATAGGCTTTTGCCATAATCAGCGTGGAATGGCCATGACCACAGCCCACGTCAGCAACTTTCGCACCAGCCTTTAGTCGTGCTTCCACGCCAGTTAGGGCAGGCAGCCACTGCGACAGCAGGCTGTTTTGATAACAATTGCGGTAAAACGCCGCAGTGCCACAAGACATGCGAGCGTGGTGCTCACCCCAGCCAACGCCAGCACCTGTCTTGAATGCCTGAATTGTTTTCTCCTCATCTAGCCACATTGAAGCAGGAACGTCCCACGCAGGCGGCATGAAAACCGGACTATCCTCATGAGCCAATACCATCGCCTGTTCTGGAGTCAGTTCGTAGGTGCTGCTTGTTGGGTGATAAATTACATATCCTCCAGCCGCCTGACTATTGAGCCATTCACGAACGTAACGCTCAACGCAGTCCGAGCGATGGGCGAGTTCTGTAGAACTCAAAGGGCCCGCCCCAGACATGGCTTTATAAAGCCCCAGCTTATGGCCCAGGCTGACCATCACGCCGCCATACCCAGCTGCGAGATCACCGACGACGCGATCGAGAAATTGATGCAGCTTTTGTTCATTGAGCCGTTGTTCGGAGACAACCATATTCATATCCTCCAAAGCGAAGCCTGAATGCTCCGTGGTAATTTGTAGTATGCTGCTTGTGAAGCGCGAGCACGAGTGTCAAAATAGCCATATTCGGTTCATTTATGCCAAGGACAGAAATGGTATTGGCGCAAGCGAATGAATAGCAACCGGGTCAGCATCGTCGCAATTCCCGATGTTGCGCTTTCCACCTTAAGCGGCATTTACGACGTGCTAAATGCGTTTGCGATGCTGAGTACTTATGACGAAGCGATACCCAAAACCTCTCCCTTTCAAGTTGAGATTGTGGCACCCACGCGAGGAGTGATGACCACTGCCAGTGGCTTGCCGCTCAATGCCCACCGGGCGATCGCAGAGGTTGATTCCACCGACATTGTGATCGTGCCGTCTGTCATGGTTCAACATGGGGTATGGCAAACAGGGCGCTACCCTGAGGTTGTTCAGTGGTTACTGGCGATGCAGGCGCAGGGCGCAACTTTGTGTTCGGCTTGTTCTGGCGTCTTGTTGTTGGCTGAAACCGGATTACTAAATGGCAAAGAGGCCACGATGCACTGGGCCTATGCGTCTACGTTTAAGCAAAATTTTCCGAACGTACGGTTGTGCCTTGAAAAGGTTTTAGTCATTGCTGGTGAGCATGACCAGTTTGTCATGTCAGGGGTGTCGGCATCGTGGCATGACCTAGTACTCTACTTGGTGGCCCGCCATGTGGGCCCGACAGCTGCCCAAGCTATGGCTAAGTTCTTTGCCCTGCAATGGCACCGCGATGGACAGGCTCCCTATCTGGTGTTTGACCTGCCCATGGATCATGAAGATGCCGCCATTCGAGAGGCTCAAATCTGGCTGGCGGAGCATTTTGCGATCGCAGCGCCAATTATGGAAGTCGTCAAACAATCTGGTATTCCAGAACGGAGTTTTAAACGCCGCTTTAGTAAGGCAACCGGATATTCTCCGATCGCTTACATTCAACATCTGCGAATTAAGGATGCCAAACGCCGATTAGAGCGAACGAATGCATCTATTGATCAGATCAGTTGGCGCGTTGGTTATGAAGATGCTGCCTCGTTCCGACGCTTATTCAAACGAATCACCGGGATTACGCCAGGAGACTATCGATGCAAGTTTAGCGCGCCTCCCTTTGCTCAACCTCACAAATAAGCTCTTGTTTGTTGGTGGGGCGATCGTAATAATGATAGCCAGCTAACAAGTCGTTAGCTGGCTGTCGCATACCTTGTGTCAGCATTATCAAAGTCTGTATCATCTGTCACCAACACCCAACCATGTTCTAAGCACTGAGCGGCGATCCATACATCATTCATCGGAATTGGTCGCCCCTTGCACTTCAATGCCAAACGGGTTCGATGCGATCGCTCATCCTTCAAGCTCAAGTACCTCACAGATAACTTGCTGGTACGCGCCAACCCAATAACGAAGCCAGCTAACGGTTCTGGTCAGCGGTTGCCGCTCCCTTTGCATCCCACCGAAGCAGCTTTGGTCAATCCGCTGCACCAGAGTTGTTATGCTGAGTGCGACCTGACATCGCTTGATTTTTGCCACTTCGCCTTTGGTTTTGAGTTCAGGGTCTGAGCCAATTGTCCCCATGCAAACATGGCATTCAAGCTCGGTTTGAGAGCTTGCCCCAAAGCAGTCAACTGCCAGTCCTTCTGTTTCGATCGCTCTACTATCCCATCATTCTCCAATTCTTTTAGCACCTGAGATAAAACTCGCTCGGTAATCTCTGGAACCCTCTGTGCCATCTCTGAGTACCGCAGGGGTTGATCCAGTAAACGCCAAACAACCATTGCCTTCCATCTTCCTGAAATTGCTGCAATACAGCATTCAATGGGGCACTCTGGAGGTGTTTTGCGAGGGACAGTCACGGTGTTTTTTCTCCGTAGATTTTTTCCACATCGCTTATTATGCTGACTGTGCAGTGAAATTTGCACAAGTATCATGACAAATCGAACAATTTTTGTGACTGGAGCAGGAAGGGATATCGGACGGAGCATCGCTGAACGCTTGGGAAAGAGCAAGAATTTCGTTATTTTTCACTATGCTTCAAGCCGCATTGGGGCTGAACAAGCTTTGGAAAGGGTGATGCAATCTGGTGGTAATGGTGCTGTCATCCAAGCCGACTTGCGAGACAGTGAAGGTCCCGAAACGCTTGCTAACAAGGTTGTTGAAGTTTTAGCAGGTCGTCCGCTCGACGTCTTCGTTAGCAATGCAGCAATTGCAGCAGCCAGTCCTTTGGGGCAAACAGAATTGACCGATATTCAAGCAATGACAATGGTCAACTTACTGGCTCCTTTTGAACTCATCAATCGGTTTGCACCACACATGAGCGATGGCGGAGCTATCATAACGCTTTCGGTAGCAGCGACCCAGCGGATTTTCAGCCCAGATTTTGCCTATTTTTCAGCAACAAAGGCGGCTGTAGACTGCCTCGTACGGCATTGGGCTGTGGCACTTGGTAGTCGTGGAATTCGAGTCAATGCGATCGCTCCTGGTGTAATCGAAGCAAATTTTCGCGCGCAATTATTACAAGATGCAGCATTTCGTCATGAGTTAGAGTCGGCTACTGCTCTGAAACGTGTTGGACAGATTGACGATGTGGTGGATGTAGTTGAGTTTCTAACTTCTGCCGAATCTCGTTGGATTACTGGTCAAGTTATTGATGTTTCTGGTGGATGGAAAATCTAGAAAGCAGGTGGGATTGCTGAAAAATTCCCTAGATTTAGTGCAAGCAGAGTCAGCAAGCTTATTGGTCTTCAGCATAACAATCCGGTTGAGCGGCAGCATGATTCCTCACCAGTAGTCAGAGCATTTCTGGGCTTGGCACGGAGGACGACACAAGGGCAGTCAACTTGCTAACCCAATCAGCAGTGGGCATAAAATAGGCGTATAGTGAGAAATGCCAGACAATCATCCCTTAGGGGGTGTTTATTTTGGGTTCTGTATAATAACATGCAATACGTAGAAAAGCACCATATTTGCCGGATAGTCAACCCTAGAAGGCGTCTATCTACACCCATTTACGACAATACAACCAAGCTAGGCCAAAAAAGCTCCTTTGAGGAAACACAACTCGGTCATTTCCTGAACTATGTATTTGAGGAAGCACGGCTCGGTCATTTCCGCAAATCGCTCTTTTGAGAAACGAGAAAAAGCACCCAAGCATCTATCCACAGGGGAGAAGATCAGACTGCTACAACATATTCCATCACTTTAATGTACTCGCAGAATCCGTTTTCTGAGACGACCCCAACTACAAGTAACAGCAGTGCGACCTTGATAGTTCTCATGTAAACTCATTAAGAACTGAATAGCTCAAGCCAATGTTGTTGAATTCGCCACCAGCACCTAAAGGCGTATAATCTTCGTGCTGGCAGACAGTTTGACTACCTGATTCAGTTCCTCAATGTAGAACTCCTCAAAGTAAGTGATGCGGTAGACCCCTGGTTGCAACTCGTAGATATTAACAATATTGACGCTAAAGGAAGGGTCATTTGGCTTTGGACGTAGGTGAAAGTGAGGATGACCGTTACCTATTAGATCCATTTCTGGGTGCTCCATACCAAGCTCTCTCCTCTTCTGCACCCTTGCTTTGTATTCACGCTCAAGACGCTCAAGCAGCTTTTTTCCCCTTTCAAGAGAAGCTTGCAGTTGTGGAGTGTAGGGAGCTTTCTTGCCCTGTTCATCTTCAACAAGGATATGATCAGGATCATCATAATTTCCTGTACCGTAGTCTGGGCTAATAAATGTCCGTGGAATAGTGACTACGCGTGTGACGTGGATAAATATATCATCCGTCTTCAGATAAGTCTCCTTGTCTGTCGTCACCGTTAAATATATCCCTGCTTCTTCAGGACTCAACTGCTTGAGCTTTGTAAGGTCTGGCACTGGCGGTTCAGCGCAGGTGAGCGTTGGCAGGAACAGACCAACGACAAGTAACAGCAATGCGACCTTGATGGCTCTCATGTACATTCTCCTGAGCGTTATTGTATTCATGGACAGGCACTCGCTCCGATAAAGCAACCCACCCTAGTAGTACGACTCGCTGGAGTGATGTTGTAGCGATTGACGGGATTTCTTGGCGAATTAGCAGGACTTGAGGGAGGCGTTGGATAACCGCTGTAGTACTGCACGTTCTTCAAGACAGGGAGAGAAGCATCTTCCATCACCACAGACACATCCAATGGAGCAGCAGGAACGCTGAGAGCTGTTGGTGATGTGGCTGTTCCACCAGGCGTGGTCACAGAGACCAATCCCGATGTGATTCCACTTGGAATCAGCACTGTGATTGAACTTCCTGGCGTGAATGAAACAGCCACTCCATTGATTTTGACTACTGTTGCTCCAGTCAAGTTGCTTCCATTGATGAGCAATGTGCCACCGACTGGAACGGTTGTGAAGTTGAAGCCTGAGATAATAGGAGCAGCGATGGTGAAATTTGTTCTGCTATTCGCCGTACCCCGAGAGGTGGCTAAAGAAATCAGTCCACTCGTTGCCCCGTTCGGGACGGTAGTGGTGATCTGAGAGTCTGAGTTGAGGAAGTAACTCGTCGATGGGGTTCCATTGAATGCGACACCCGTTAAGCCCGTAAAGTTAGTGCCTGTGATGGTCACAGATGAGTTTACAGCTCCACTTGTTGGGGTAAAGCTACTCACACTCGGAACATTGAGCTACGTCATTTAACAACAACGGCTGTGACAGAGCTTGTGACATGAATCCACTTGGTTTTCAGTTCTGGGCCAAGGTAGGCCGTATACCTCTGGCTCCAGATAATGTGATAGACCCCAGGTTTGGTTATCTTGTACATCGAGCTTATGTTTGTATTGCCCCTAGCAGAGTCTCTCGGGGGAAAACCTCCTCCAGGGCAGAAGGGGCCATTATTAATAGTAAGAGTTGTCTCCGTGTCCGCCGGCACCTCAACTTTGACTTTGACTTTGGTTCGCGCAGCCTGTATTGCATCTTGAAGCGGCACAGAATTCCCCGCCTCATCTCGAACGAAAATATGCAATTTTGGTATTTCAGACTCACAATCTGTAGGGATATCAAGATCGTAGTCGGTCGGATTGCTCATTGTTTCTTCCAGGATTATGGATTCACCCACACGGTATTCTTGCTTGAGCAGCCTCATAAGGCTCCTGATCCCTAAAGTTTCACCAGGAATATCCCCTGGTTGAGCGGTTTCAGACTCTAATCCAATGCCTATTTTGTTGACTTTTTTAGCGGTGCTGGTTGTCGTTGGATTTGATTCTTGACTTCTGACTATAGACCCGATTCCTATTTGCAAAGCTGTAAGTAAACAGGTAGTGGCGAGTACTCTTGATAGTTTCGGTTTCATCTTTCCCCCTAGCTGGTTAAGGTGTCGGTTAAATAGATTGTGGTTGCGTTGTGATTTAATCTGGAATGCCCATACTTTGATTATGGCCCTGTTGGACAAGCACTCGCCCCAGTAAAGCAGCCAACAGTGGTCGTGCGGCTGGCTGGAGTGATGTTGTAGCGATTGACGGGATTTCTTGGTGAGCCAGTAGGACTTGAGACGGGTGTAGGGTATCCAGAGTAGAACTGGGCAAAGCTCTTCAAGACAGGGAGAGAAGCATCTTCCATCACCACAGACACATCCAAGGGAGCAGCAGGAACGCTGAGGGCTGTTGTCGATGTAGCCGTTCCACCAGGCGTGGTAACTGAGACTAATCCCGATGTGATCCCACTTGGGATTAGGACTGTGATTGAACTTCCTGGCGTGAAGGGAACAGACACCCCATTGATTTTGACTACTGTTGCTCCAGTCAAGTTGCTTCCATTGATGATCAATGTGCCGCCGACTGGAACGGTAGTGGAGTTGAATCCACTAATTGACGGAGCAGCGATGGTGAAGTTCGTGCTGCTATTGGCTGTACCACGAGAGGTGACCACAGAAATCAGTCCACTCGTTGCCCCGTCCGGGACGGTAGTGGTGATCTGAGAGTCTGAGTTGAGGAAGTAACTCGTCGATGGGGTTCCATTGAATGCGACACCCGTTAAGCCCGTGAAGTTGGTGCCTGTGATGGTCACAGCTGAGTTCACAGCTCCGCTTGTTGGGGTAAAGCTGCTCACACTTGGAACACTCAGCTTGGCAAGAGTGGGCGAGGAAAGCGCGACTACAGGAACCGCACCAGTCCCATAGGGACCAAAGCTAAAGGGTTGACCCGTTGCATACTGTCCGCTCCATGTACCAGTAGTTGGATTGAAGACGACATAATCCGTCTTGCCATCCCCGTCATAATCTCCTGGAGCAGGAATGGTGTTTGGAGCAGTAGATACATTGGGCAGCCCTAGTACTACCCAACCACTAGAGCCAGAGTAGAAAACGGCTGGCTCTGCTTTGCCATCCCCGTTATAGTCACTAGCGACAGGAATCCCACCAGTCCCGTAGGGGCCAAAGTTAAAGGGTTGACCCGTGGCATACTGCCCACTCCATGTACCAGTGGTTGGATTGAAGACGACATAATCCGTCTTGCCATCTCCGTCATAATCTGCTGGAGCAGGAATGGTGTTTGGAGCAGTAGATACATTAGGCAGTCCTAGTACTACCCAACCACTAGGGCCAGAGTAGAAAACGGCTGGGTCAGATCTGCCATCACCGTTGTAGTCGCCCTCAATGCGCCGAATTGAAGGAATGGTAAAGGTAGTTGTTGCGGTAACGATTTTGAGTGAGACGGGCCCCGCAGGGAGATTAGCCGGAACGGTAATGCGGAGCTGAGTGTCTGAGACAATCGTGAAATTAGCTGGAATGGTGTTACTCAGCAAGACAGAGCGCGTCGTTGCTAATCCATTGCCATTGACAGTAAAGGTTGTGCCTTGAGTAATAGGTGTGGGAGCAACCGTTGGAGGTGTAAACTGAAGTGAAAACGCATTTTTGTATACTTGCGTCCAGGTTGGAAAGAGTAAATTATTCACGAAAGAATTCGCTGCTTTACTGGGAGTACCTCCGGCAGTAAAGATCCAACCACCAGGCTGCGCTGGGTTGCGCTCGACTGCGCCACTCCAGCTCCACTCAACTGAGGAGATTGGAACCCATGTGCTGTCTGTCTGGTCTGGCTTGAACATCAACCACATGGTAAAGCTATCAGCCCGCGCTACGCTTGAGAAACGATCATCTAAAGTTGTAGTCGGAGTGTCATTTGTTCGCTTAGTATTCGTGTCGTAGAAAGCATAGGGGTATTGATTATCAAGTGCAAGTTCAGTCATTGCATCTGCACGATAACCATTTGGTTGGATGTAAGTAGCTGAATTGGTGATTTTCTGTACCCATTGGAAGGTGCCTGGGAAAAGAGGATCAGGGGTCGGATTTGCAGTGAAGGTAATGCCTAATTTATTGTCTCCACCATTTGGATCGCATCCTGTTCCAGTAATCAGACCAAATAGTTGCTTTACACAAGTGCCACCGTTCGGATTGTTATAAAAGTCCCCAATAGCCACTGGTGGGGTTATGTCAGTACTTAGAGGTGCTGATGGTCGTCGTATATCAAAAGTTACTTGGCCAGTGTAGGTCGTGTTGTTGGCTGTGACTGTGTATTTAACGATCTGGTTTCCTTGGGTTGCTGGTGGATTACTTGGAGCGACCCAGTAGAAAGTCAGAAGCGATTTATTCAAACTCTCAGAACTGATTGGAGTGAGCACTCCTTCCGCCACATCTGTGTTGATCTGTGGTGGATTTGAGACTGTAATATTTACACCCTTAGAATCAAAAACTTCCCAATTTTGAACAGCGAGGAGAGGACTCGCCGGGTTAGTGCCAGGGACAGTCCAAGAGCCAGTTGTCCCTGCTGGCAGATTTGCCAGTTGCGCTGAAATCTGAATGCGCTGACCAACGCTAACTGTTTGGGTCGTGTCGGTAATGTCGCCGCCAGTTGAATTGAGAATCCTGACGCTTGGGCCAATGACAGTGACAGTCTTGGTCAGTGTGTTGTTCGCCTTATTGGGTTCGGTGCTTCCTAAGAGATTGATATCATCGACAAAGGCAGTAACGTCTTGCGCTCCACCTACGCTAGGAGTCCAGGCATTGCTGATGGCTGTTGAGGATTGGCCTGGAGCCAGAGGAGTAGCCGCAAAGGCAGCCACACCGAGAGCTGCACCATTGGCAGAGAAAGCAATGCCAATGGGTACTCCCGCTGGTGTAGGATTGGTGCCCTGGTTGAGGACATTGACCGTGAAGGTCGCAGGTTGCCCCACTGTGGGAGTGGCAGGGTTAATGGAGAAGTCCGTGACTACCAAGTCTGGGTAGCCGACAACGATAGACTTGGCCGCCGTGAACTGCCCGAACCACTGCACATTCTCCTGCACCATCTGGGACTGAAATGTGAAGGTACTTGGTGTAGAAGGTGCCGTCAGGTTGAAGTTGAAAGTCGTGTTTTGTCCTGGTGTCACATTGGCTGGAACATCAATGCGTCCAGAGTTCCAGTTGTTCGGTGCGAATGGTCCAGCAGCACCAGGATTAGGAAAGCCCAAGCGATAAGCAACGGCGGCACTCCAGGTAGTGCTGCCAGTATTCTGCATCGTGACAGAGCCTGAGCGAACCTCACTCGGATACAGATAATCGGGCAAGCTCTGAGATACAAATACTGCGTCGTTGATGGAGTTGACATTCAAGGAGACATCGAAGGTGGGAATAGTCGCAGGCGGTGAACCTGGAGTTGGCATGGCCTTGACGCGAATTTTATACGCACCTGAAGGGGTTGAAGTCGATAAGGTCGCATTGAGAGTAGTGGTTGAGGCATTGAAGCTAACAGTCGTGGGATTGAAGTTGTAGGTTGCGCCACTCAACTCAGGACTGGTGCCACTAGGATCAACAGCCATAGTTAAGCTGGCAAGATAAGTATTTGGAATATTGAGCTGGAGATTGTAGGCAGCTGTGGCACCTGGATTGGCTGTGGCGGTAGAACTCGCACCTGACGCTGGGGCAATGGTGATGGTAGGTGGTGCAGCACTCTGCACGTTCAAGGTGCCACTCGCCCCAGTCACTTTTGCAAAGGAATTGTAGGAATTGAACGTGCCACTACCAGAGACGTTAATTGTCTTTGATCCAGCAGACGTTCCGGTGGTAGTCGTGAAAGTAACTACGCGTGAGGTCTGAGTACCACTGAGAGTGAAACTGCTGGGAGAAACAGAGACATCGGGTTGAGCGTTGACACTGACGTTGATGTTATCGGGGTAGCCATTCGTGTTGACACTGACTGTATGAGAAGCTGCATTTCCTTGCGTAACACTTTGGGAAGCCGGACTGATAGAGAGTACTGGTGCAGGTTTAACAGTGAAAGGAAAAGTCACGTAAGAGCAACCCCCTTGTGCGGCACAGCCACTCCCATCAAGGCTATAGTAAGTCGGACTTGCTCCACTTGTGCCGATACGAACGTCAAAGTTTTGGTCTAGCGAAACACTGGTTGGATAATTTAAGGGCCCAAGGCCAGAATTTAAGCCTGAAACGGTAACTGTAACTGGATTAGAGCATGGGCTTTGTATGCAAGTAAAAGCTAAGTTGAAGTTAGCATTTTCCCCCTGCCAGACCGTGTAGTTTGAAACCGCAGAGGAAACCCCAGGTGGGCTGTCCTTTGTCGAGCGACGGCTTGGGTTAGTCGAGAATTGCAGTTTAATTCTGCTAGGTTGTAGCTTTTGATCTGCAGGCGTTATGGGTTCGGTAGCTTGGGCAAGCTTGACTTGAGGCGTGTTGCTGGGCGCTAGAGGTTGGCCAATGTTAATGTTATGGCTATGTTGAGAGATTTCCCACGCCCTTGCGCTCAAAGACTACAAAGGGTTCAGAAGTATCTGGAAGACGAGCAGGAGGCTGGTCATAGGGCGTAGTAACAGGAAGGGCTGTCTAAAAGTATTCATCATGGTAAATCGGAGGAAGGATGGGTATTGGTAGATATGCTTGATTGTTGTGAGATGCAAGCAGAGAAGAGCAGTTTACATTTTCCAAACAGCCAGAGGGAGAAGGAGAAAGGAGGGGAAAGGTTATGGGAGAATTAAGGAGTGTTTTTACGAAGACACGCACCAACACTTCTCAGAAGAGATATACCAGATGTAACACAATTTCTTACGTCACCCAGAACACATGGAGGGAGATATTTCTCCTAGATGATGCGAATTGCCTCTTGAGAAGATGCGATAGAAGAGTCGTCTCAGAAAACGGATTATGAAATATGTTGAGGCACAAGGGTCTGAGCTTTTCTCTGCTCCTTTCTTGTTTTTACAATTTTAGGAAAGACTCTGAGAAAAGCTAACGAGACAATGGGGTTTTCAATCGGTGATGTGCTGATCAGTTCTGTTCATCAGACAGTCCCAACAGGCAGTAAATCGACACCCTGGATTATCTGATTCGCAGGCACGATCAACCCTGCCAGAAAAAGGCTGGGAGTCTTCCAATGCTTAGGCACGCAACCACTCCCAAAGTTTTCGATTCCCAGCACTGGAGGAGTCCTCTGGCAACTGGGCTTCAAGTTCTTGTTTGATCGTCTGGATGCGGGATTTCAGTTCTTGTTGGGCTTGGCTTTTCGTGCCCTTGCTCGCCTCTCTACCCAGCTTTACCACTTGCTGCTGGTAGAGGGATTCCATCTGACTAGCAATGCCATTCAGTGGGTTCGCTCCCAACTCTCCCAGTTTGGCCAAGGACTCCAGCGCTTCCTCGATGGCTGCTTGCTTAGTTGCTGAAAGATTCGCTTTGCCTTTACCTTTCGTCAGGGTTTCGAGTTGCCCCAAGACTTCGGCCATCGCTCCGTACAATTCTTCCTGAACATTCAAGCTGAGTTGCTGCATGAGCCTTTGCATCTCCTGGGCTGTGCGCTCTTGCATCCGTTCTAGAGATTGCGCTGCTTCGTACTCGGCCTGGGCACGCTTGGTTTGAGCCAAGGCACTCATCACCGCTGCATCTCTTTGGGCTTGCTCCTGCATGGAAGGCAAACGGGTTGGCCCAAGGATTGCAAGGCGGAAATTGGATTGGATCTCTGTGGGTTCTGGGAAACGTTCTGCGTAGATCCTCAGCACATTCAGGGCTTGATCCATATCACCACTCTGGGCATGGGCAATCCCGGCTATCGTCTCTAGAAACTGCGTGTAGTGCTTTTCATTGTCAGCAATCAGCAATTTCTTTTCACTCTCAATCTGCTCGTCGATTTCATTGAATCCAGCGAGCAAAGCCTCCAAACTTTTCTCTGGCACTGCCCAGTAGGGTTCAAGGCGGTACATGAATTTGCCCTGAAGACGAGCGATCTTACTTCTCAGGCGGATCACGATTCTGCTGTGTTCTTCGAATATGCGAATCAAGGGTTTGGATGCACGATTGCCTTTCAACACTTCGATCACTTCAGCCGAAAGGCCAAGGGATTCAAAGGGCAAACTCAGTTGACCATTGCCACCGTAGAGAGAAATCTTCTGAAAGACAAAGAACGATTCTTCGTACAGTTCAGTGACAATTCTTTCTTTGACCCCCCAGGGGGGCTTCCTTCGGGGCGCTGGCACAGAGGTTGAATTCCGAGGGGTTCTTACTCTTTGCCCTTCTGCTGCTTGTGTTTCTGGGTTTTCAGCTTCTTGGGAAGCAACCTGCTCTGATGTCGAGACTGCTCTTGAACGCTTAAATTCGGCAACGATGG
>JACMLN010000083.1 GCA_014379585.1 Gloeobacterales cyanobacterium ES-bin-313 | reverse complement strand
GAAGCGAGTTGTCTTGAAGCCGTGCGCCTCAATCCGCAGTTCCCAGAAGCCTATTGTGCCCTCGGAAACACCCAAATTTCCCAAGGTAAACTGAGCGAGGCAGAAGCAAGTTACCGTCAGGCCATTGCCTTGAAAGCAGACTACGGTGAAGCCCATAGTAACTTAGGTAATGTATTTCTTGAATTGAAACAATACCGTGCTGCCCTAAAAGCGTACCAGCACGCTTTAGAAATCCAACCGGACTTAGCCACCGCCAATGCCAATCAAGCTTACGCCTACTTAATCCAGGGCGATTATAAAAATGGATGGGAGAAGTACGAATGGCGTTGGCGAACGGGTTTTTTGAATCCGCGCACCTTCCCACAACCCCTTTGGAATGGTGAAGACCTGAGTGGAAAGCGGATTTTCATCTACGCTGAGCAAGGTTTTGGCGATACTTTTCAGTTTATCCGCTATCTGAAATTGCTAAAAGAAAAGGGGGCAATCGTTTTACTAGAGTGCAGAGCAGCCGAATATGCATTGCTTCGGAGTTATTCTGAAGCACATCAACTGCTGGTACGTGGTGAACCCGAACCCAACTTCGATTTTCATCTTCCCCTACTCAGTTTGCCAAAGGTTTTTGAGACAACTCTCCAAAGTATTCCATTAGAAATCCCGTACTTATGGGCACCAGGTAACTGTCAGCTCTCTCAAGCGCTACAGGAAACACTCAAGGTCACTCCTGGCTTCAAGATTGGTTTTGTGTGGTCAGCGAGTACAATGCGTTTCACAGACCGAAAACGAGCCTGCCCACTGGCGCTTCTCGGTCAGCTGTTTGGCTTGCCTCATCTTTCCTGGTTCTCTCTTTATAAAGGGGAACTGGCAAAGGAATTAGAAGTATTTCCTGCCGTCGTCGATCTCGGCTCACACGTTCAAGATTTTGCTGATACTGCTTGGGCAATTGCCCAGTTAGATCTCGTGATCACAGTGGACACCTCGGTCGCTCACCTGGCTGGAGCGATGGGAAAACCGACCTGGGTTTTGTTGCCCTACGCTGCGGATTGGCGCTGGCTTGTCGATCGAGAGGATAGTCCTTGGTACCCGACGGTGAGGCTTTTCCGTCAGCCCCATGCTGATGATTGGCGGTCTGTGATCGAAAATTTAGGGATCGCTCTATGCGAGCACTTTGGCATTTGCGAGGCAATTGAGATCGTTGATGTAGTGCGACCCGAAGCACCGCAACTCTCGGCAGATTTTTTAGAGTCGCAACGTGCCTATTATTTGGCTATTAGTCATCAAGAAGCGGGTCGTCTTTTGGAGGCAGTCAGCCTCTATGAACAACTGCTCCAATGGAATCCCGAAAATAGTCTTGCTCTTAATAATTTGGGAATGCTCTACCATGAGCTTGGCGATTTGGTCAAAGCAGAACCCCTTTTGCGTAAAGCAGTTGCACTTAAGCCTGAAGATGCTTACTTACACTTTAATTTGAGTCTAGCGCTGCTTGGACAGGGGAATTTTGAGCAAGCGGAATATGCCTGTCAGCAAGCAATTTTGATCAATCCTGAATTTGCTGAAGCCTTGAACTCGTTAGGCAATATCCAGGCTTCTCAAGGCAAACTTGACCAGGCTGAATCGAGTTACCGCAGAGCAATTACGCTCAGACCAGATTTTGCAGGCACCCTCAATAATCTTGGCAATGTACTGAGTGAAAAGGGGGAGTTTGAATCTGCTCTACAGTGCTACGAGCAGGCATTGGCGATGAAACCAGATCTTGAGGATGCACTCCAAAATCGCACGCGCTTGCTTGCCAAGACAAATTTTCACGATCTTCTTCAAGAAGCAATGGCTCTGCACGATGGAATGCGCTATCAAGAGGCCGAAGCCATCTATCGGCGCGTGATTGAAGTCAAACCAAATTCTTTTGAAGCGCACAGCAATCTAGGAAATACCTTACTCAAGCAGCGACGAGTCCTCGAAGCTGAGATCTGCCAACGCCAAGCGATTGCCCTTAAACCCGATTTTGCCAATGCCCATTTCAATTTAGGCAATACCCTCAACGATCAAGGTAGATTCGCCGAAGCGGAAGCTAGTTTTCGACAGGCAAGTCTCATCGATCCAGGACTTACTGATGCCCATTACAATCTTGCTACCCTTTGCCAATGGCAAGGCCGTCTAGAAGAGGCCAAGATAGGTTTTCAACGGGCTATTCAAAATCGCCCTGAATTTATCGAAGCCTATGGCAACTTGGGATCAGTGCTTCTTACGCTTGGCGAGATTGTAGAGGCTGAACAGGTTTTTCGGCAAGCTGTTGCCCTCGATCCTTACGCTTTTTCCACCCATAACAACTTGGGGATAGCCCTCTTCGAACAGCGCCAATTTGAAGAAGCAATCACAAGTTTTCAACGGGCAATTGCCTACAATGCAACGTCAATCCAAGCCCACAACAATCTGGGGTCTGCTCTCATGGAATTGAGCTACCTAGAAGCAGCAGAATCGAGCTATCAGCACGCTTTGGCGCTCAATCCTGACTATCCAGAAGCCCACAATAATATTGCATTGATCTGGTTACTGCGAGGCGATTTGCAGCGAGGCTGGCAAGAGCTTGAGTGGCGATGGCAAAACGAGAAAATAATCGGTCATGCACCGATATTTGTACAGCCGCGCTGGGATGGCGCATCCCTGCAGGGCAAAACGATTCTTCTGTGGTCAGAGCAGGGCTTCGGGGATATTCTCCAATACATCCGCTTCATTCCACTCGTCAAAGCCCTAGGAGCGCGGGTACTGTTTATCTGCTATGAACCGTTGCTGCGTTTACTCGCCGGTTTCCCCGGAATTGACCAACTCATCCCTGAAGGTACAACACGACTACAGCCCAACTGCGATGTCCAACTTTCTCTGTTGAGTCTTCCCTATGTACTCAAAATGACCCTCGAAACGATTCCAAAAAGCATCCCTTACCTGAAAGCTTCCGAGCCGCTTGGACTCAGCGAATCCCTCCAGCAGAAGTTGCAACAACCGGGATTCAAAGTGGGTCTTGTCTGGGCACCCAAGATGGATGAGCCGCTCCTACGCAAACGCCACTGTCCCCTCGACGCACTTGCTCCACTTTTCGACTTCACATCGGTCACATTCTTTTCGCTCTACAAAGGCTCACAGATTTTTGAGCGAGAACCCTACATCGAAAAGCTCGTCGATGTTGGTTCTCACTGCCAGGACTTTGCCGATACTGCCTGGGCGATTGCGCAATTGGATTTGGTCATTACTGTTGATACCTCCGTGGCACACATTGCAGGAGCTATGGGGAAAGAGACTTGGGTTTTATTGCCCTTCGCCCCCGACTGGCGCTGGCTCCTAGATCGTGAAGACAGCCCTTGGTACCCAACAGTACGACTTTTCCGTCAACCGAGCTTGGAAAACTGGGGGGCGGTGATTGCCTGTGTCAGCCACGCTCTCCAAGAAAAATTGAAATCGATGGAGCAGACGGAACCTGCCCCAAAAACAAGGGCATAGAACCCTCTTCTATCCTGGGTTCGCAAGAGCAGCCTTTGCGACAGCCTCTCGGAAGAAGGCATCGAGGACAGCCACACAATCACGATCGTCGAAGAGCCGAGCTTGCGTAGCAGCAATCCGCTCAGAGAGTGCTGCTCGCCAGTGATCGTCACACCCCAAACGCACAGCGATTTCCACATATTCGTCGAGGTCGCAAGCAATTGTTTCTGTAACTCCCAATAACCGCAACATCGCGCTTGTGTGGCGACCGCGCATGAACCGACCTGGCATAGTCACGACAGGTCGATGACAAGCAAGTGCTATCAGTGTCGTATTGCCACCTGACCAGCCAATTGTGTCAAGACAGACATCAATGCAATGATGTATCTCCCGGAAACCCCCTCTATTTAGACGGGGCAAGATTCGGAAATACTCTTCACCCTTCATGCCTGCAGCAGCAAAGGCATTTTCTAGGCGCTGCTTAAACTTTTCGGTAATCCCGACACTTGGGTTAGCAATAAATATAAAGTACGCCTTCGGCGCCTGGGCAGCAATCCGAGGGAAAAGACAATCGTACTGGGGCAGATATTTAAACGTAGACTGGCTCGAAAGGTAAAGTATCCGATCAGATGGCAGACCCAGATCTTGGCGTGTTGGCACTGGATCAGCTGGCAGTGGCCTGGCAAAACAAAGCCCTAGCCGTGGCAGACGCACCAGGGTCTCAGTGTAGTGCGTGTCACCATCCGGTGGCTCCATCGCTTCGCTGGACAAGTAATAATCAACGGTCGGTAAGCCCGACGTAACTGGATGTCCCCAGGCGGTGCACTGCACTGGGGCAAGCCGCAAAGCAGCAAGCTGCGTTGAGAGCGGAAACATGCCAATATCTGTATGTATCAATACGTGTAAATTGTCGTCAAGAATCTGGTGACAGACTGCATCCAAAGCACCGGGGATCTCCTGAAGTGCATGATTGTTCAGTTCCCGAGAGCCTGGGATGTGGTAAAAGTGATCGCTCAGTGCGCGAAAGCGATCCGTGACAGCATCTTGCTTTGTGCCGATATGGTAGCAGTGAACAACAAATTGACTGCGGTCGTGGTTTTCAAGCCAACCGAGTGCCCACTGCGCACCACTGTGTTCGCAAAGATGCCCAGAAAGATAGCCGATATGGATCTTGTCACGCGATGTATCTGGAGAACGGGCAGTAGCCCACTGCGGATATTCAGCAGTCATCAGTCTATGGAGAAAGTCTCCGTAGAGTGCCTGCAGGTGCGTGTCATCTTCGCCCTGATACGGCAGATGGAAATTACACCAAGTGCTAGCCCCGCTGAGAGCCATTTGTCTATGCTGTAACACTGTTAGGTCAGTGGTTCGGATCAGCTCTTGTAGACCTTCAGTAAAACGCATTCGCCAGGTTTCAATTTCTGCTTGCTCCTTATACAAGATGGGCAATGCTAACAGAGAACGCCAGCGCGAAAGTCCGTTGAGGGGTTGGAGTGCAGCACAGCGTCGGTAATAACCAATCGCCTCTTCCGTGTAACCGAGTTCAAAGTTGACATTGCCCAAATTGATCAGTGCGGTCGGATCAGTTGGCTGTAAGAGAACTGCCCTGCGCCAAGCTGCTAATGCCTCCTCCAATCTGCCCAGATTGCGCAATACGTTACCGAGTTCGGTATGAGCACCAGGAAAGTCCGATTTGCGCGCCAATAGAGACTCTAGTGCTGCAAGTGCGTCCTGCAGTTTTCCCTGACGTACCAGCAGCGTGGCCAGGTAGTGCCAGGTGCTTAACAGTTCTGGCTTGAGGGTGAGTGCTTTCTGACAATGGAAAATAGCTTCATCAATGCGTTCTTGTTGTTGTAAAGCAAGGCCAAGGTTTGAATGGGCCTCGGCCCACTGAGGTCGTAGGGATACTGCCTGCTGTAGTCGGAGGACTGCCTCTGCGTAGCACTGGGTACGCAGGAGGACAATACCCAAAAAATGGAGTGCTTCCGGCTGGTGCGGCTGAGAGACTAGGATGCGTTCCAAAAGCTCTCTTGCTTGAGCAAGTTTGCCTGAGTGCAAATATTGGATCGCCTTTTGGAGCATACTTTGCAGTGCAGCAGGCCCAAGTACTTCCCCCTCTGCTTTCCCAAAACCTTTTGAGCGTTTCACGTCAATTCGTGCTCCACGCAATACAGTCTGCTCTGCTACTTTACACTTTTTAGAAATCAAGCTGATCAATCAGCATTGATTACTATTTATGCTGACTCTTGATTTTTAATCTATATATCTTTTTCTCTTAACCTAAAACTTTTAAGCTATTGGAAGTTGACATTCGACGAAGTCAAATATCATCCATTGGCTGGAGAAACAGAATGAAAAATTCGCTATCAAAAGTGATTCTATTGACTGCACTAGCCTCAGCTATTACTGTACCTGCGAATGCTGCCGGGCTGAACACCCTCAATGAAGGTTTCAATAACATCAGCACCCTTGCGCTCTCTGGTTGGGCATTTCAGAACAATAGCAATCCTACCCCTGCAGAAACAACCTCTACAGCGAACTGGGGACAAGGTGTTGCTGGTAACCCAATCAATGCTCAATCTGGTGCTGCAAACTCTTATATCTCTGTTAGTGGTGAAGATAGTACCGCAGGTGATGCGAACGGGGAGAATGGTACCGTCAGTAACTGGCTAATCACCCCCGAGTTGAATTTTCAAGGTAGCTACTTCACTTTCTTTACCCGCACCTCTTTAGGTGCGCCAAATCCTCCTTATCTCGAAGTTCGTCTGAGCAACAATGGCTCGAGCACCAATGTTGGTTCGACTGCGAGTGATGTTGGTGACTTCACTACAGTAATTACAGCTTTGGGCAGTTTGGATGGCTCAGTAACTTACCCAGGTGCTTTAAGTACCAGTAATGCATGGCAAGCGTATACCTTCCTGGTATCTACTAGCGGAAGTGGCCGAATTGCCTTTCGTTACTACACACCCAATGGTGGCCCCAACGGCGCCCAGAGCAGTCTTATCGGTATTGACACAGTGAGTTATGGCAACCTCTCCACGCCTCCTTCAACTCCTCCAACAATAGTAGTTCCCGAACCTTCATCAGTGCTTGGGCTACTGACATTAGGTGGTTTTGGTCTTACTGCTAGTCGGCGTGGCAAGTCTAAAAATGCACTTCGATAGTGCTTTCGATTTTCAGAAGCCACTGTGGTTCAAAGCCCAATAGCCTCATGTATTGGTTCTACAGGCAATGAGCGCATCTAAAGCTTTGCCCACCTGCTCCAAGACATTCGACCAATCGCCAGCTTTTTGCTGTCTGAACAGTCGCATTGTTGGATACCAGGGACTATCCTCGCGCTCCAGCATCCACCGCCATTCCGGCATCGTAGGCAGTAACACCCAAATAGGTTTACCCATTGCTCCTGCCAAGTGAGCGACAGAAGTATCTACAGAAATCACTAGATCTAGTCTGTCGATTGCCCAGGCGGTATCGCTGAAGTCATTGGCTGATGAACCCACGTCTATAACTTGCCCACTGTGGACAAGTAGTTCGTGAGAGCGCTCACCTTTGTAGAGGGAAAACCACTGGATATCTTGGCGAATTAGAAGAGCTTCAAAGTGCTCAAGTGAACAGTAACGCTTCACTTCTTCTAGAATTTTGAGGGGCTGAAAGCTCGGTGACCAGACGATCCCTACCTTGAATGTGTCCTTACGCGTCAAAGCTGTCCGTAGTGATTCTGGTAGGTGGCAAGTTGGCGGTGCCCATAAGTACGGCATATCTGCTGGAATCGTATCTGCAAGTGTTCCAAAGCGGTGAGGCAGACTCTGTAGAAGCACCTGAACATCGATTGGTGGCAGATCTTTTCGTGATGTCACCAACATGTCAACACCTGGACAAGTAGCAAGGAGTTTTTCTAAGAGCGGGGAGCAGACGACAATAACCCGTGCTCCTTGTTGCTGAAGGAGACTCGCATAACGTATGAACTGGAAAGTGTCACCGTACCCACCATCAGGGACAATGAGAATAGTCTTCCCTTCAAGAGAAGATCCATCCCAGAATGGATGCGGGAATTTATTTAACTTCTTAGCGTAATCGCCATGGATCCGCCACTCAAAATTTGCAAGACCCTCCTGGAAGTTTTCCCGCAGTAATTGAAGCCAAGAGAGAGCAACGCGAGCATAAGCATGGTCAGGTTGGAAGTGCAGTGCATTCTGTAAGACCAGGGCTGCTTCGTCTAGAGCACCTTGATGGAGAAGCACTACGGCTAGACTTGCATGGGACTGTGGATTTTCAGGATTGAGGCGGATCGACTGCTGGTGTTCCCAGGCAGCCTCCTCAAGCCTACCTAAATCCTTGAGCACTCCGCCCAAATTGTTATGTACTGTTATCATTTGATCAGTACTATCCGACCCGGACAACTTGAGGAAAGCTTGTCGGTAATACTGGACTGCTTCCTCCTGTCGCCCTTCCTGTTCCATGGCATAAGCTAAGCCGCTATACACGCTAAAGTGATCAGGGTAGGTATCTAGCAATTTGCGGTAGAAATCGATTGCGTCCTTTCCTTTCCCCTGTTGTACAAGCATTTCACCCAGAGCCAAATGCCCTGATAGGAAGTCAGGAGCAACCGATATAACGCTTTGCAGTTGTTCCTCAGCTTCGGAAAATTGCCCCAGGAGAATCAACTGTTTTCCTAGTAGAAACTGCATCTGGAAATCGGACGGATTGAGAGTGATCGCATGGCGACAGCAAGCAGCCGATTCAGCTGGGCGCCCCAAGAATGCAAGCGTGATTGCGAGATTCCTGTGAGCTTCGAACCAATCTGGGTTGATCAGGCAGGCTTTGTTCAAAAGTTGTGCTGCTTTGAGAGGTTGGCCTGAGAGCTGGAAAAGAACACCAAAGTCATGGAGGGCAACTGGGTGATCGGGGTGCGTCTGCAAAATTTTCTGGTAGATAGTGGCAGCTTCTTGAAAATTACGCGCTTGTACGTGACGGGAGGCAAGAGCAATCGCCTCAGTCATAGGAATTTGCGAAGAAGCGCTTTTACCTCCTGCACCCGTGGCGGCAGATTTTCCAAATCCCTTGGCTTTTTTCATGTCTGGGCGAGTGGGTAGAGGTTCACGATAATTGAACCTCTGTTTGCCGATTGGCTGCAAGTTCCTCGAATACATTTCACCCCAAATCCAATGCGTCCTCTGTTCATCCGCCTCAAAATCCTCCAGTAGGACGATTTCGTTAAAACCGCTTCTGAAGTTTTCCAGCAATGGACGATGATAGAAGAACAAACTGTAAACAACCGACCATGCTGACGCATCTTCGGATCGAAAATTTTGCGCTGATCGACAGTCTCGAACTGGATTTCAGTGGCGGGCTGAATGTGCTAACTGGGGAGACGGGCGCAGGCAAGTCGATCATCCTCGATGCCCTCGATGCTGTGCTCGGCGGCAAAGTCTCAGGCAATGCCGTGCGCACAGGCACCCAGCGGGCCTTGATCGAGGCGACATTTGCCAGCAACGAAACCCTGAATGCTTGGCTCACTGCCCAAGAGATCGACCACTTAGAAGAAGGCATCGTGATCACCCGTGAGGTCAGCGGCAAAAGTAGCCGTTCGCGGATCAACGGTGTGTTGGTCAACCAGGCACTTTTACGTACCCTACGCGAACCCCTTCTCGAAATTACCGCCCAAGGCCAGTCCCTCCAACTCGAAAAGTCAGAAGTGCAGTTGGAACTCCTCGATAGCTTTGCTGGCGCTGCACCCCTCCGAGACAAAGTCCAAAAAGCCTACGAGAGTGCCCAAAAGCGCAAAGCCGCCCTCGCCCGCAAAAAAGCGGAACAGGCCGAAAAAGCCCAGCAGTTAGATCTGTTTAAATTTCAGTACGAAGAACTCTCCAAAGCAGAACTTGACGACCCACTAGAAGAAGAGCAACTGACTGCCGATTTTTCTCGCCTTGCCCACGCCAGCGAACTCCAACAAAGTAGCCAGAAACTTTACGCAATGCTCTACGAGGGCGACCGCGACACTCCTGCCGTCACCGATATTCTGGGGCAAGCCAACGAGATTCTCCTGCAGATGAGTGGCTACGATCCCAGCCTTGAATCCCTCAGTGAACTCCTCGAAGGTGCTCTGATACAAGTCCAAGAGTGCGCCCGCGCCGTCAACCGCTACGGCGATACTGTCGAGTCCGACCCCGAACAATTAGATTTCACCGAGAAGCGACTGCGCCTATTCAAAACCCTGAAGCAGAAGTACGGCAGTACCCTCGCCGAAGTGATCACTTACTTTAAGAAACTCCAGAAAGATCTGCGCACTATCGAGGGTGGCGACGAAAATCTCGAAGCCGAGGAAAAGTTGTTGGCGGGGGAGATCGTGCGGGCGACTGAATTGGCCGACCAGTTGACCCGTGTGCGCACCGAAGCGGCGACCCGCCTCCAATCCGCCCTCATCCAAGAACTCAAACCACTGGGTATGGCCAAAGTGCGTTTTGCCGTCCAACTAGAGCCAACCCGACTCGGCGCCACTGGAGTAGACCAAGTGCAATTTCTCTGGAGTCCCAACCCCGGCGAACCCCTGCATCCCCTTACCGAGACCGCCTCAGGGGGTGAAATGGCACGCTTCTTGCTTGCCCTCAAAGCCTGCCTAGGCGCTGCCGACCACATTGGTACGTTAGTCTTCGACGAAATTGACATTGGTGTTTCCGGGCGGGTTGCCCAAGCTGTTGCCGACAAGCTTCTTCAACTTGGCCAATTCCACCAAGTACTCTGTGTCACCCACCAACCCCTCGTCGCCGCCATGGCCGACAGCCACTACCGCGTCCAAAAGCACGTCCGCCAAGAAGAACAAGGTGAGCGCACCGTCGTCCACGTCGAAAAACTCAGCCAACTAGAGGCTCGCTGCGAGGAACTCGCCCAACTGGCCGTCGGCAAAACCGCCCGCGAAGCCCTCGACTTTGCCAGTTCTTTGCTCACCGAAGCCAACCGCCGCCGCGCCACCCTTTAAAGCCAGTGCATCCAGCAGCGTGCGGGGAAATTCAAAATTCAAAATTAAGAATTCAAAATTTTGAATTCTTAATTTTGAATTCAATGGTTTTCGCAATGGGCTTGGGACGCGCAGCGTCATACCTACCGTGCCACCAGTCCACAGATACGGGTAGCTGCGCACCCACCCGCAACGTGAGAACAAGCCTGCGCAACCCAGCAACACTAAGTATCAAGCCACTAAAGTTGCCAAGGGGGTGTGGGGGACAGGCTTCTGTCCCCCACGGGGCGGGGGTTTTAGGGGGCGGGGCTTGCCCCTGCCCCCTAATGCAGTTCGCCATATCTTTACCACCCACCAAGCCCCCCAACCTACGCTCAAGAGCCAATATATTGCTGCAATATTTGCCGATACTTACTCCGGCGCAAATTCTTAATCGCATCCCCTTCAATTTGGCGAATGCGTTCACGGGTGAGATTAAACAGTGCTCCCACATCCTGCAATGTCCGTGCTTCTTCCCCATCAAGTCCAAAACGCAGCGCCAAAACATCCCGCTCGATCGGTCTTAAGGTAGACAACGCACCAAGAATTTCAGAACGCAACGCGCGATTCACTAGGGCATTCAAAGCCCGTTCTGCTTGACCATCTTCGATCAGATCGCCAAGGGCAATATCGCCGTCCTTGCCAACGGGCAGATCTAAGGAAACAGGTTCGCGGGAGACTTCTTGCAGGCTCCGCACTTTTTTCACTTTAATCTCTAAGCGTTCAGCCAATTCTTGATCACTAGGTAGACGGCCCAGCTCTTGGATTGCTGCACGGGTAGCGTGGCGGAGCTTGCGCACTTTTTCGACAATATGGATCGGCAAGCGGATTGTTCGCGCCTGATTGGCAATGGCACGGGTGATCCCTTGGCGAATCCACCAAGTCGCATAGGTCGAAAAGCGATAGCCTTTTTCTGGGTCAAATTTTTCGGTGGCTCGCATCAGGCCAATATTGCCCTCCTGAATCAAATCCAGAAACGGGACATTGCGCCCCAAGTATTTCTTGGCGATCGAAACAACAAGACGCAAGTTGGCATTGATCAATCGGCGCTGTGCCCAAAGCCCCTGGCGCACCGACTCGATCAAACTTGAAGCAGTCAACCCTAAACTGGCAGCGACTTCTTCCTCAGCAGGGGATCTGCCAAACTCAGCCGTAAGTTTGACGCGTTCAGCATCGATCTTCAATTTGGTTTGAATCAAGCGGGCAAGGCGGATTTCGTCTTCGGGGGTGACTCGCGATACCCGGCCAATCTCGTTCAAATAGAGATCGACAAGGTCTTCAGATCGGTAAGTGACTTCCGGCGTATCAAAGCTCTGCTCTTCGCTCAGTACTCTTGCCATTGCCTCGTTCCCCTTAGAGCCATACTTTCTAGACTACGCAAACATCGTCGAGTGCTGTAAACGAAAATCGATCATCATTAAATTAATTTTGTCTTATGTGGATCCAAATTCTTTCGCTATACTCATCGTTAAGCCTTCTAGAGTAGCCTGTTTCTTCATTGTTGATTTTCGATCATGCCCCAGTCAGATCGCCTGCGAGAATCCAGCCCCCAACCGACCAACTTGATCGGACCACAAGTGCGATGGATGCGCGAGCGCCTCAGTCTCACCCAGGACGAATTGGCAGGCCGCCTCAGCCGCTACGGCCTGGAGTTGGACTACGTCAAGATTGGACAGATTGAGAATGGCAAACGGCGGGTCGTGGATCTCGAACTTGTCGGCTTCGCCCGCGCCTTAGGGGTTTCGGTGGATTGGTTACTGTGCGGTAGGGAAGGGAGACTTTAGCGAATGAAAACAGTGCGCCTGCCGATCGATCGATATGACCTCTACTTACTGGCTGAGAAGCTACTCGCCCAACACCTTCAGCGCTCCAGCAGGGTGCATGGGCGGGCGATGGAAGTGGCGTTTGCCGTTCAGTATTTCCGAGAGCAGATCCCCATGGTCGGTGAGGCGCAGGGAGTGCTCCTCAGTGAAGCCGCTAATCGCCTCTGTGATGGTCTCTACCGCAAACACGACGACCACCTCCCCAAAGGTCCGAAGTCTCAGGATTTGATTTGGCCACTTTTGAATGTAGACAGCGAAGGGCATCCCCAGCCCCTTTTGCCCCAAGGCAATGGCGAGGATTTTCGTTGGCACAAATTAATGAACGGTCAGCGGGGCATTGGTTGTCATGCAGCAGCCCGCCACTTCTGGCTCGATGCAGCTTTTATTGAGGGGGACAGAGATCTGTGCCCATTTCGGGTCTACGACGGCGAAACGCCTTTGCTGATCGATCAAGGTCGCCAAAAGTGTGGTTTTGACGGCAATCCCTGTGGTTGGGAACCGGGAATGCCAAAATTCTTGCAGGTGCTCGGTCGTGGCCTCGAAGCACGCATGAGCCGCATTCCCTGGACTGCCGCAATGTGGCAGTCTTTAGTGCCCTCCGATCAAGCGCTGCCCGTCTATCCAGTGATCTGCGGACTTTACTTTGGTTCCGATCTTCGGCACGGGCGCACCCAGATTAGCCCTGGCGAATTTCAGGCAGACTTTGGGTTTGAGGACGATATCTTCGCTTCCCTGTTTGATTTCCATCCTAACCACCCCCTCAACCGACGTTTCTTAAGCCATATTGCCGACCCAGTACCAGGGGAGCCACTCACGAATCCGTTTATTCACTCAGCATTGCCAGGGGAGGCTGAACGGGGCAGACCCACAGGTGGTCGTCTGGTCATCGATCCAGACGAGAAACCGCGCTATCAAAAGCAGGTTGCCCCCAGTAGCGTTTCCCGCGATCCCCTGTTGGCCGAACGCCGCCGCCGCCGCCAACTAGAACGCACTGCCCAGCATGACGAAGTACTCACCCACTTTCGGCGCTGGTTCCGACTAGCCAGTAAAGAAGTGCGCGAGGATGCTGATACCTTCGACTTTCTCGCCATCGACGAAGCCTTCGTTCTGCTTGCCGAGATCAAGATCCTGGGTCAGCAGGACATCGCCGATGCCATCCAGGAAGTTGTCGGCCAACTGATGTACTACGAGCGCTTTGCCCTCGCGTCTTGGCGCGAAGAGGGCTACCCGATTATCAAAGCGGCTGTCTTCGAACGTCCACCCTTCGGTGAATACATCACTTTTTTGCGCGACTTGGGCATCTCGACTTTTTGGATCGATGCAACGCACCATATTGATGGGCCAGAAGAAAGTCTTACTCTGCTGCGCAGTCTAGGTGTACAGGTTCACCCCGACCCGGAGTTGGCCTAGGGCTTTGTGGAAGCGCTCTAACAGGCTGCTATCAGATGTTTCTTCTGAGTCTGATTGTCCTACCACTCAGCCAAGTTTGCGATGGGCACCACATCGGGTTGCGTTCCAAAGATTAGATCTTCGTGACTGCCGTGGGGGATGCGTTGGGAAGGCGAGTGAATCAGGGGGCTACGGGAAGCATTACTGCGAAATCCTCGACGGGCATCAGCATTGATCTTTCTTGAGACAGGCACGTAGACATTTGCCTTGTCTCCAAGGTCAAAAGCACGGCTCACAGGCACACTCGTCAGATCGTTGGCTTTACCAAGCGGTTCAGCAAGCACAGGAGCCGCGATAAAAAGCATTGCAAATACTGTGATCAAAATTTGCTTTTTCATAGAAGCAACTCAACGCTGTTAACTCAAGGTTAACACCGAAAACTCTCGCTGAGGTAGGTCCTAAGAGATGTCTCAGACTACTTCTCGCGGGCAAATTCTTGGACGATCTCACGATACTTGCGGGCCATGCGGTCTACCCAATCTCGGCTAATTCCGTTGCTATAGATATGGACAAGAGGCTCTCCAGCATCAGGAAGAATCAGCACCCAACTGCCGTTCATAAAGTGAATTTTCACCCCATCGAGGAGTTCAAGGTGATCGTGGGAATGGGATTCAACCAACTGGCGCATCAAGGCACCCTTGGCACTCCAGGGACAGTGAATCGTTTGATGGCGGTGGTGAATAGGTGGCAGTTCCTGGCGTGCTTGGGAAAGCGAACGCTTTTGAATAGCAAGCATCTCGATCAACCTTGCCACGGCAAACATCGCATCGAAACCTGGGTGCAGTTGGGGGAAGATAAAGCCGATCTGCGCCGATCCCGCTAAGACAACATTGCTCGTTGCCGCCGCTGCTTCCATCAAAGCCGTCGGATTGGATTTGGTGCGGATCACTCGCGCATCGTGGCGATGCGCAATCTGCTCGATCACGCTGGAGACTTCCGCTGGAATGACGATCACACTGCGGGGATTTTCGGCGAGCACCAGTTCGGCGAGCAGTGCAGTCAGGGATTCATCGCGGATCACAAAACCTGCCTCATCCACCAGAATAAAGCGCTCGCCGTTGGCAAAAATTTGGACACCAAAGTTTGCCTGAAGTGCTTCAACGACGTTGCCCAACTGGGTAATCAGCCCATCGCGTTGTTTGCCTGTCGGGGGTGCGTTGGGAGTCAGTGCGGCATTGAGAACGACCGCATCGAAACTCATCTTACCGAGGAGTGTCGGCAGCACTGCCCCTGAAACTCCGTAGGCGTAGTCGATCACCACACGACCGGGGCTGGTGCGTAGCGCTGCTGTGTCGAGGTGGGCAACAAATCCCACCTCATAAAATTCCAAGGCGCGCGAAGGATAGGTGATCTGGCCGATCTCATCCATGCGGGCACGGCGGTAATCTTCTTTGAAGTAAGCAGACTCGATCTTTTTTTCGCGGGACTTGCTCAGGTTGATTCCCTGGGAATCGAAAAACTCGATCAGCAATTGGTCATTTTGTTCGGGATGGACGCGGACATGGATACCGCCATCGACTTCCAAAATCGGTGCTACGTAGCGGGCAATTGGGATCGCTGTGGCTTCTAAGTTTTGGACATTGACACCCACCGACATCAAGCCAGAGACCAAAGAACGGGAGATCATCCGGGACATGCTGCGCTGATCCCGCGAGACTTGCACCTGGGAGCCAGGTTTGAGGGTCGCTCCAAAGGCCGCACCGAGTTTGACAGCAAATTCTGGTGTGAGTTCGATATTGGCGAGACCGCTGACCCCTCTTTGGGCAAACAGATTGCGGGGTGCCGAGGTTCCCCAGATCACGTTCATGGTGATGTGGGCACCGATTTCGATTTTTTTGCACGGCCAAATCCGCACTTCCGGCGAGATCGAAGCTTCTTCCGAAATGGTGGTCAATGAACCAATCACTGCCCCTTCTAAGATCTGGGCACGCTTGCCGACTCTCGCCCCCCGGGCAATCGTGCAAGCCCGCAAATTGGCTTCCTCGCCAATAATTGCACCGTTCCAAATAATTGGGCGCTTGAGATCCGCATCCTCGCCGATAAAGACGTTGTCCCCCAGAATAGTGCCGGGGCCGAGGCGCGCACGGGCACCGATCCGACAGTTGTTACCAATCAGCAGCGGCCCTTCCAGGCTGGCACTGGGGTCGATCTGGGTATGCTCTCCCACCCAGACGTTTTCTTCGAGTTGGTTGTAGGGCATTTCCAGGGAAAGTTTTCCCCAAAGCGCATCGTACTGCGCCTCGCGATAGGTCTCAAGACTGCCAACATCGCACCAGTAATCGCTGGCGACATAACCGTACATCGGCTCATTGGCTGCGAGCAGTTTTGGGAAGAGATCTTTAGAAAAGTCAACCTCGGTGTCCTCGGGCAGATATTTCAATACCTCTGGCTCAAGGATGTAAGTGCCTGTGTTGACCGTGTCTGAGAACACTTCGCTCGTCGAGGGCTTCTCCAAAAAGCGCGTGATCCGCCCTTGATCATCGGTGATGACCACGCCGAATTCCATCGGGTCGGGCACACGGGTCAGAACCAAGGTTGCTTTTGAACCCCGTGCGCGATGAAAAGCAAGGGCTTCGGTGAGATTCAAGTTTGTGAGTGAATCACCACTAATCACGACAAAAGTTTCTGTTAGAAGGGCTTCAATTCCTTTGACACAACCAGCCGTACCAAGGGGTTTGTCTTCCTCGACTGCGTAGGTCATCTTCACGCCAAAATCACTGCCATCGCGGAAGTACTCGCGCATAACATCCGGCAAATAGTAAAGTGTGGCGATAATTTCGTTGATGCCGTGATGTTTGAGCAAATGGACAATGTGCTCCGAGATTGGACGATTCAAGATGGGCACCATAGGCTTAGGAATATCGCATGTCAATGGGCGCAGGCGCGTCCCTGAACCACCAGCCATCAGTACCGCACGCATCCGTCTCTCCTTCTGCAATTGCTAATGCTCTAGCCCTACTAGTGTATTGAGCGGCTTTGTAATTGACCATATGCCCCAGAGATAATTTGTTCGCGAAGATCAATTGTCAGACTAAAATTTGTTACCCTCAACATAAACCTGGATCGTAGGAACCTGTCTCGTGGATAAAAACATCCTCATTATTAAGCGCCTCATCTGGATCTCTTTTTGGCTGCTTATTTTTGAAGGTGCTCTGCGCAAGTGGGCGATTCCTCAGCTTTCGACACCTCTTTTGCTTGTTCGCGATCCTTTTGTCTTGTTGGCTTACTTTTTGGCCTACCG
>JACMLN010000082.1 GCA_014379585.1 Gloeobacterales cyanobacterium ES-bin-313 | reverse complement strand
GTTGCTTTGAGCGTTTCGACTTTTTCGCAGTTGTCGCCGTGGTTTCGGCGCATTCCTTACACACTTTTATTGGTAATCGTTGGTCTAGCCCTTGCCTTCGCAGAAGTGCGCCTCGTCGAACTCTCGCCAGAACTGATTCTGCTGGTTTTCCTACCACCCTTGCTCTTCCAAGCAGCCTGGGATCTTGAGTGGGAGAACCTCAAACGTGACTGGTTGCCTGTCACCCTCTTCGCAGTAATTGGAGTGGCCATCTCAGTGGCTGGTACTGCTGTCGCCCTTGTACAGTTCGCAGGCACAAGTCTGGCTGTCGCCCTCCTACTTGGTGCTAGCCTTTCAGCCACAGATCCCGTGTCGGTGGTTGCTTTATTTCGCGAACTAGGAGCGAGCAAACGCCTCAGCACGATTGTCGAAGGGGAGAGCCTCTTTAACGATGGGGTGGCAGTGGTTGCCTTTGGTCTACTAGTTGGCTTCTCCCAGGGCGATGCCCAAGCGCTTACTTTCCAAAAAATTGTGATTGGCTTCATCACTGTTGGCGGGATCGGTGCTGGTGTAGGTTTAGCCGTCGGCTTCGCTATCTCCTTTTTGACCCAACGCTTCGACCTGCCGCTTGTGGAGCAATCCCTTACCCTGGTGGCTTCCTACGGAGCCTATGTACTTGCAGACGACCTGGGTGGATCTGGAGTGATCGCAGTGGTGGTTGCGGGTTTAGTGCTTGGCAACTTCGGTTCACGCATTGGTATGCGTCCACGCACCCGAGAGATCGTCAGCGAATTCTGGGAATTTGTTGCTTTCTTTGTCAACTCGATTGTCTTTTTGTTGATCGGTGATCAAATTCGATTCCCGGGATTGATGCGTACTTTACCGATTATTGCCATCACCGTGGTTGCCCTGCTGCTCACCCGCTTTGTCACTGTTTTTGGCCTCACTGCCATCACCAATGCCCTCAAACACGAACGGATCAATTTTGGAAAGCAAACCGTGATTTGGTGGGGTGGGTTGCGCGGATCGGCCTCCATTGCCCTCGCCCTCAGCGTGCCTAAGACGGTTCCAGAACGTACAGAAATCATTGCGATCGTGTTTGGGGTGGTGCTATTCACCTTGCTGGTACAGGGACTTACGATCCAACCACTGCTCGAAAAGCTCAAACTTTCCGGGGGAGAGCAGGGGCTGGATCAACGCTATTTGGAGATTGCCGCACGTCGAGTGGCACTGCGCAGGGTGCTCGAACGCCTTGAAAGCCGCGCAGGGTGCGCGGGGGATGACCCCGAACTCAATCAAAAAGTGACGGTGCGGGTTCAAGAAGAGCTGGCAGGACTCCAGAGCGAGCTAGACCTATTGCGAACTAAATATCCTGAATTAGAGTTGGTGGTAGCGGATCAAATGCAAGACGAACTCACCGTTGTCGAGGCACAGGCCTACAACGAGTACCTCAACCTTGGTCTGTTGAAGGATCGTCCTTCTCCCGTCGTACCGATTGTGTTTGGCGATGCCATCGGTAGGCAGCCACAGCCTTAACATCTGCGACTAGAGCCCACGAGATGCGCAGGTTGAAACCCCTTCCGCAAGAACCTTGTGTCTGTTGAGACAGGCAGTGGTTGTGAGGCAAGGGAAAGTTTGAATCTTTTATTTGAAGCTGCTTGTGTATCCCCTCATAGCGACAGGAGAATTGTTGCTTCGGATATATCTCATTGGAAGAGCGGAATGAGTCTATGATGGGGTTTAAGTCAAGGTGACGAGCACCATAAGGCTCTGAGCTATCGTTGGCTTTGTATCTCTCTTGCCTGTTGGCAATTGATCGAGATCATGGAAGTTGCAAAGGTCTTTATCGGGTCTTTCACTAGGCAAAACCTGTTCCTAAACACCTTTTCAGTTGAGAAAACCAACAAGCATTACGGATTCGGGGAGATTCAGGTGCGCCGCACACCTGTATTGAATATCAAGCACCATCTTGCTTTAACTCAGTGGAGAACGGTATGGACAAATTGAATATACTTGCTTCGATGCGATTGAAGGACAGATACGAAAAGCTGCTTAGAATCAGCTTAGGTTGGCTGCCTCATGTGTTGATGGGGCCGATTGTGCGCCAGATTTTCTACCGATTTTTGTTTCGAAGTATGGGGAGGAATGTCTTTATTGATGCGGATGTCGATTTTCGCAATGCCGCTGCCATCGAAGTTGGCGACAATGTCTTACTGCGCGCCGGCGTCAGGTTAGATGCCCGCAACCAGGGCAACCGCATTGTGCTCAACGAAGGAGTCGGATTGGAGTGCGGGGTCATGATTATGGCGATGCAACAGACCGAGATCGAGGTAGGCGAAGGGAGTTGGATAGGCCCTTACTCGGTGTTGGCTGGCCCTGGCCATCTTAAAATCGGCAAAAACTGTTTGATCGCTGCCCATGCGGGTATCTATGCCAATAACCATCAATTTGCAGATCCGAATTTAACGATCAAGGAACAGGGGGTCACGCGGAAAGGAATCGTTATCGAGGACGATTGTTGGCTTGGCCACGCGGTCAGTGTACTGGACGGTGTCACCATTGGCCGTGGCAGTGTCATCGGTGCTGGGTCCGTTGTGACCAAGGACATTCCGCCCTATTCGGTCGCCGTTGGCACACCAGCGCGGGTCATCCGCAAGCGCGGCGCGGTGGATCCATTTGCGCAATTACACCCGCCAGAAGTGCTGCCCGAAGCGCTTAGAAAGGCGTTAAGCCTCTCTGCCCAGGCTTTTGGCCATCTTTATGAGTTGCGCTCTGAAGTCAGTATTGTGCAGCTACGGATGATCTACTTCACTATGCTTCACAGGCTCTTTGAAGAAATCTGTGCTGCCCTTGATGTGGATACGGTCACTTTGCTGCTACCAAAATCGAATAGTCAGGACTTGATAGTGGTCAACACCATCGGTCTTGAGGAAGAAATCGAGCAACAGGTGCGCATTCCGTTTGGGGCAGGAGTAGCCGGGAAGATCGCTGCAAACATCCAGACGTGCATCGTGGGGAACTTGGCCGAAGTGGAGGTGTCCAGCCCAGTTCTGCGCAGCAAGGGTATTCAGTCACTTTTGGGGGTTCCCCTCAACCTGGAGGCGCAGGGGGTGGGTGTTTTTCATGTAGGTAGCTTTCAGGGGCGGCGCTTTACCAGCGAAGATGCCTCCATGATCGAATCAATTGCCGAACAGATTGCTCCGCTGCTTCGCTTCTTCAATGGCTCTCTACTCAAGTGACAC
>JACMLN010000081.1 GCA_014379585.1 Gloeobacterales cyanobacterium ES-bin-313 | reverse complement strand
GAATTAACGGTTCTTCAACTAACCGAAATTGGTTGAAGATAGTTCCTTCACAAACTTGGATTGCTTGGCTTTCAAACTATTCTTCTTTCAAGGTTCTGCACCGCTTTTCCGACCGAAGCCGTTTTCAGCGACTTTGCCAATATAGCTAAGTTCATTCCCAAACGTCAACCTTTTTGAAAAAGTTTTTTTGGAGCGGCAGGAGAGACTATCTTGGAGCCAAGGATTTGAGGACAGGATATGAAGAAACATTTGCTCAAAGCAGAGGACATTCAGAGCCAGCCTGAAGAGGTCAGAGTGCATCCCCTGAACCCGAATGCAGTGCGTCACTTTCATTCCCTAGGCGACGCTGTAGGCATGAAGCGCCTAGGTGTTCACCTTGCCCGCATCGAACCAGGGCGCGATACAACAGAAACGCACTTTCACTATCAAGAAGAAGAATTTCTTTACATTCTTTCGGGTCGTGGTGTAGCCCGCATTGGTGAGGAAGAAGTCGAAGTGGGGCCTGGAGATTTCATGGGATTTACGGCGCCTTCTTTACCCCACAACTTAAAAAATCCCTTCAATGAAGATCTGGTCTATCTCGTGGGTGGTGAGCGTCTTCCCTACGATGTTGTCGATTATTCTGATGCGAAGAAACGCCTCTATCGTGGCTACCCCGAACGTCAACTCATCGACTGGGATCATCTGCAAAAAAGTTAGGAATCTTTAAGAACTTTATCTGTAAAACTTTTGAATCCATTCAGATAAAGATCGCCACCCATAATTGCATCGTTGTCGTGATCTCCATTCGGGATCAGCAATAGTCGTTTGGGCTGGGGTGCGACAGAAAAGTTTGTTTCGCTCATTTGGTAGGGGATTGTTCGATCCGCCTGACCATGGATAAAGAGCACTGGGATTTTCAAACCAGGCACTTTGGAAAACGAGTCAAAGCGCTGGGTCAGCAGGAGATCCATTGGGAAGAAAGGTGCCCAACGCACTCGACGGGTCATTTCTAAAATCGAAGTGAAAGAGCTTTCGACGATGAGACCGCCCACTTCCGGGTGGTGACTTGCCGTCTCAATCGCGATTGCCCCACCGAGGGAATGGCCGTAGATTAGGAGCTTTTTCGGTGCCACTTGACGCGTTTTCGTCACATAGCTCCAGGCGCGTTCTGCATCTTCATAAAGGCGCTGTTCTGAAGGAAATGGCCCAGTACTCTTCCCATAGCCGCGATAGTCAAACAGAAAAACGGAGAAGCCCAATTCGCGCAATCGATGCGCCTGCTCGGCATTCGCGCCAATATTGACACCGTTTCCATGGAAGTAAAGAATCACGGGTGCATCAGGTTTCACAGCAGGAATCCACCAGCCGTTCAGGCTACCTGCTTCAGAGGTTTTTTCTGCCACGGGAAGATTGATCTCTTCGTATTTCAGTCCATAAGTCTTTGGTGTCTCCGTCACTTCTGGGCTTGGGAAAAAGAGATATCGAGACTGCAAAAAGAAAAGGCAACTGCAAGCAACAAGATAAATAATCAGAAGAAGCGCCGCAATGCCTAGAATCATTCTTTTTGGCTGCAAAAGTGATTTACTCATTGCCGCTCCTACCCAATCGCGTTTCTAACTGTTGGTGAAGTTGCTGAAAAGCCGTGTCTTCGATCACAGGCGTTGTACCTTCACGTGAAATTTCTTCGTGAAGTGCTACCCAAGAGCGGCAACCTGCATATTGAGGGAGTTCGGAAATCATCATCGGGCTTGGCAAGTGAAATACACGCACTAGTAATACTTCTAGCCACGGATTGTTTTTGTAATGAAAGCGACTTTCAATCGTTTTCCAAGCAAGAATGTGCAGAGGGGACAGTGCCTTTAGCTGCTCTAGATTTTCCACGCGCCACAGAGCTACAACCTCGGCATACAAGCCGATGGAGATTTGTCCATTAGGTGCACCTTCGAGCGTCTCCAGACCTGTGCGGGCTTCAGGAATGAGTTGTTCTGGGTCTTGGTGAAAAGCAGTGGGATAGAGAAAGAAATGCGGATGTTCTACGACAAATTCTCCACGCTTCTCACGAATACCGCCTTTGCGCAAAAGAATACTCTGGCGACCTGTGGCCAGAGCAGAACAGATGACGGACCACTCTTTGAGGGCTGTGGTCCCAGGCATATTTAAATAACCTTCTCCGCTTTACGGGCTGTGCGGTTGGCATCCCGCTCCGGTTTGCCCCGGAAAATCAACCGAATGGGTGTGCCTTCGAAACCAAGGATCTTGCGGAACTGACCTTCTAGGTAGCGCCGATAGCCATCTTTGAAGAGCTTCGTATCGTTGACGAAGAGCACAAAAGTTGGCGGGTTGGTAATGATCTGGGTCGCGTAGTACACCCTGCCCTGTTTCCCTTGGCGGGTCGAAGGGGGTGAGCGCCAAAGTAGCGCTTCTTGCAGAGCTTCATTGAGGGTCGAAGTAGAAACGCGGCGTTGGTGCTGTTCGGCACACAGATCCACCATTTCCAAAATTTTCTCGATCCGCTGACCAGTGACTGCACTGGTGAAGAGCATCGGTGCCCAATCGATGATGTAGAGCTTTTCGCGCATGTCCTCGCGAAACTGCTCCATGGTGTAATTATCTTTTTCGATGGCATCCCACTTGTTGATCACCATGATGCAGGCACGACCTGAATCGGCGATCTTGATGGCGAGGCGACCTTCTTGTTCGCTCGCACCTTCTAGGGCATCGATCACGAGCACAACCACATCGGAGCGGCGGATCGCTTTGATTGCCCGCGACACACTGAAGGCTTCTACTCCGTAATCCACCCGCGACTTGCGGCGAATCCCAGCGGTATCGATCAGTTGATACTTCTTGCCATTGCGTTCGATCATCGTATCGATGGCATCGCGGGTCGTTCCAGCAATCTCTGAAACCAGCACACGGGGATTGGGACCACCGACCAAGGCATTCAAAATACTCGACTTACCGACGTTAGGCTTGCCTACGATGGATACCCGCAGCGCTGTCGGTTCCGCGTCCACTTCGTCCTGAGGTGGCAGAACTGCGATCAAGGCATCGAGCAGATCCCCAGTTCCAGAACCGTGAATTGAAGAAACAGCCCAGGGTTCACCGAGGCCGAGGGAATAAAATTCTGAAGTCAGACTAATGGCTGTGGTCGATTCTTCGAGTTTGTTGACCGTGAGAAGCACAGGCAACTGTTTGCCCTTGCGCTTCGGACGCGCCCGCAACCACTCGGCCACTTCCTCGTCACCGCTGGTCAGCCCTTCTTGGCCATCGACGACGAAAAGAACCGCCGATGCTTCCTGGAGGGCTAGTTCCACCTGCTCGCGGATCATCGGCAAAAAGACTTCGGTATCCTCGAAAACCAGTCCACCGGTATCGACGACTTTGAACTGGTAACCGCACCATTCCGCATCCATATAGAGACGGTCGCGGGTGACACCGGGTTGGTCGTAGACAATCGCCTCACTCCCCCCAGCCAGACGGTTGAGGAGGGTGGATTTGCCGACATTCGGGCGGCCAACTATTGCAACAATGGGTAATGCCATAACCCAGCTATCCTAGCCGATGCACAGAGGTATCCGCCACACTGCTAGACTATTTCCTGTTCTTTGAAAGAAATACGATGGAAAACTGGGGAACGCCGCTAACTGCCATCGCCCAAAAGCTTCTACTTTTGGGATCTGGGGAGCTAGGCAAAGAAGTCGTCATCGAAGCCCAGCGCCTCGGCATCGAAGTGATCGCAACCGATAGCTATGCCAATGCACCTGCCATGCAAGTCGCCCACAACTCCCGTGTCTTGAACATGCAAGATCCAGAAGCGATTCGGCAGTTGGTGGCAGAAATTCAGCCAACTTGGATCGTTCCAGAAGTTGAAGCAATTGCCACAGAAACCCTCGTGGAACTTGAAAGCGAGGGCTGGCGCGTGATTCCAACGGCACGAGCAGTGCGTCTCACGATGGATCGCGAAGGTATCCGTCGCCTCGCCGCTGAAACACTGGGACTGAAAACTTCTCCTTATCGCTTTGCCAGCAGTTTGGAAGAATACCGACAGGCGGTGGCAGAGATTGGCCTCCCCTGCGTGATCAAACCCGTGATGAGTTCGTCGGGGAAAGGTCAAAGCGTGGTCAGAGCCTCTGAATCCATCGACACTGCTTGGGAATATGCGTTGAGCGGTTCAAGGGGCAAAAGTCTTCGCGTCATCGTTGAAGGCTTTGTCCCTTTCGACTACGAGATCACGTTGCTAACAGTGCGATCTGTCGAAGGCACCCATTTCTGCCCACCGATTGGACATTTGCAGATCGACGGTGACTACCGCGAGTCTTGGCAACCTCACCCAATGAGCAACGCAGCTTTGGAAGCCTCCCAGGAGATTGCCGAGCAGATCACCACTGCCCTGGGTGGCTATGGCATCTTCGGAGTAGAACTTTTCGTCGCTGGAGAAACGATCTATTTCAGTGAAGTTAGCCCCCGTCCCCACGACACAGGCATGGTGACAATGATCTCCCAAAGCCAATCAGAATTCGAGTTGCATGTTCGGGCAATCACAGGCTTACCCATCGGTGCGATTCGCTGTCCTCAACCTGCTGCTTCAGCAGTGATCTTGGCTTCAGAGTCAGGCAACAATCCCTACTTCACTGGTGTTCAAGAAGCCCTGAAAGTTCCTGAGACAAAACTGCGATTATTCGGGAAACCTACCACCCGGAAAAATCGGCGCATGGGAGTTGCTCTAGCCCTCGGTGATTCCATTGAGCAAGCTCGTGAGAGGGCACGGGAATGTGCCTCCAAAATTCAGGTCATGGCAAAAAACATATGAATACCAACCCTCGCTATGAAGGTATTGAATACGAAATTCGCAAAGAGCAAACTAACACGCTTGGCATTGCGGGGAAGCAATTACAGAGCGCACTCGAAGAATATGAGGCATTTATAAGTATGGGGAATGCTGAAGATAGCCTGCGTGCAGAGCAGCTACTTGACGGTATTTCCCAGAAAGTCTACGCGCTACTGCTCCAGCGAGAATTTATTGGCTTTCATTACAATAATCTTGAATGGATTCAAACCTCCTTCTCTCTACCACCAGGAGTGATGAAAAGAATTGGGGCATCGTCACAACCAAGTCGCTAGATAACGCGCTGCTCCGCTTGCTGCCTTTGTTCTTCCGCATGTTGCCTTTGGTCTTCTGCCTGCTGTCTTTGTTCTTCGAGGGTTGGAATCCAATTTCCCTCAGCGTCGTAACAGCGCAACCATTGACGCACGTCCCCTGAAAAGTCCCCTAGCCAAACTCCTAAGCCAATTTCAAGAGCATCAACCCACAGGCGATCTTCGGAAAGTTTTTGATAGGTTGTTCCCCGCAATTCAAAAATCTGAAAGTTGCTCGCTATCCGATCAAATAGAACACAGTACGGCACCCGCAAAATGCTCTCGTAGACTTTCCATTTCGAGGGTGGTGTACAACCTCTCTTTGTTTCACCTTGATCTGCAGCTATGTAATTTGCTGTATCGATCACTCCGTGCAATTCAACATGCTTATAGCTTCCCGGCGCGGCTCAGATCTGCGGCGATCCGGCGGATATTCGCCTCGCCTTGGACTAGAGCGGCACCATTGGTATGCACCGAGTAGTGACCTAGCACAAGATCATGGGGATGCTTCACTGCGGAGCCGAGAACAAAACTGGTGTTGCCATCTGCTTGGAATGTGATGGAGGTTTGCGCTTCCTCAAATACGGCGAGTTCACCGGAGGAGATCGCTTCAGGGATCAAGGCATTGCCTTCATACACAGCAATCCAGGCAACATCGTGACCTTGCGGAGGCTCGTAGCACCAGACTTCGCCAGCTTTAAGGCGCACATCTAGATAGTTCATGGACGACGGTGACGCAATCGGGCTTCTGGTTCCGCCGAGTTCGCCCAGGATGACCCTCGCCGGGCCTTGTTGAGGAAAACTCGCCTCACTTAGGTACCGACTGAGGGGCTGACTGTTTTCCAAGGCAGGTGGCAAGGCTACCCAGAGTTGGTATCCCTTGAGGCGCTTACCGATGCCGTGGCCAGCGTGCCAAACCCCATTTCCGGCTTGCATCCATTCCACGTCCCCTTGGTGCATCGTCCCTGTTGCGCCTGTACTGTCTTCGTAGGCGAAACTGCCTTCGTGCAGCAAGGTCAGAGTCGCGATACCCGAATGGGGGTGGAATCCAAAGCGCGGTGCCGATGCCATGTCTACGTCGATATGATCCAGGAACACAAAGGGTTTGATCAGTTCACCAACATCGGACGGGCTTACCAGTCGAACAATAGGCCCATGCTGGCGGCCTCGTGTTCGGTAGGCAATGCGACGTGGTTCACTCGTCGCTGGGGACAGTATTGCCTGTGCTGCTGGAGTAAAGCTGGAGTAATTTGTGTGCACGATCTGCTTCTCAGTATAAAATCCATACTTAGGATGATAAAGGTACCAACATGACTGGTCAAGAAGGCACATCTTCAATCCTTGGGCACATGAATGTGACTGGATCCGTGCAGCAACCGCCCAAGGTTGAGCATGTGCTGTCGCAGGATTGCTCCCGTGTTGGCCAATTGCTCTCGCGCATCGGTGACAAGTGGACTGTCATGGTCGTGATGCTACTGAGGGAAAGGCCACGTCGGTTCAACGAACTCAAGCGCGAGATCGGTGGTGTCTCGCAGCGTATGTTAACGCTGACCCTGCGCGGCCTAGAGCGCGATGGACTGGTGACACGCACCGTTTACCCCACGATTCCGCCACGTGTGGACTACGAATTAAGCCCGCTGGGACACTCGCTGCGCAAGCCTGTGGAGGCTCTTGGAGAATGGGCTTTTGCCCACCTTGACTTAATCGATCAAGCTAGAAGTGAGTTCGATCAACGCAACCATTTAAGTTGATGTTCCTCGGTTGACGGCTACCAGACTGCGCATCCAGAATTCAATAGCTGGAATCCAATTTCCTGCAGAGTCATACCAGCACAACCACTGGCGATCTTGTAAAAAAATGGGCGAATCTCTTCTATGCAATGCCCTAACCACGAACTCTTGGATAGCCCTTGCGGAACCAATTGAACATGCCGCCGCTGAGGTTGTAGACGGTGTAGCCCTGTTTGGCGAGGCGGTAGGCAGCGACGAGGCTACGCTTCTCGATCCAACTGACACAGACAATGGGAATCGATTTGCGATTTTCAAATTCAAAAGTATTGGGATTATATTCGACGAAACCCAGAATCGCCCCCAATCTGCGCTCTGAAGCGCTGCGGCAATCGAGGATCTTGACTCGATTAGCCACAGGAAGTAACTCTTCCGCAGTAATGTTCACTACCGAGTTTGCTGCAACAGGTGGCAGGTCTAAGGGAGGCTGTTTTTTGGGCGTCGGTTTTGGTTTGGCCATAGTCTCAATTGTGCCACCGTGCCCCTAGCATGGATGAATCAATACTACGGAAAGTTGCTTTTCTTTGCGCACTCTCCCACAGCAAACGCAAAATGGCATCCTAAAGAAAGAACATCAGGGTTCATAGTTCATGCAAGGTATAGAGACTCTTCCGCTTACTGAAAATACTTGTCCTTGTCCTGTTTGTCGCCATGGAAAGCTGTCAAGCATCGTCATGATGGATGCTTTATCCTGCGATCTGTGCAACAACATTTTCAGCCCAGATCTCAAAAATCAGTTTCTAGAACTTGAAGGCAGCCCAACACTTATTCGCTGGGAGTGGGATGGTCGTCATTGGCGCGCCCCCTATGGACAGGGCATCAGTTGGGGCGTAAAACTTGCCGCCGCCGCTTTCGTTATTTTCCCAACCGCTTTGATTGCAATAAGTGCTCTTCGGTTTCGTCCGTTACCCGGAAGTCCTTTGAGTTGGTTCCCTTTGTTCTGGCTCGGTGCAACCTTTGTCTGCCACTCCGCCTGCATCTTCAGCGCTTTTTCCAGTTATTACCAGTTCTCGCCCAGCGCTTACTTGCGCGCCCTGGGAAAACGCTTTTGGGACAGGCGCTTCGCTTGAGAGAGCAATACGGTTTCGGGAACAATCCAAAAAACGCAAAACCCCCGATAATTCGGGGGGAGATGCATCGAGCGGCCTATTTCATCGGGGGAAAGAAGCAGGAGCTGCCTGATATTTATAGAGTCCCCTCTTCAACAGCCCTCCCAGTAAAGGGTCTACAAAGTTTATGTGAGAAAATCATGAACCCTCAAATCAAAGATATTTTTCCTAGCATTCTGTAGCGCTGAGAGCCAGCCCTGCTTCGGAGGTTTCTTTGTACTTCTTAGACATATCCCGCCCCGTTGCCCGCATGACATTGATGACTTTGTCGAGGGAAATTTTTTGATCGGCATGATTGCCAGAGGAAGCGAGCAAGTAGGCGTTGTAGGCTTTGACCGCACCCATGGCATTGCGTTCGATGCAAGGAATCTGCACATAACCACCGATGGGGTCGCAGGTCATACCCAAGTGGTGTTCGATGGCGATCTCTGCAGCCACTTCGATCACTTCAATGGAATGCCCCGCGCAGGCACAGAGCAAGGCAGCACCCATGGCCGAAGCAGTGCCAATTTCCCCCATGCAGCCCATTTCAGCCCCCGAAATACTGGCATTGTGCTTGACCAAAAATCCAATCGCGGCAGCGGCAAGCATCCCTTCGCGAAGACGCTTTTTCGAGTACTGGTTGCGCAATAGATAGGTAAGACCTGGAATCACCCCACTGGCTCCCGATGTGGGTGCTGTGACGACAACACTTCCAGCTGCATTTTCTTCCGATGCAGCCAGACAATAAGCATTCAGAAAAATCAGAAAACTGTCAGGAGATTTCTGTAGTGCCTTGGCATTTTTGTGGACTTCTCTGGCTTTGCGCTTGAGTTGTATAAATCCTGGAAGCGTTCCTGTCGCCTTCAAACCCCGTTGCACCGCTTTGTGCATCGCTTGAAGAATATGATCGATGCGCTCTTCGATCTCTGGTCGAGAAAGTCCACTGAGCGCTTCTTCGTTGCGCAAAATCAACTCTTTGAGAGAGAGCCCATGGTTTTGCATCTGCGCTTTGAGAGTCTGCATTGAATCATAAGGAAAGGGCGGATCTTGGTGAATCGCAGCCTCCTCGCCCTTGCGCTGAATGAAACCACCGCCAACGGAGTAGTATTCCTGTTCAAAAAGGGTTTGAGTACCATGCATCAGTTTCAAGATCAACGTATTGCTGAACGGGAAGTAATGGTGACCACGCTCAAAATGAATACTTTCTGCACTGACATTCAGCGCTTTCTCACCGATGACAATCGGATAAGCTAAATTCTCTTCTTGAAGCAACATCGAAAAAACTTCGGGTTCGCAGGTTTCTGGCAACCAGCCGAGCAACCCCGCAACGACTGCGCGATCGGTGCCATGGCCTTTTCCCGTTGCGCTCAAAGATCCGTAGAGATGGATTTCCAACCGATCAGCGACTACAAGGACTTCAGGATCGAGTTCAGCCAAACGCAGACGAAAATCCCGCGCCGCTTTCATCGGCCCAATCGTATGGGAACTGGAAGGGCCAGGCCCAACTTTGAATAGATCAAAAAGAGAAGTCGTGATCGCAGCCATAGCCATTTTTCGGGAGTTGCTAATACCTTACACCGCTGGCAAATCGAGACTGCGCCATAAATACCAAGAAGCAATCGAACAGTAAGGTTTCCACGCTGCACCAATCGTCTGCACCTGCTTCGGTGTGGCTAAACCCTCCAGGCCATAGGCACGCCCTACCGCTTTTTGAATGCCCAAGTCTAAGACAGGCAATACATTCAGGCGACCAAGGCGAAACATCAAAAACATCTGAGCTGTCCAAGGGCCAATCCCCTTCACCGCAACAAGCGCATCGATAATTTCTTGATCCTCCAACTCGTGAAGGGTTTTGATCGGCAACAAACCTGATTCGACGTGCTCTGCCAAATTTTTGATGTAGGTTGACTTCTGCCGAGACAGGCCAAGGGCACGCAACGCTTCATCACTCGTGGTCAGAATATGCGCTGGAGTCGGCGGACTTTCTGGAAAACTGGCTAAAAATCGTTTGTAGATCGTGGCTGCCGCTTTGACCGAAAGCTGCTGGGACACAATTGCATCCACCAAGGCATCAAAATGTGTACCCTTCGGATCCGCTTTGAATTGACATTCCCCCACCCGCGCAATCATAGTTGCCAGAATTGGATCGGCAGTACGCAGGTGATGAACAGGTTTGCTCCAATCGTGAACCATCAGGGAAACCAGGACAGACGTCCCCATTCTAGAGGATCTCTTAGTGCAGGAGAACTATCAAACCACGCATGATTTTTGGTGTATTGAGAAAAATATGGCGAACTGCATTAGGGGGCAGCGACAAGCCCCGCCCCCTAAAACCCCCGCCCCGTGGGGGACAGACTGCTTCCCACACCCCCTTGGCAACTTTAGTGGCTTGGTACTTGGAATTGCATTGGGCGCTACGCGTGGTGATGCGGGATTGGAGGAGGATTGGGAGAGGTTTGGGTTTCCAATGGGAGACGCATTGGGGTTTGATCCTCAGTCACTCATTCCGATGGCGAATCAGTATAATTACTTAGGCCAGAATGGCAGTTAGAAGTGCAGGGTCATCCCATGGCACATCGTGATCATTCTGTGTGATGTGGGGGCTGGACGGGTCGCGTTTCCACTCCTGGGGGAACAGCACAATGACTCTCTCCTGGGCAATTTCTGGGACTTTGGCGGAAGAAATGCCTTTAAGTCCGTCGTACAGTGCGACCCCAAGATCGAGGCCGATTTTATGGCCAAGATGGCAAATGGGGATGGGTCTGGGATTGCACTCTAAAAGATATGCATTGCCAGTTGATTCTTCGATCATGAAGTCAAAACCGCAGAATCCAGAATAGCCAAAGTGTTCGACCAGCTTGGTAGAAACATCTGCCATTTCAGCGTTGTTCACAAAACGCACTACGCTGCTTGGCCCCGTTGCAGAGGTTGTACATTCTGGAATTGCACTATATCCCGCTAGCACCTTACCCTGAAAGGCTACGAGTGCATACATGGCAGGTCGTCCCTCAATGTACTGTTGCAAGCTAAGAACTTTGTTGATCGGAAACCAATCCCGCTTCAGGAATGCACGCAAACGCTCCTTGAGAGCAAAAGAAGCTTTAGGTAGAAAAGTGGGCAAAGATTGAAGCAACTCACGTTCATCAACACAAACTCTCACTCCGTCACCGGACCAACTGAAATCTTTCTTGAGTACGACTGGGTAGCCAATCTTTTCTACACCCTCTAAAGCCTCGGCCTGGTTGGAAACTTTTAGGGAGGCTGGTGTGCGTAAATTCAGATCAGCAGCAATCTGTTGGGTTTTGTCCTTAATCATCGTGGCATCGAACCATCGCAGATCGCCAAAGGAAGCGCGAAGGGCTTCTTGAACTTGTTTGGATAGCAAGCCTGGCTGAACAATAGATCTGCGAATTAGATCGTGGAGAAAAGCGACGACTGTTTCATCACCTGGGACAATCAGAACAGGCTTCCACTCCTGCACTGCCTGTACGAGTTGATCAAGCAATTTTCGGGAAGACTTCGTTTTAGTAAACCGAAATTTGCGGTCAACAAATTGTGTTTTGGCAAGGAAATTTTGATCGGAGCACAAAATACCAACTTCAAACCCAGCTTGCTGCAGTATCTTCGGTAAGCGAGGCATGCCAAGTCTAGTCTCATCGATCGCAAATAGTAGAATACGCACCGTAATCATCCCCTCGCGATTACACGCTGTTGTGACTTTTCAACGCGGCGCATCCCAAAGGCTTCTAAGCGCTGAAAAAATCCACTTGGGACAAAGGCAAGTACCCAAGCCGCGAGCAAGGTCAGCGCTGTACGTTGGGGTTCTTGAACCACAATGCGCAGATCAGTAGAAATTGCCTCGTGAATGAGTTTCATCGCTAGCTTTGCATCCCGCAATTGCACTGCGCGGCGGGAAAGATAGCGCAACTGATAAGCGCGGGCAAGGCTTCCCCACTGATCGATCAATCGAGGGGCGTAACCATGGGTCTTTTCGATTACTTTTTCCCAGCTCGCCAGTTGTTTAAAGAGGCTGGCCGAAAGTCCGCCAACATTGACCCGATACAGTGTTAAGGGTTCAGGCAATCCTTCCAAAATCCAATTGGTTTTCAGCGCAATCCGCAACCAGCATTCGATGTCTTCCGATTGCCGCAAGTGCTCATCGAAGTAACAAACTTCCGGTGAGCCATGAAGATCGTCCGTAAATTGAATCGCGTCAAGAGTCTGTTTGCGAATTACAGGTGCAGAACCATTGCCAACTGGATTGCGACAAAGCAAATGCACTGGCGTAATATCTTTGAGCTTCGGCATTTGGTGATAGTGCAAAGGTTCACCCTCTTGATCGATAAACGCAGAACGGCAGTAGCTCAAGCCAACTTCTGGATAGCGATCTAAGTGGGCAACATGCTTTTCCAATTTATCGGCAGTCCACAGATCGTCGGAGTCTAGAAAGGCGAGGTATTCTCCTTGGGCATTGCGAATGCCTGTGTTGCGCGCACCCGCAAGACCCCGATTTGCCTGCTGGATAATCCGAATTCGGTCATCGTCAAAGCGGCGGCAGAGCGCAATACTTTGATCTGGAGAAGCATCGTCAACGATCAAGATCTCAAAATCTTGGAAGGTCTGAGCGAGAACAGATTGGATGGCAGCACCCACATAGCGTTCGACGTTATAGACAGGAACGATGACAGAGACTTTAGGCATGGTGTTGCTCGGGTGAAGGTGTTAGGTGTTGTTCAAGCAAAGGCGCGGCGATAAGCCCAGAAGGTATACAGGGGAAGACAGACTGCGTGAGTGGCAAAGACAGCAATGGCGACTCCTAGAATTCCGCCAGTGGAGCCGACGAGCAAAGCCAGGATCAATATGGCGGTGAAGACCAAGTTCCAGGTCAAATCCAGATGGGGAAGATTGCGAGCACGGAGCAACTGACTGGCTGCTTCCGCAAACGGGCGGGGCAGTGCTGATAGACAGATCAAGATCAGTACTGGCACAGCGCCAGAAGTGACCCATTTCTGCCCAAAGACGATCGGCACATAAAAGGGTGCGCCACCGGATTGGAGCAGGATCAAGGGGATGGTCACCATGGCAGCGGTTCGCAAACTGCGCACAAAACGCGCATTCATCTGTACTCGGTCATTTCCGACTTCGCACAGAAAAGGATAGATGGCCGTGCTAAAGGCACCGAGAATACTCATGCTGATCCCCAAGCCAGCATTGAAGGCGAAGAAGTAGATACCGAGTGCCTGGACACCGAGAAACTGGGCAACTAAAAGGTTATCAACGTTGGCACGTAGGGTCGTGAGGAGTTCGACACCCAAGACGTGGCGGCCAAAATTGGCGATCTGACGCCAGTTGACAAGGGTAAATTGCTTGGGAGGTCGCCAGGAACATTCCTTGAGGTTGAAGTACACCCAGATCGGGCAGACCAGAACTTTGGGCAAGATCACCGCCCACATACCCCAGCCCAAGAGCGCAAAGATGATCGTCAACACACAGTCAGTGGAAAGCTGCACTGCCGTAATGACGGCATAGACCTTCAGACGATTTTCACGGGCAATCAAAGTTGTCTGCACAAGGGCGAAAGGCAGAACCAGATAGATACAGGCCATTGCACAGATCGGGGCAGGAATCTGGTTGCCGTAAAACAAACCCATCACAAGGCCAACAGCACACTGAATCAGAAAAAGGCCGCCGCACAGAATCCAGTTGAGCCAGTAGGCCGTGTCAGCCAAAACCAGCAGATCCGCTTCATCTGCTTTAATTAACTGCTGGCCAACCCCACTGCGGGTAAAAACAGTGACGAATTCATTGGTGGTGAGGACGATGGCGGCCAATCCATAATCCGTCGGGCTCAATAGCCGAGCGAGAACCACTGTGGTTGCCAATCGAAAGACGCGGTTGACCAACTGGGCGGATCCTAGCCAACCAAGATTGGCCAGAAAACGGTCAGCGCGAGGGCGGGCAAGAACATTTCCAATGCTCATGCTGCCAACTCCATCAGCAGTTTGCTCCAGTTGGTAAAGTAACGTTCCACATGCTCTTTGGCGTTGCTTCGACCCGTGGCACCCAGGGTAGGTAAGTCGGTAGTCATCAAGCTGAGGATCGCTCCAGCCAATGCGTCCACGTCTTCGGGTGGTACTGTCAGTCCACAACCTGTGATCTGTTCGGCCAAACCGTCTACATGGCTAACAATCACTGGCCGACCAGCGGCCTTTGCCTCTAAACAAACGCCCCCGAAGGGTTCCCAGCGCGAGGGCACAACAACCACATCACAGCTATTAAGAAATGCGGGTACGTCTTTGACCAAGCCAACAAATTCGACATTGATCAATCCCGCCGCTTGCGCCCGCAGTTTCGCTTCGTCTGCACCGTACCCCCCAAGTTTTAGGTGAATAGGTTCACCGCTTAATTTCGCCATCGCCTGAATCAGGACATCAAATCCCTTCATATGGCAGAAGCGACCATAGGCAGCCAATAGAAGAGGACGACCAGGCACTTTCAGGGGCAAAGCAAAGAGCTTGTCCATGGGATAACACTGCTGGAAAGCGAGTAATCTCTTGGCAGGAACAAGATTGAGTTCCCGCATCCATTTCGCCTGGGCATGAGAAACCGCCATCACCTGTTGGGCCTGACTGAAGGAAAGTTTGAGCATCAAGCGGAAGCGACTAGGCGCTGGAACGTTCTGGTGTTCGAACCCAGAGGTGTAGTGGTGATTCTGAATAATGAGGCGTGTCCTTTTTTTGAGTTTCCAAAGCAGGGGCAGAGTTTTCCAGTTCATAGCATCGTGAAAAATAGCAGCAGTAGCCGTTTCACTACTTGCTAGAAATTCTTCAGGGGTGCAGATCTCAAAGTGATATTGCTCGGCGAGATGGGAGTTTATAAGCAAGCTTAGACTTGTCCCCACTCCTCCCAAGTTTCTATCCGCTAATAGGTGTAGGATTCTCGGTTTGCTTTGCATCGGGGATCTCCGCTTGATTGAAGGCAAGGCCGAGAGTAATCAGACCAGGCCAGAACAGGTAAGCAAGAATTTCGAGGTTTTCACCAAAGGTATAAAAGAGAATAATCATGACCATAGCCAGCCCAAGGGCAGCGATCCTCGACTTCTGGGCACGGAAAAGAAGAAGGCCAAAAGTCCAAAGCAACGGCACAGCAAGCGCAACAAATCCGACCAATCCTTTCACAAACAGCAGGCCGTACCAGGTGTGGTGAGAACCAATCGGCATATACTCAACCATGTGGGGGCCGCGCTCAACGATACCGTGTCCCCAGATCGGCGCTTCTGTTTGCCAGCGGTACTGGGCAATCCGCCCGAGAGCGGCGCGCACCCGCGACGAATCCGCCCGGGCCCCAGAGAAAGCAGCGGAAAAATTCTCGATGGCCTCAAAAATAGCAGTACTAAAGATGCCAGCGACCGTGGCGATAAAGCCCAGTGAGATGAGTACTGCTGGACGGCTCAGGTTACTGAGCAGTGTTTTCAACAGCCAGACGGCAGGCAAGGCAAGCAGAGCCAAGCGAGACGAAGAAACCAAGCACATCAGCACGCAAGCGGTAATCCCAGTCCAACGCCAGCGCTTATCCGGTTCTTCGAGAGCCAAGAAAAAGTAAATATTGGCGACAAAACCCAAAGCGGGTGCCCAGGGGGTAAACAGACGCCAGCGCACCATCCCATTGCTCGGATCGATCTCGTAGAGATTGACAGCAAAGAACTCTGGGCCTGGCCCACCAACGGCTTGGAGGGGGGAAACATAGGGGGTATCGGGCAGGTGCCCCAGATAAGCAGCTACGAAGAATGGAAACACCAATAGCGTCTGCATACCGACGTGGCAAGCAGCACGGGCTAGAAGAGAAATTCGAATCTTTAGGCAACCTAACAGCGGAAAGACGGCCAGCAATGCCCAGCCTTTTGCCCAGCCGATGGAAGATTTGATCAGCGAGCCCATGCCGATGTCGTAGTCGTAATGACCCACGATCAAGGCAAGTTCCATGACGACCATGCTGGCAACCCAGACCCAGTGGCTATCGGAGATCGTGATTCGGTCTTCTGGGAGAGTCTCATCCGTTTGGAGAATAAGACGCTTGATCAAAACCCCCAGCAACACCCAGGCGATCACAGGAGCCAGAATATACAGACCACCAATTACGTAGAAGCCATAGGTGCCGAGGATCGACCACCAGACCACTTTCTCTTCGAAGTTTTCTGGTTTCATGCCAGTTTCTCCTGCTTGCGCTTGTTGCGTAGCCAACCGATGGTCAGACCAGCAGTTGCAAGCAGCGAGCCGACTCCAGCCCCCAAAAAGACAAACGCTTTTTTAGGAGCACTGGGTGATTCGGGCAGATCTGGTTCGATCAAGATTTGAATCAGCGGGTAGGAGGCAAAGATATCGCTCTTGCCCACATCCAACTTGCCGAGGGTGGAAGTAAATACAGCTTCAGCCACCTGCATATTGCGCTGCAAGGCTTCGAGGTGGGCAACGCGCTTGGTCAATCCACGCTGTCTTGATTCAAAGAGATTGATCTGATGATCGAGTTCTTTGGCTTGTCCAGCGGAAGCATCGACTTCAGAATGGGTGCTGACCAGATCGGAGAACAAATTAGCACGATTGCTACCCTCTGGTCGCAGTTCCATGTGGGCTAAGGTCTCAACATGAATCGGATGCCCAAGGAGCAATTGGCTACGGTTCAACATTGCTGAAGCTGCCACCCGCTGCTTGGCAAGTTCTTTGAGGACTTGGGGATGATTGTCTCCCCACTTCGAGCGGTAAAGAACGAGAGCCGCAGTCGAGTCTCCCCAATCCTTGAGATGCTGTTGAAGCAATGCATCGGCGTGGAGGGCAAAAGCGTCGGCAGCTTGCTGAGGAGTCAGATTGAGGCTGCTTCCAAGCGAATGTAAGCGCGCCGCCATTCTTGCCTGCTGGGCGCGGGTTTCAGCTAGTTCCTTGCGCATCTGTTCGATGGTGCCGACGATATCTTGGGCCTGACTGGTGGAGGCGATATCGGCACTGCTTTTGTAGCGCAGGATCTCCTGCTGGGCTGCTTCAAGTTTGGTTCGCGCCTCGCCAATCACGGACTTGAAGCCTTGTTGCCGCCGAATCAGCTCATCTTCCCGCAGTTCGTTGATCCGGTGCTCCATCGCAGCAAAAAGTGCGAGAGACTTTTGCTGCGCTTGTTCTGGGGTCTTGCCCTCGATCACGAACTCTATGATCGAAGTCTGATCAACAAGCTTGACCTTAGGCTTGCCGAACTTGGTGACTTTAGCGATCTTGGCAGCAGCAGAGATTACGGTACTACTTTCAGCGATACTTTTGTAATTAGCCCGTGGATCGACAGAGGATCCGCCAGCAAAAGGGGAAGCCGTAGAGGAAGAGATCGAACCGCCCTCAGAGAGGTTCACACTCACACCGGATCCGGTTCCTGGCAAAATCAACGACCACCCACAGGTATAGACAACAGGCGCAACTTTCAAGTAGACGAGGGAGAAACTCCAGATCACAACATTGACCAAAAGACAGACCAGCAAATACCTCGCCCTCCGCCATAAAGAAGGGCGAAGGGGTTGAGCAGGCGGGAGAGACTGAGAAGGCGTTGGCAGAAGAATGGTCATTTGAAGAGGCGATTGGGGCCGAAAATCAGATTCAAAGGATTGAGAACTTCACTAAGTGCTCTAAACACGTCGCGCAGGTTGGTGACAGTAGAGTCGTAACAAGCGACGGTATCGTTGGCCATCAAGGGGGGATTGTTCTCGTTGTTGGAGCTGCGCAGAATTTCTTCGATGGGTCGATCCAGGGTGGTCGTGATCCCTGTTAGGGGATCCGTGCGCACGAGTACGGCGAAGCGGTTGCCATTCGTACTTTGGGTACCCCCTGCACAGTTGGCAGATACCACTGCCTGCACAAATCGTGCGCCATAGGGAAAGGTGATCCCCCCAGAGCTGTTGCCTAGAGCGGAACTAGCGTTGCTTGAAGCAGGAGCTGTTAAGTTAGAGAGAAAGACTTTAATCCCCGGCGTGGTGATCTGGCTGGGCCGCACCAGTTCCATCCGAAAACGCTTGAGTCTCGGGACGACGATCGTGTCCCCGCTCACCAGCGGCACATCTTCGACGGGCTGACCGTCGAACATGCCAGAGTAATCGATGATCCGCTCACTTCCAGCCCGCAACAGATGAATGTGTTGCACGTCAGCATCGGGACTAACACCGCCAGCGCCGCGCAGGGCAGCACTTAAATAGCGGCTATTATCCGCTTCACCGACAATCAAGCGTTCATCTTTACGGTCAGGCTTTGATTCGCGGGGAGTATTCACTTGCACCCGACCTGGTTCAAAAACTGCCCCTTGCACAGTGACTTGGGCAGGTGCCCAGGATGTGACCTGAAGAACAACCTGCACAAATTTGGAGAGAAAAAGCTTCTTCTTCACCAGTGCTTGTTCTACCGTTTTGGCCGCATCCTCCGGTTCGAGATTGGCCACCAGCACAGAACCGAGAAAAGGCACCTCCAAGGCACCATCGCTGTTGAGCGCATATCCTCCCGAAAATTCGCCACCTTCGGTCACTGTCAACTGGATACGATCCCCAGGTGAGAGGGGTAAACCCCAACCATTACCCGCCGATAAAATCGAGGCCACGACAATTCCAATAACGGGAATCATCCAGATCAATCCAACAATCATCAAATCTGAACGGTGAGGACGGCGACACATGTGTGTCAGTCCAGCAAGCTTCTTGAACATGGTGGCTTTCCAAATCATGTGAACGGATGCAAATCAACACTTCTCCGCCAACCTGTGTGGATAGCCTGTGCAACCAGCCGGCAGTTGAAAGGAAATGATGCAGTCCAAACAGCGAGGCAATTCATTGAACGACCACTCCTGTGTAAATAGTTCGCGGGAATTTTTGTTGCAGTTGTGGCCACTGCACATACACCCGCGCAAAAGGAAGCACCAAGCGAGCAGAAAGACTCAAAGAAGTAGTTCGGGTGATCGACTCAATGAACAGAGCTTGAGCACCCAGCAGTTTGCCGAGAATCAAAAAAGGGACACCCACCCCGGCACCCGTGGAGACGACAATATCCGGACGCTCCCTCAGCAGAACCGCCACAGCCAAAAAACCATTTTTGATCAAGTTGGGCAGGTGACGGTTCGTTGGACTAAAGGCCCAATAGCTCCGTTCAGCTTGGAGGCTTTCCGCAACTCCTTTGGTTTTGAAAGTGACCCAAATCCGCTGGTGCGCTTCCCAAAAGGATTTAAGCTGCAGCATTGCTGTGAAATGGCCACCGCCAGAACAGACAAGGAGAATCTTCATAAATCGAGAGGCCCGCATTATTTCTAGCTTGATACAAACAGATTACCCAGTCTGAAAAGATGAATTACAAATCAGAAGTGAGCATTATGTCAAGAAACGATAAAGGGCAATTTACCTCAGTAATTTCTCTTAAATATTCGAGTAAGCTCAAATTCTCTGTATATGCCGGGAGGGAAATATACGTGAATATTAGAAACTTTATCACGGCATGAATAGCACTTCATAATTCGGGGCAATCTGAGATTCTAAAGTGTGATGTGCAGTCATTTTTGGAGTGAGATGAGATGGCTTTTGCCGCGAAGCTTCCTAACATACCAGCAGACCCTTCCAATCAGTATCACCACCTTTGTCTTGGCGATATTTTGCTTGAGACTGGCTTAGTGACTGCCGATCAGTTGCAATGCGCCCTCGATGAGCAAGTCCAAGAAGCACTGCAAGGAAAATGGGTCTTGCTAGGTGAACTTCTGGTATCCTGGGGGCTGATTAGCCAAGTTGAACTCGATCAATCGATCAACAAACTATCGCAACATAACGAATTACTTCGATTTGAAGCTGTTAATCATCCATCAGTCATCAGTGGATTTAAACGACTTATCGATATTGTCGGTGCCCTTGCCGGCCTGAGTTTAACTGCTTTTATACTTCCTTGGGTTGCTCTTGCCATCTACTTTGAAGACCGAGGGCCAGTTTTTTTTAGTCAACATCGGGTTGGACTAAACGGGTGGCAATTTACAATCTGGAAGTTTCGCTCGATGGTTCCCAATGCGGACGAGCTAAAACTTTCGATTCAGAGCGAGAGTGAATTATTTTTTAGTGTCAAAGCCGATCCACGGATTACACGCGTAGGGCGCATCCTACGCAAGACCATGCTCGATGAATTTCCACAGTTCTGGAATGTGCTGATGGGAGATATGAGCATTGTTGGCACCCGACCACCCACCCTTGATGAAGTCCGCCACTACCAGCAGCATCACTGGCAACGCCTCAAAGTAAAACCAGGTCTAACTGGGCTTTGGCAGGCCAGTGGCAATCGTCATGCCAAAGGCTTCGAGGATGTTTTAGCACTGGATCTTGAATATCAGAAGCGGTGGAATGTTGGACTGGATCTATGGATTATCATCCAAACCATTTACGGTGCTCTCGCTCGCACGCAGCGGATGTAATCTGCTCACGGCCCGAAGAGTATTCCCTTCAACATAGTTTGCAGTGTTTACTCAGGGAATAGTTGCAAATAGATTACGTTCTTGAGGAATTCTGGGACTGGCTACTATGCTAAGGAAGTAGCACTTGTCCCTATATCCCTTGAGGGCACCATGCCCGAACTATTAGCAAAAGCCGTTGTCGGGAGCCGAGAACCAACCCTGGTTTACTTAGTAGCTCACCGATACTGGCCGTTTAGCGTCGAAAGCACCGATGAAATTGTTCCCCAGCAAGGTATCGTTGTTGCCCAAACAAACTCCCCTTTTCTTGCCGTCTGGATTGCTGAGACCATTAATGCACGGCTCGATGGCCGAGAATATGGTTGTAGCCGTCCTCCTGGCATCATCGAGCGCTGTGGACACTTTGAGGCAAGCAACGACAATTTGTTCGCATGGAGCTGGTCTTGGGGCTGGAGCCGTGCAGGTCTGCACATCGCCCGCAGATTCTCAGAACATGCTTTTGGGAAGTTCCAAGATCTTCTCGCCGAGCTTGTGGCCTCTTAACCGTTAAGATTATTAAAGTTCTTCCGACGGTACTTCATGGCGACTGCTCTCCACCGCAGTTCAGGGCGCTGGCAACTGGGCTTATTTTTTTCGCTACTGACTGTTGTGCTCTGGGGAGTACTGCCCATTGCTTTGACTGTGCTCCTCCGCAGCCTTGATGTGTATACGGTGATCTGGTTCCGCTTTTTGGTGGCATTCAGTCTACTGTTCACGTATTTGGCGGCCCGAAAACAGTTACCACCCCTTGCCAAGTTGCGCTTGTTGCCTTGGGGGTTGATGGGGATTGCCATCGTTTTCTTGGCGGCCAACTATCTTTTATTTCTGCAGGGACTAGGTCAAACTTCCCCTGCTAACGCCCAAGTGATCATGCAGTTGTCTCCCGTGTTGTTTGGACTAGGTGCCTTGGCGATTTTTAAGGAGCGCTACACCCCGACCCAATGGATAGGGCTTGGTGTCTTCGGCCTCGGCTTTGTGCTCTACTTTTGGGATCAACTGCGGATGTTGGTTTCTGCCTCCGGACCATTTTTGATCGGATGCGGATTGCTGGTGCTCTCCGCAGCCACTTGGGCAGTCTATGCCCTCGCCCAAAAGCAACTTCTCAAAGCGCTGCCTTCTGCCAATGTGATGTTGCTTCTCTACGGTGGCTGCGCCTTAATTTTTTGGCCCTTTGCAGCCCCTAGCAAAGTTTTCAGTCTAGAAGCCCTCCCCGCAGCTCTACTTATTTTCGCAGCCTTGAATACTCTGGTTGCCTACGGTGCTTTTGCCGAAGCACTTGAGCATTGGGAAGCATCTCGGGTCAGCGCTGTTCTCACTTTGACACCACTGATCACCTTGGGCATGGTTGTTGCCTTCTCTGTTTTCTTACCTCACTTCTTGAAACCTGAACATCTGACGCTCACCAGCCTCATAGGGGCGATGTTCGTCGTTTTTGGCTCTTTGGCGATTGCCTTGGGAAAATCTTCTCCCGCGCTATTAAGCGACAACTAAGTATTTCTCACCTGTTCCACGACTGTCCGAATCGCTGCAACGAGCATTTCAGGCTGATCGACGGCAATGTAATGGCCACTCGGCCAAATATGATGAACACTATTCGTTGAGAGTTTTGCCAAGTCAGCTTGTAAGCTCTCCCAAGTTAACTGGCACTTTTCCACGGGAAAGTCAGCCGGAAAATCCCGCGCATCGAGATGCCTTTGCGCTGTCACAACCACCAAGGGAAGATCCCCTAAGTCCCGGTCTTTGCGAATTAACTTTGCACTTTCGCCAAAGGCCGCAAATTCTCGGTAGAGTGTATCGACAAAGCAGGAACGGTAAATACTAGCTTGTCCCATCGCTTGAATATTTTCAGGATAGTTTTCCAAAATATGCAATCTAGGGACGATGCCCAACTGCCCAGCGAGGCGAAATAGACCAAACGGCGTTAACCAACGCACAATGCGCGCCAAGGCAAGATCTTTGTCGCCAGACGCTTTAAGAACAGGTAGAATCGCCTCTTCTTGATCCTCATGGGCCGCGTCTAGCAGAACAAGTCCCGCCGTTTCTGAGCGAAAAGCTTGGGCAAAGTAGCGCATGTTCAAGCCAGCCAAGGCACGCCCAACGAGCACGTACGGACCAGGAATGCCAGCCGATTGCAGGAGGGCGTGGAGCGCGTTGGCATTTTGGGCACAAGTCGGTGGCTCAGAATTGGGGGCGCTCCAACCAAATCCAGCGCGGTCGTAGGCTACGACTTGGGTGAATTGGGCGATTCCAGGAAGCACCTTATACCACTCCAGAGAAGAACCACCTACTCCACTGTCGAGAATAACCGTCGGACTCGCAGAGCCAGCCAATTGGAAGTGGAGTCCGTTGAGGCATCGGCCTATCGGGGGGTAGCGGCGGCGATCCCATTGGCTAGCAAGGCTTTGATAGCCCAAGCCAAGGGCTACCAATCCTCCAATCACTTCAAGCATCAAACTAAAGTGTCCCAGTCGAGCGTCTAATCGCAGCCAAAGCACGGTTGTAGTCGATGACGGCAATCAAGCGATTGACGCGCGCTTGGGTCAGATCGCGGTCGGCGTTGATCACATCAGTCTGCGTACCCACGCCTGCTTGAAAACGAAGTCGGGCAAGACGAAGCGCCTCTGTGGCACTCACAAGCGCAGCACTTGCCGTGTCAATACGCAGACTCGCGGTGTTTAAAGTGGAGAGGGAATTTTCAACGCTGAAGCGTACGGTGTTGCGGATATCGATATAACGAATACGGGCAGTTTTGGCATCATCCGCTGCTTGATCTGCTTGGGCTAGAGCCGATCCACCATCGAAGGCGTTCCACTGGAGTTGAATACCAGCGTTGTACCCTGTATAAATGCCTGTGACTGTATCCAGCAAGTTGTCGTAGGCTTGTCCTGCAGTAAAAATACTTATTTGGGGACTTACTGAAGCATAGGCAACGGCTTCGTTGGCCTTAGCAGCCCTTTCGATCGCCAATTGCTGCGCGAGTTCCACGCGGCCATTCAGCGCTTGGAAGATTGTCTCTTCCTCAGAGAATTCCCAAGTGCCCCCTTTCTCCACAACATCGGCAGCTTCAACTGTCGTCGGTTGGGAAAAGTTAAGTTGCCGTGCAAGGTTGCGTTGGTTGATCACCGATTGATTTTGGGATTGCAGGAGTTGTTGCTTGGCGTTGGCCAATTGAACGTCTGCTTGAAGCACAGCAAAGCGTGTACCAACCCCTGCTTTTTCTTGAGCCCTGGCATCGCGCAAACTTGCCTCACCGCTACGCACAGCCGCTTGGGCAATTTCAACGTTGCCACTGGCTGCCTGCAGATCGTAGTAAGAACCGATGACTGTGTTGATCAGATCTTGGCGAATCCGCTCGTAGTCAAGGCGCGTTGCCTGTAAGTTTTCGTTTGCTGCAAGAATTCGACTGCCGACCAAGCCACTGGTAAAAACGTTGTAGCTGACTTGAATCTGGCCCTGTACAGGTACAGTCTCGGAAGTAAACAGTTGGTTACTGCCTCCAAAACCACCTGAGCTTTGAAGAACTAAAGCATTGCTCACCGCCCCTTGAGCGCTTTGACTGTAGGTGTAACTCCCGGAGAGCGCTACTGTCGGAAACAGACCAGCACGAGCCTGGCGTAGAACAGCCTCGGCACGATCCACAGCCAAAGCCGAAATCTTGAGCTGGGGGCTATTGGCAAGGATGATATCGATGGCATCCTGCAACTTGAGGGGCTTGGTAGTTTGAAGCTTCAGCTCAATGGCTGCTCCAGGTAGCGGCGGCGTTGTCGCTTGAATCTGAATCGGTTCCGTGCCGAGGGTACCAGCAGTCGATGGTGCAGGTGCAGCATTTGTTGGTGCAGCATTTGTTGGTGCAGCATTTGTTGGTGCAGCATTTGTTGGTGCAGCATTTGTTGGTGCAGTAGTTGCTGGTGCAGGTGTCTGGGCAAAAACAAGGGCAGGCTGCAGCACGAGACCAGCCGCAATCAGCACCATCATTGGACGCATCTTCATCGTTAGTTTCCCCACATCAGACATTACAGATCCACAGCTTGCAATCTTAAACCCGCCTCCAGAAGCACCACCCCACATTTGTCTAAAGAAAATGTTTCGGTGGAACTTTAGTGAGTCTAAACGCACCTGAACTTACAGCAGAAGTGAAAAAGGGCACAGAATATGTTCCCTTGCGTCAGGCTTTTTGAGCCAACTTATCCCAAAGTAAATGTACCTGATCAGCGTTTAAAAACGAAATCCATCAACAAAAGATTGTTGAAAGCCAAATAGTTGCAGATTCGGTTGGTGTGGGGTACTGAGTTACCAAAAAATCACTATCAGCCTAATGGTTACATCGGATACAAAGTCAGAGAGAAGTCAGACAAAGTCCGGCGATAATACCGTATGCCGTTCAAAATGAACTCTTTCTTAGGCTAGATACGGTATGGTTTCAGGGTAATCTGAGCTAAACAAGTTACAGATTCATCGCACTGCCTGGACTGCTGAGGATCGGAGAACATTATTCCCATGAGCAAAGAGTCGTCGTCAACTACCATCGCCATTCGATACAAGCATTTAGCTTCCGCTCCCCAATCAGGTATTCGTAAGCGATCCTATTTCTTGGCAAGCCTCTGCCTTCTGGGCATCGCGACTTCTGGCTTAGCCCTTGTCCACGCCCTTAGCCCAACTCCGGGAGTGGAGGCAGGTGTAAATTTAGTGCCTGTTCTCCAACAAAACGCACCTGAGAAGTACTTAGCAGCCCTCTCAGTCGTAGATGAAAGCGATTTAGCCGCCACCCAGAGCCGCATCCAAACCCATGTTGTGGTGGTTGGCGATACCTTACAGTCTTTGGCCGAACGCTACGCAGTTACCGCTGAATCAATTTTGCTCTCCAACGCTCTCGGTGAGAAGACCACTTTGATCCCTGGCCAGAAGCTGCTGATTCCTCCCCAGGCTTCAATGCTGTACCGCGTCCAGGCAAAAGACACCTTGGCCAGCGTTGCCACCCACTTCAATATTTCTGCTGAAGCAATTATCCAGGCTACAGGAACGAGCCTCTCAGACTTTTTGTCCAGCGGTCAGATCTTGGTCATCCCCGACGAAGACACGGTCGCGAAGCAACCGACTTCGGAAGCGCTCGCCCTACGTTCCACAGACAGTAAGTCCGCCAAAAGCTATGCATGGCCGGTTGCGGGCTATGTTGGTTCCCCGTATGGAATGCGTCATGGCCGCCCCCACAAAGGAATCGATATTGTTGGCCCCATCGGTTCCCCTGTAGTTTCGGCTCGCTCTGGGGTCGTTATCTTTGCTGGTTGGCTCCACGGTGGCTTTGGCAATGCCGTGGATGTGCTGCATGGCGACGGCGTGGTAAGCCGCTACGCCCATCTTTCTCGGGTTTTGGCCAAAGCCGGACAGACTGTCGAACGCGGTCAAAGTGTGGGTGCGCGGGGCTGCACAGGTCGTTGCACAGGTCCTCACCTTCACTTCGAAATTCATGTGGGTGGTCGCGCTGTCAATCCGCTCTCGTACCTCAGGTAGTAGGATAGGGAGAAATCAGCACAGGGCACCTGGGAACCTCAAGTTTCTTGGGTTCGTCCACTGCCCATACGCCTAGGGAGCTTCGACCGAGAACGCTATGAATCTTCTCCAAGACATTTACCGTTTCATCCTCAACGACTGGTGGATCTCTTTTCCACTCATCGCTTGCCAAATCTTGACGATTGCCGTGATTTTGGATCGCTTTATTTTTGTAAATCGCAACAAGCGCGATGTAGATCGGTTCTTAGTGCGTCTGCAGCGGGAGTTAGAGCGCGGCAACTTGACAGGGGCTGGCACCCTTGCAGAGCAACTAGGTGGGGTGCTAGGGGAAATGGCTGAAGAGGGCGTGCGCTTGCTGTCTGTGCCCCGTGTCAACTTCGAGAAAGCCTTTGACATCACCCTTGCCCTAGGGTTGCGCAAATTCGAGCGGAACCTTCCTGTTCTTGGAACGATTGGGGCAGTTTCGCCTTTTTTAGGCTTACTTGGCACAGTCGTCGGGATTTTGCGCTCATTCCAAACTTTCGCTGACGCTGGCGCAACGAGCAATAAGTTGGCCTCAGAAATCGGTTTTGCCCTCATTGCTACCACAGCAGGGCTGATCGTTGCTATCGTCTCAGTCGTCGCTTACAACATTTTCCAGAATGTTCTGGCCCAATTTGAAGATGACTTTCAGGTCTTAAAGTTGTTGTTCTTAAACTTTTCGGACATGGAGGCACTTCCTGCCACTGCTCTCCCGGAAGAATCCCCTTCTTTACAACAACAGTAGGAGTCCACTATGGCAGCGCAAGGACCAGGAGCACGTGGAAGACGTGGCCGCAGCGGCTTTACAGAAATCAACATCACACCACTGACTGACGTATTTTTGGTACTGGTCATTATTCTGTTGATTACCGCTCCACTGATCCAAAATACGAGCATCAAAGTAGAGTTGCCGTCCTCAGCCTCTGGAGATAAAGCGGATCAGACTAAACCCCTCTCGCTTGCCGTCGATAAAAAAGGTCAATTTTCCGTCAATGGCACGATTGTCCCTGAAGCCAAACTCGTCGAGACCTTGACGCGCGAAGCCAAAACAAGCAAGCAGACAGTCCTGCTCCTACAAGCGGACTCTGAAGCCACCCAAAAATTTGTCGTCAAAGCGATGGATGCAGCACGACAAGCTGGCTTGCGCAAGATCTCTTTTGCAACGCAGCCCTCGGCAAGTTGAGCTATGTATCATTCTTGCAAAGAGATGCTCACAAGGAGCAAAGAGTCGCTACACTAGAGCGACAACAGCGATTTTTTCGGGCGAGTGCGATGATTTCACCCTTTATCATCCTCTGTGTAGCGATGGTGGCCGTCACTGCTTTAGCGGTGAGTTCTTACAATTTAAATCGCAAGCGTATGACGCACCGTCGAGCGCTTCCGATTCAACCGCGCACCGATGCGCCCAAGACCCGAGAAGAAATTATTGCGATGCTGGAGCGCCAGTTCAACAACAGCCCATCAGGCCCACCTGAGCGCAACCTTTAATGCGACCAGCCCTCGATCCCCTCAGTTTTACAGACACCATTTTTATTGGGGACACCCTCGTCGCCGAGGTCAAAGGGCGGAACTTGGCTGATGTTACTGGGATTTTCGTTAAGCCTGGGCGAGGCGTAGAAGTGATGCTTGGCGATCCGCTGAACAAACGCAAGCAACCAGTTGAAACAGGGCCAGAATCTTTAACCATCACCGTCGTCGTCGAGCCAAAAGCTTTCCCTGGCGACCGACGGATCTGGGTCACTTCGGCAGATGGCGAGAGCAATCAGTTGTTGCTGATCGTGATGATGTGATACGGAGCAGGAGTGAAGTAAGAGCATCTCAAACTATCAACTTTGCAACGATAATTACCCTAGATAAACATCGCTAAATCGTGCCAGTAAATCACTGTCAAACATTTTCAGCTGCGCTTTAGTATTGAATTTTGCGTTTCAGTACCTAACTTCGTACAGCCGAGTATTCACGTAGCTTTCAGCATCCTACCCTGGGCACACTAGTTGCACATCGACCAGGGGACTTAGACTGTGAGACGCTTTTTACCCGCCTCTTTATTGCTGATTGGTTGTTTATTTGTGCCTACTCGTGCCTTTGCTGCTCCCATGCCAGCTAGCCTCTTTAACGGAGCAGGAAAGATCCAGTCTGGCATTACAGGCGAACCGACTGTCAAGCGTCAAAGAGCTATCAATATCGACTTTAATCAATTAGCTGCACCCATCGATCTTGGTTCCAGTAAAAGTGTAAAGGTGACTCGGCAGTTAGTGCTACCTCTGTTTGAAGATGTCAGTTTCCAAGTAAATCTGAACCAGGTGGAACAGCCCAAAGGACGCTCCAGTATGGTTTGGACAGGTCAGATCGAAGGAGCGCCTGGTGCTCAGGTCATCCTCGTGCATAGTGGCAACATTCTCTCAGGAACGATCAGCTTTTTGGATGGACGCCTTTATCAGATCCGTTATCAACCCAACGGAACCCATGTCGTCCGAGAGATCGATCAACGCTTCTTTCCATCCGAGTCGGACTCCATTCCAGCAGTTGCTTTTCCAGACAAGACCTCCAGAAAAAACACTATAGAATCGCCCACACTTACGGCGACAACCAGTGCGAATCCAGACAACGGTTCGACCATTGACGTAATGGTCGTTTACACTGCCTCAGCCGCCTCAGCAGTCGGTGGCGCTGCCGCCATGCAGAACCTCATCGACCTGGGTATCTCCGAAACAAACCAGGGCTACACCAATAGCGGTGTGATACAGCGGGTTCGTCTGGTTCATGCCGAGCAGGTCAACTACAACGAGAACACAGCCAGCCCTTACAACGATGCCCTGAATGCCATTACAAATACTACTGATGGGCAGATGGACAACGTCCTTTCTCTCAGAAATCAGCATGGAGCGGATCTGGTTAGCCTCTGGATCAACAACGGTCAGTATTGCGGTCTGGCATGGCAGATGGGCACTCCTTCAAGCAGTTTCGAGAGTTACGGCTATTCGACGGTGTATTACAGCTGCGCCACGGGCTACTACAGCTTCGGCCACGAGATGGGCCACAACATGGGTTCTAACCACGACCGTGCCAACGCTTCCGGGGCTGCCTCCTATACCTACTCCTACGGATACCAAGATCCAAGTAACCAGTTCCGCACAGTGATGGCTTACAACTGTGCTGTCGGTTGCCCACGGATCAACTACTACTCCAACCCAGCCATTCTTTATAGCGGTCTGCCCACTGGTGTTGATCCGAATGCCTCCACTTCGGCGGATAACGCCCTCTCGTTCAACAACACCCGCACCATTGTTGCTAATTTCCGCGCTGCTGCTGCCCCACCGAGCATTTCATCCCTCTCGCCAACGAGCGGTTATACCGGGCAGTCAGTGACCATCAACGGGTCAGGTTTCACTGGCACAACAAGCATCAAGTTAAATGGCATGAACGCCAGCTTCACCCTCAACTCCGACACCCAGATCACCAGCTCAGTACCTTCAGGCGCAAGCAGTGGACCCTTCACCGTCACTGACGATATCGCTTCGGCGGCGAGCAGTAACTTTACCGTCACTCCCGCACCTGTACCAGCTGTATCGATGAGCGCCAGCCCGTCGAGTCAGACGGTAGGTATTGGCAGTTCTGCTGCCTACGCGATTACCCTCAACCGGACTAACTTCACGAGTCCAGTCACTTTAAGCCTGAGTAGTATCCCCAGTGGTGTCGCGGCGAGTTTCGCCCCCAACCCAGCCACCGGTTCGACTGCTACTCTGACGGTAAGCACTTCTAGCAACGCACCCTTAGGCACCAGCGCCATGACCGTCATCGGCACAGCCAGTGGCGTGACCATTGCTCCAATCGGTGTCAGCCTGACTGTGGCTTCGCAACCGCCTTCGATTTCGAGCTTTAGCCCCAGTAGCGGTAAGTTCGGCACAGTAGTCACGATCACCGGCAGCGGCTTCACCGGAGCAACTTCCGTCCGCTTCAATGGTGCTGCTGCTTCCTTCTCAGTCCTCTCCAGCACCCAGATCCAAACAACAGTACCTAGTGGTGCCAGTACTGGAGCGATCCAGGTGATTACCCCCAGCGGTTCAACAACTAGCAGCAAATCCTTCAGAGTCCGCTGATCTTCAGTTCTACAATCCATACCATCTGACTAATGAGAAACCCCACGCCCTAGCATTTGCTAAGCGTGGGGCTTCTCTGTTTTAGTTGCAGAACTAGCTAGGACTTGGAGCAATAGAAAGTCTTTGCTCAGTTTTCGCCTTAACGAGCCAGATTTTTCTTGCGCTTGAGAGCAGCAGCTCCACCAATGCTCCCCAAGCAAACCATTCCGACGGCGGCAGAAGGCTCAGGAATAGCGTCTGGGTTCGTACCCACAAGGCGCGGCTCAGCTAGGTCGGTGCCGTACTGGAATTGCACATTGTTGATGCTGCCGTCGCTGAAGCCCACCGGAAGCCCAAAGAGCGTGAAAGTAACAGCATTGCGGATGAGCGGGGTGCTATTGATGCCGCCATTGCCTTGGCCATTCACGTAAGTAGCGTTGACAATGCCGTAATTGATGCCGTCTACAGCAGCAGGGTTCTGAAGGTTTGGGCCATTGAAGTTGGGTTGCCCAAAAAAACCAAGCCCTGAACTACTGATCCCGTAAGGGGCAGGAGATCCTGAACCAAGCGAGCCACTATAAGCCCATTCGCCACCAACATTGCCGCCTACAGGTGCAGCACCACCTGGGGTCACCGTCGAACCATTCAGAAGAGCGGATCCGGTTGTGAGGGTTGGAGCCCCTGAGATGTTAAAAAAGATTCCAGTGAGCACGCTACTTGAGTCGTTAATAAACCCTGTTCCAGTATTAGTCAGGACGACGGTTAAAGTGTTACCGCTTACAGTGAAGTTGGCTGTCGCGGCGAGAGCCGTATTATTGCCGTTGAAGGTATTGGGGCCAGCTGCGCTGAAAACTGCAGCCTGAACTCCTGAAGTGGAGACAAGAAAGGCAGCACAGGTCGATAAGAAACCTACACCGAACCGCGTAGCCAATTTAGAGAAAGCAGGGGAACTTGGAGAGAAAAGCACAAAATTACCTCTGTAGGATCGTAGCGAAAAATAGTAAGTCAATCAAAGGTTGATTGAATCTATATCTAACTCTAAGTATGCATAGTTATGCTTTGTTTAAAGCTACCTCAAACTGTCTGTTTTTCTTGACAAAATAAAATGCTGAAAATCGTTCCATATGCGAAATAAGATATGTGCAAAACAAGAAATAGTTACTAACTCCCTGCCAAGCCTTTACAAAACTGACAGAGAGTTAATAAGTGATTACATTAGAAAAACTTGATTCTTCATGAAACATCAGTTTCTTTGAAGTTTCTTACTTGCTAGCACTCATCAACCGACGGCGGCGAAGCAGCGTCAAGGCTCCACTTGCACCGACGACAAGCATTCCAAGGGCAGAAGAAGGTTCAGGTACATAACTAATGTTTGTAATCTGACCCGCAGAATTCAGGGAATTCGTGTTCCCTTGGGAGCGCAAGCTACCACCTTGGAAAGCTAACGACGATACGGAGAATGCCTGAAGACCGGCGGTACTAGTCAGTGAGCCAACATTTGTTGTTGCGAAAATCAAACTATTCAATGCCGGTGAGCTGCCTGCCGTCGCTGTCGCCGAGAAGGAACCCAAGTTCGCAAGCGTGAAAGTTACTCGATCACTAAGCGTGCCGATAATGTCAGTAAAGGTGAAGGATGTCAAACTAGCCAGACTGATGTTTGTCAGGCCATCTGCAAATGAGAAGGAGCCAGTACCAACAACACCGTTAGCGGGACAAACCAGTGTTCCTGGAGCCGCACCACAGAATGTTTGAGAGTAAGAAAAGTTGAATGTTGCAGCGTTTACACGTTGAGCAGGAGATAAGATCGTGGCAATCGCAAATCCTACAAAACAGGCTTTCCAAGGAAAGAACATAGAACATGCCTCGAAGAAGTGTTCATTTTCAGAGCAATTCAATTTTGAATGAGCTAGGCAGTGTGTTGAAGAAAGCATAAATCCCGGGTTTGGAAAAACAATGTTTTCTATAACACCTATCACAATAATCTTTTCTTAAAGTATCAAGCAAAGCTAACAAAAGTTTTCTGCGCTAAACTTCCTAGCTAGCATCTTATAGATACTTCTTTGGAAGCAAAGAACAGATTGCCAGCAAAACAAAATTCCCTGCCAACCCGCTATAGAGCTGACAGGGAATCTATGAATCGTTGCATCAGGAAAACTGGATTCCTGGTGCAACATCAATTTCTTTAAAGATATTTCTTACACGACCTCAAGGGTTATTATTGTTCCTGAATAGGAGCGGTTTGTAGGCAGAGTCGAGAGATTAATAAACTGAGTGGAAAAGGTGCCGTAGCCCACATTCGCATTGGTGCCATCAATCCTAAAAAAACCGGAGCCCTCAACAATAGAAAAACTGGGAATTGCAAAATGCAAGAGAGCAATTCCCAGTTAATGTACGCTGGATACTTCAAGCAAAGGTTACATTCTTGTAAAGCTTTGATTAAGTCAAAAATTATTTAATGAAACACATTGCAATGCGCGGACAACAGCTTGCTATCATCCGCGCATCCACTAGACTTTAGCTTTTGGAGACGTTGAGGATTCGTCTAGTCCTCCCCACCATCATCAATCCACCAAAGCCAATTGCTAGCAGACCAGCAATCCCACTTGGCTCAGGCACGGCGACAGAGGCGTTAGAGGCATCGGGGGCAAAGTCGGAAATCGCAGCATTACCGCTGATACTTCCAAGTCTTGGCCACAGGTTCCAGGTATAGTCGACGGCAGCAAAGCCCGTTGAAGGAAACAGCGAGACATCGAAAATAGCTGAGATCTGGCTACCACTAATGGAAATACTAGCCGGATTGAGCGTGATTGAATTGGCACTGTTGAGCAAATCATTGAAGTTGCCGGTGCCGTCGGGTCGCAGGATCACGACTGAATCGAAGACGACACCTGCACCGACGGACGGTGTACCTGTTACAAAGCGCTGAGTCCCTTGCCCGCGATCAAGGCCGAAGACGTAGAATGCACTTGGTGTAGTGCCAACTGCTGCTGCGAGTGTTGCAGAGAAAAACAACTGAGTGCCATTTAGTGTGACTTCTGACGACAACACATCGAGATCCCCAGCCTGGACACCTGTGTAGGTGAAAAGAAAGTCACCAGCTGGATCGGTAATGCTAGCTGCCTGCGCTACTCCGTGAAGGAGCAGCGTAGCCGCAAAAGCAATAGTGCCAGAGAGAATCAGCTTCAATGCCTGTTTCACAGTCATGCTCGATATCCTCGTAGTGAAATAGATAGATTAAACGCAGGTATTCACTAAGTCGGTTAGTAGTATAGGGGGAGTCCCTTAGTGCTGCTATTCACTAAGGAAGAGGCGATTAAATGGTTAACCAATTCAGTGGCTTACTAGAAAAGAATATTCTTTTATGAAGGGGCTTGGCGTATTGTAGATTACATAGGGAAAGTGCCTCATTCGCTCGATCTAAAAGACAAGAAAATGTCTACCTATGATTCTTTTTTAAGGCGAATCTGCGCTCATGGGATTCGTCAGTGTAGGTAGAAGCATTTTGGTCTACGCTACACTGCTAAACAGTGCTGGGTAAGGGTTTTGTGTGAAAGCTATAGGTAGTTTGGTATTGGGTGGTTTGCTTTGTCTATGGCAAGCAACAGGTGTAAGCGCAGCAGTTTTGAACTTTCCCGTTGAGCGACCAGGGGATCTATTTTTACTCAAAGCGGACGGTCAGCCCTTCAAGGACGAAAAAGGCAAGTATCGGGGCAAATTGACTGTAGCCCCCTATCGGTCGCGGCTGGACTTGACGGCAATTTCCGAAGGTAAGCGTCGGACTTTAAGTGCTGTCTTGGTGGGAGTCGATAGCAGTCACGGCGTGAGCGATGATCGGCCGTTGGTCTTTATGGAAGTAGATGGGATAACGCTCCAAGATGGTCTTGCCATCGACAGCGTGATTTCGACTTTCATGCGCGGCAAAGAGCGCATCACCCGGATCAACTTCAATCTTTTGCCACCAGGAATCGAAGCGATTCAAAAAGCAAAGTCGCGGGTCGCCATCAAAGTGCGGATGCGCTCAGATATTTTTGCAGTCTCAGGTGAATGCAGCACTACCAGCCTTGGTTCTGCAAAATCGGAGGACTGTCGTAAGCCCTATACAGGTCGCACCCTTGAAGGCAAAGCTTTAGCCAAGTTCAAGGCTTTTTTGAAGTAATTAGCGGATCACATGAATGTACCAACGGGTATTGCCGACGTGAGTCCCCTGATTTGCATCGACGAGATCGAGAGGATTGAGAGCTTCTGCCACAATCACCCGCACACCGTTCTCAACGATGCCTCCAAGATGCCCAAGTGAAAACTGGGAGTTTTCTGCAGGTAAACCATCTGCAACCTGGAAGCGCATTCTCGCCAGAACAGAGCATTTCATGGTGTAGTACCCTCAGTTACGCTACGCTAGTCTCTGGCTTTGGATATTGACCGTGAAACACACGCTTTCTGTACTTGTCGAGGATGAATCCGGTGCTTTGAGCCGGATCACAGGACTGTTTGCCCGACGTGGATTCAATATTGAGAGTTTGGCTGTCGGTTCTGCTGAACAGTCCGGAGTGACCCGGATCACGATGGTCGTCAATGGTGACGAATCGGCAGTCGAGCAAATTTCTAAGCAACTTCACAAGCTGATCAATGTTTTACGCGTCCAGGACATTACCGAAACCCCTTGCGTCGAACGCGAATTGATGTTGATGAAAGTCAGCGCCAACACCCATACCCGCAGCGAAATTATCGAACTGGCGACGGTCTTCAGGGCGCGAATTGTCGATGTTGCCGAAGAATCCGTCACGGTCGAAGTGACTGGGGATCCTGGCAAGATGGTCGCGATCATCCAGATGCTTACCAAGTTCGGCATTAAAGAGTTAGCCCGCACAGGCAAAATCGCTCTCACCCGCGAATCAGGGGTCAACACAGAATTCTTACGCACCCAGCCCATGACTACTCCCTCGAAGCTCTGATGGCCAACAAACATGTCGTGATTGTTGGAGCAGGTCCTGCTGGCTTAAGTACCGCCTACGAATTGAGCCGTCACCGCATCGAGTCAACGGTTCTCGAAAGTACGACATGGATCGGTGGCATCAGTCGAACCGCCCAGTACAAAGGCTTTCGCTTCGATATTGGTGGACATCGGTTCTTTTCGAAGTCCCAAGAAATTGAAGATTTTTGGACAGAAATTCTTCAAGATCGGATGATCACCCGTGGCCGTTTATCGAGAATTTTTTACCGAAATCGTTTCTTCGACTACCCGATTCGCCCATTCAACGCCCTTAAAAATTTGGGTGTCGGTACCGCCTGTCTCTGCATTTTGAGCTATCTCAAAGCCCAAGCCTTCCCACCCAAAGAAGTGCGATCCTTTGAAGATTGGATGGTCATGTCCTTCGGACGTACACTTTACGAAATTTTCTTTAAAACCTATACCGAAAAAGTCTGGGGCATCCCCTGCTCGGAACTCTCTGCGGATTGGGCTGCCCAACGGATCAAGGGGCTGTCCATGGCCTCATTGATCAAGTCGATTCTGTTTCCTGGCAGCAAAAAAAAGCGCGGCGAAGTAATCAAAACTTTAATAGACAGTTTTAGATATCCAGCCTGTGGCCCTGGGGAGATGTGGGAAGCGGTGGCAGATCGTGTCGAATCTCGGGGCGGGCGAATCCATCTGGAATCCCCAGCTATGCGGCTCGAACGCAATGCCCAAGGACTGGTCTGCGTCTGGACGGAAAAGGCGATTGCTTACCGAGGCACGCACTTTGTCTCGACGATGCCGATGCGAGAACTTGTCGCCGCTCTCGACCCACCCGCGCCTGAAACCGTTCAAAAAGCAGCGAAGCAACTGGGCTATCGGGATTTCTTAACCGTCGCTTTGGTGATCGACCAAGCCGAACTTTTTCCCGATAACTGGATTTACATCCACGATCCTTCAGTAAAATTGGGGCGCATCCAGAACTTCAAAAACTGGAGCCCGCAGATGGTGCCGGAGGATCGTTACACCTGTTTGGGACTTGAGTACTTCTGCTTTGAAGGAGATGGGCTGTGGTCCGCTTCTGATGAAGAACTGATCGCCCTTGGTCGCCAAGAACTTGCCCAGTTGGGTCTGGTTGATCCCGCTAAGGTCGTCGATGGAACCGTTGTCCGTCAGGCCAAAGCCTATCCGGTCTACGACGATCACTACCGGGGAAATGTCCAGACTATCCGCAACTTTCTTGACAAAGAAGTCCCCAATCTTCAACTGGTGGGACGCAATGGAATGCACCGTTACAATAACCAAGATCACGCAATGATGACCGGCTTGCTTGCAGCCCGCAATATCGCTCTCGATGCCCATTACGACCTTTGGGCGGTCAACTCCGATGCCGAATACCAAGAAGAGATCCGCGAAGGTGAAGATACAAGTGGCCGACTCGTGCCTGAGCGGATCAAACCGTAATCTTTTCGACTTGGCCATAGAGGTTGGAGCGTTCAGCGGCAACAGCAACAGCTAAACTGTGGAGCATTGTTTTGGCATTAGTATAGAGAGGTTTCTCTTCAATTAAGGCATCTAGGACAGCCTGGGTATCTTGGGCAAAAAGTCCTTGTCGGCTACCGGGCTCAAAGCTTTGGGTGCCTTCGCCGTTGATCAACGTCAAACTCTCGCCGCTATGAATCAGCGATCCCCCAGAACCGGTTAACTCCAGACGATTTTCCGATTGCCAAAGTCCTTTGCCTTTTGCGTAGGTCAGTTCACCGAAGGCACCGGAGCCAAATTGCAGTTGCGCCGTACAGATACAGCCTTGAAACTGATCGCCCTCTCGCTCCAGATAGCGATTTTGACAGGACACAGATTCGACAGGACCGACGAGATCGACGAGGCGGCTAATCCGCGACAGTGCCCCGACTAAAGGAAATCCAAACAGCGCTTCTGAGAACGTCCATTTGCCTGGAGTGGGGGGCTTGGCATTGATCGAGCTGTAACGCACCAGATGAATATTTCCAGCCTTGGCCAGATAGCTGCGTAGAGCCAAGTGAAAACCGCTGAGCAGTTCTATGTGTTCGACGTGGAGCAAGCGGTGCTGCTGGGCAGCCAAGGCGATCAAAGCTTGTGCCTCTTGAAGGTCTAAGGCCAAAGGATATTCGACGACGACGTGCAGTCGATGTTCGAGGGCTTGGCGAACAAAACGAGCATGGTCGCGGTTCACCGTACAGATAAACACAACATCTGCGCTTTCCCAAAGTTCTGCTTCTGTGCAGGAGAGAACGCCTGACTCCGCAGCAAAGGCAATCGAACTTTCTGGGCGACGACCGACAAAACCGATCAGTTTGCAGCGCGGATCGATCTGCAAGGTGCGGGCACGTTGACGGGCAGCATAACCTGTACCGACGATACCAACCCGAAGGGGCAAGGAAACTGATGACATCTAAGACCGTGACTGTAAACTAGAGGAGCACAACTTCAGGATAGGGGTTTCTCCTCGTTTATGAAGCGTTCGGCCACAGCAGTTGTTATTCCACCCGAACAGCGCCCCTTCAATGAGTACCAGCAACTGCGCAGTTCTTTCTTCTTTCGCTGGGCCACGTTGGAGCCAAGGCTCTTCGTAGCTGGCATTGCTGGAGTCTGGCTCGGATCGTGGATCCTCAGTGGCCCGATTTCGGCATGGAGCTTCCCACCCCTGCGTCTCCCCATCCAGTTTTTTCTAGGAGGAGTTGCAGGCTCTGGAGTGTTGCTTGGTCTTGTGCTACTTCGCCTCTACTTGGGCTGGTCCTATATTCACGAACGTCTGTCGAGTGCCTGCGTGCATTACGAAGAGAGCGGTTGGTACGATGGCAGTTTTTGGAACAAGCCCCCTGAGGATGTCGCCAAAGATCGCCTCGTCGTCGAATATCAGGTTGGCCCTGTGCTGCGTCGTCTTCAACGCACCTTGATCATTTTGTTCCTGTCAGGCATTACCGATCTGGCCTGCTGGTGGTTGCTTTAAGCCTTCATGCTGGCCTGCAAAAAGTAGCTGCATACAATCCACCCAAGCAATCGGTAAGTTCATTCTGGTAAAGGCTCTAAGTAACAGCCAAGCACCCGCCAACTGCGATCACTTTGCTGCTGCATGATGTAAGTTGCCCTCACAAGCTGGCCATTTTCCGCCAAGAGCAACACAGCCAGCGCTGGCTGTCCACGCACCATTAAAGACTTTTCAAATATGACCGAACGCGGTCGATACACAGGGTAGTACGCGGTTTTGACCATGCGCAAGAAGTGTAGAGCGCTGCCAAATTGCCCTTGAATCTCAGGGCTGGCGAACCGAAAAGCTGCCTCGGCATCATCCCGCTGAAAAGCTGCGATCTGATCCTCAATAACTTGGCGTATGGCCAGAGTGTCTTCATCATGCATGGGGGATGGGTATTCTCCTGACTGTACCAGTCTAGAAACATCCTTCAGTTTCAACAAACAGTTCATTACGACATACTTTGGGAGTCGAAGTTCTCCACGAAATCTTGCAATCGGTCTCCCGTCTCAGGCAAGTCGGCAGTGCAGGAAATTGTTTTTACGGAAGCGTAGATAAGATCCAGGCCACACCTTCGGTTAAGTCCGCCGCCAGATAGTCCGGCTGCACCCGATGTTGGTAGCTTCCTTTCAATACGTCTGAACCAAACCCCGTTTGCACCAGCACGCCGCGACAACCAGCATTGCGAGCTAAGTCGATATCAGTGGCCTTATCGCCCACCATGAAGCTTTTCGAAAGTTCGAGGTCGTGTTGCCAAGCTGCCGCAACCAGCATCCCAGTATTCGGTTTGCGCCAGGTAGACCAACAGGTGTATTGGGCGTGGGTGCCCCCTTCATTGGGGCTTAAAGTTGCACTGAAATATTCAGCATCGAGGTGAGCCTTGGCGCCTTCGTGCAACAAATGTCGCAGCCTTGCGTGAAGTGCTTCGACGTGGGCAACCGGATAATACCCCCGTGCTGGCCCTGATTGATTGGAGACGAGTACGGTAAACAGTCCTGCCTCGTTGAGCTGACGCACCGCCGTCGCCACCCCTGGCATCAGTTCTAGATCTGAAACCTTGTGTAAGTAGCCGCGCTCTTGGTTCAGTACACCATCGCGGTCTAGAAATACTGCTGCTCTAAGCATGAGACCAAACCTGGGCAAGCCACACGCAAATATCGCGGAAAACAGCTTCGCGCCCCTCTTCGTGCAGTAAATCGTGGCGCAGTCCTGGGTAGCGGCAAATCGTCGCATTTCCAGGCAAATCCCGGTGAAAAGCCTCAGCAGCGGTTGGATCGACAATGCGATCCGATGGCGAAATCAGAGTCAACACAGGCAGTTCGATGCGATTCGCTACATTTAAGCAGCGCTTGGCAGCTCGGCGCAGTTCCATAATCAGACGAGCTCGCGTGGTGCCATCCATATAAGGATCACTAGCAATCCGGCGCTGTTGTTCTAGATCCCGCGTCACCGCCAGGGGATTGTAGCTGCGGGACAAGATGAAATGTGGAAGCAACCAATCCAAAACCTGCAAAGTCGGTGGCATCCACCAAGTCAGACGGTTTTCGATACAAAAACAAGGCGAAACTCCGATCAGTCCCGAAACTTTTTCGGGATGCTGCGCGCAATATTCCACTGCCACAGCCGCTCCCATGCTGTAGCCAACCAGGACAATTGGTCGATGGGGATAGCGTGTCCGGATCGCCTGAACGGCTATCTCTACATCTTCAAGAAATTCATGAAAGCGATCTACCTGCGCTGGCGGTCCAAAAGAGCGACCCTGACCGCGCAGATCGAGGCCCCAAACACCCCAGCCGACAGTGCTCACTTGCTCGGCAAGTTCTTCATACCGACCGCCATGGTCATTTTTGCCTGGAATAAGCAGCAAAATGCCCGCTACTTCCGGGCGTTCCCAGCAAGTAACATGCAGGTGTTCACCCGCCAATCCAGTCAACTTCAACGTGGAAATGCCCGCTTGCAATGCCGATCTCTTACTGTTTACTTACTATAGTGTTCCAGGATCGCCCCCGAAAATATAATATTTTCTTATCTAAAAGATAAGCAGCCCAAAACTGTCAATTCTGAGCGAAAACTTCCAAAAGATGTAACATTGCGTTATAAATGTCCATTTTTTGGATTCTTAACAATGACTGCAACGCTTGAGCGTCGTTCATCCCAAGGTTTATGGGATCGTTTCGCTGATTGGGTGACCTCCACCAACAACCGCTTCTATGTCGGTTGGTTCGGCGTACTCATGATCCCAACCTTGCTCAGTGCCACCATCTGCTTCATCGTGGCCTTCATCGCCGCGCCTCCCGTCGATATGGACGGTATCCGCGAGCCCATTTCCGGTTCCTTGCTCTACGGAAACAACATCATCACTGGTGCTGTCATTCCTTCGTCCAACGCTATCGGTCTGCACTTCTACCCCGTTTGGGAAGCTTCCTCCATGGATGAGTGGCTCTACAACGGTGGCCCTTACCAACTCGTCGTCTTCCACTTCTTGATTGGTGTGTTCTGCTACTTGGGTCGCGAGTGGGAACTTTCTTATCGCTTGGGTCTGCGTCCTTGGATCTGCATCGCCTACAGTGCGCCTGTAGCTGCTGCAACCGCTGTCTTCTTCATCTACCCAATCGGTCAAGGTTCTTTCTCTGACGGCATGCCTCTTGGTATCTCCGGCACCTTCAACTTCATGTTCGTCTTCCAAGCTGAACACAACATCCTCAACCACCCCTTCCACATGTTGGGCGTGGCCGGTGTGTTCGGTGGTTCTTTGTTCTCTGCGATGCACGGTTCGCTGGTGACCAGCAGCTTGATTCGTGAGACTTCCATGGAAGAGTCACAGAACTATGGTTACAAGTTTGGTCAAGAAGAAGAGACCTACAACATCATTGCGGCTCACGGCTACTTCGGTCGCTTGATTTTCCAATACGCGTCGTTCAATAACAGCCGCAGTCTGCACTTCTTCTTGGCAGCGTGGCCCGTTATCGGCATCTGGTTTACGTCCTTGGGCATCAGCATCATGGCGTTCAACCTGAATGGCTTCAACTTCAACTCCTCGATTGTCGATTCACAAGGTCGCGCCATCTACACATGGGCGGACATTGTCAACCGTGCAAACTTGGGCATGGAAGTGATGCACGAACGCAATGCGCACAATTTCCCGCT
>JACMLN010000080.1 GCA_014379585.1 Gloeobacterales cyanobacterium ES-bin-313 | reverse complement strand
TCCCATGGAACCAGAACCTTGTTCACGAATATCAATTCCTTTGAGCCACCGTCCGGCCAGATAGCCACTTGGTAGCGAACCGAGCAAATAGCCAAACAAAAGCAGGCCAAGAACCAACGGGATCATTGCTGTGGCTCGATGGGAATGAATTTTTTCAGATTTTGGCTCAAGATCCGGTGGTCGAACAGCATCGGGATAAAGTGTGGGCTGTAAATTTCTCGAAAGTAAAAAAGAATCGGCACGGGTGGCCAGAAAACCTGCCACTTCTGCCATTCTTTGTAAGGAAAACCAATCACCCGTTTGCCGTACTGCCAAACTTCAAACTGCTCGGCAGCGAAGATGATCCGTATAGTGACGGTTTGGAAAACAAGGAAAGCACCGAAGATCATTACAGCAATCCCGACACCGAGAAGCCATTGGGTGGCAATTGCTCCGATGGCGATCACACTGAGGGCGAGGTTGAAACGAGGTGGAACAACAATCTCAACAGTTTCGATGGGCATAAAAGTCGCAAATCTGAAGCGTTTCTTTATAGTACCGCCCCCCTCCTGCTCTCCTGGAGTATTCTAGTCCTGAGCATTCTTGGAATCCTATGACCACTTTTGTCTTGATCAAGTACGTCATCGCAGGTATCGCCATCGCCTTTGTGCCCCTCGCTTTCTTGTTGGCGACTAAGGGTGGCTTCTACAACTCCAGTCACTACCACGGCAACGGTTCTGCTCACTAGTGCGCATCGCCTTTCGCCAAGTTCGCTGGCTAGACCCAGCAACACATAGCGATTCTGTCGTAGATCTGACTTGGGATCGCCTGTCTAAAACCTTTGTTGCGCCTGTGGGTTCTGCTGATCGGGTGATCGAAGGGGAAGGTCGGCTCATTCTTGGCCCTGCCCTCACCGACCTTTACGCAACGAGTGGTGAACCCGGTAATGAGGAGCGCGAAAGCCTCACCACGCTGGCCGCTGCAGCGCGAGCAGGAGGCTACGCCTCTGTAGCCATCTTGCCCAACGTCTCTCCTCCTATGGACGATCCGGCGCAGCTTGACTTTATCCGTAAATATTGGGCAGATGCTTTGGTATACGGAGCGATCAGCCATGGTCTTCAGGGACAAAGTCTGAGCGAAGTCGGCTACCTCGCCGAAGCTGGGGTCGTCGGTTTCACGGACAATCGACCGATCCAGAATTGGGCTTTGCTGCGCCGCTTCCTCGACTATGCCCACATCCTCCAAAAACCTGTGCTGCTTTGGCCTTGGCTCCCAGAACTTGCCACTGGCGCTGCATTTGAAAGTGTTTGGGCGACAGAATTTGGCCTTTCAGGAACGCCACCCCAGGCAGAAACCATCGCCGTCAGTGGTTTGCTTGAACTGATTCGCCTTAGTCAGACCCCAGTTCACTTCATGCGCATCTCGACAGCGCGCAGTGTCACTCTGATCCGCCAAGCTAAGGCAGAAGGTTTGCCGATCAGTGCCAGCACCACGATCCATCACCTCAGCCATATCAGCGCCGATCTTGCCAGTTACGATCCAAACTTGCGCTTCGATCCCCCTTTGGGCAGTCCCGAAGATCGCGATGCGTTGGTCGCCGGGATTCAAGATGGCACCATCGATGCAGTCGCCTCGGATCACACCCCTTGGACTTACGAGGAAAAGACTTTGCCTTTCTCCCAGGCACCTTCTGGATCTATCAGCTTAGAATTCACCTTGCCGCTTCTGTGGAATCACGTGCGATCCGGTGACTTAACGGCGCTACAAGCCTGGAAATCCCTCAGTACTGCCCCAGGTAAGATCCTGAACCTACCGCCTCAAAGCGCCCTCACCCTCTACGATCCCGAGCTTTCCTGGACTGTCGAAAACTTGCAGAGCCGTTCGCGGGCGACGAGTTGGCTGGGGAAAACAATGAAGGGCAGAGTCCTTGAAGTCTTTGATTAGTTACGTACACCTTGCGGGCAAAAGTCTCACCCACGCTTCAATCAGGCAGTAAAAAACCAGCCCTGAATCGTTTCAGGGCTGGTTTTAAACGAAGAGATACTTGAGCCGTACGACTTATCTTCTGCCACCACCAAAGATGCGCAGGAAAGCCATGAAGAGGTTCAGAAAGTCAAGGTACAAGTTCAGGGCAATCTGTCCTGAGGTCTGGTTGTAACGGTTTGACTTGGCGATATTTAAGTCGTAGGCCGTAAAGCCCGTGAAGACCAATACCGTGATCCCAGAGATGACCATCTCTGTGAGGGATGAATGGAGCCAAAAGACGTTGAGTAGCGAAGAGATGATGATACCCAGCAAAGCCATGAATAGAATGCTACCCATGCTGCTGAGGTCTTTTTTGGTTGTCCAGCCGTAAATGGCTGCAGCACCAAAGGTCGCTCCCGCTGCGCCTAGTGCCTTGAAGACAATCGCTTTTCCGACGGCTGAAGCGAGGTACAAGCCTGCGACAGGTGCCAAGACGAGACCAGTCACAGCCGCGTAGACGAACAGCAGAACCATTGAGACATTCTCAGCTCCTTCCGAAGCCCAGGAACGCACAGTTCCGATCGCCAGAAGTAATCCGAGTTGCAAAATCAGCAAAGGCCAGAACCATTCTTGAATACCAGGGAGGCGCACCGCCCAAGCAGAAACGGCTCCAGTCAGTCCAAGGGCGATCCCCATAGCGGCAAAAGCACCGGGGAGGCTGGCTGTACGGAGAGAATTTTGATTGTTTAAGCTGGCAGAGCCATTGGTGCCAAACATAGACACAAACTCCACAAGTTGTAGTTTTCCAATCTTAGCATTTTGCCAAGAGGGCAGGGTCAGCCCACGGATAGCTAGGGGCATAGACTATGGGTGGAGAAGTTTTAGTAACTCTGTATGGGCAAGCGCAATCGCAGAGTCTCGCTGAATCACCGCCTCATAATGGGCTTGAAAGCTCGCCTTATCGGTAGCTGGTTGGAGCAAAAGATGCGCCTTATCAAGAAAATCTTTGGCTTCATCGGCACGCAGGGGTTCTTTATTGTCCAAGCGTTCGTCTATTTGCACAACGAGCCGCGAAATCGTGTGGAGCCAATCAAACCAAGGATCGGCAATCACAAGTTGCAGAAAGGCTCCGCTAGTGGGAATGCGGCCATGAATATTTTCGTAGGCAAGGCGTTCTGCCTCTAAAAGGCGCTTGTGCTGGCGCAGCAGACCGAGACGAATCGTCGTTAAGCGTTGCAGTGTGGCATCTGTGGCGAGTACTGTCATTGGCTTTGATAAGGGTGATCGTTCGTTTCTATTGTGCTTTAGGGCGGAAAAACGGGTTTGAGAGGACAAAACCTTCAACCATCAACCAGCCTCTACTGAGGGCATGAGAAATATTTTGCCACTACTCAGGCCGAAACATGCTTTTCACCAAGACAGATCCCTAAGCCAAACAGCATGAAGCCTCCCGCGACAAGCAAAGTGGTTGTGGGTGTCTCCTTCAACACCAATAAAGCCACACTTGCACCAACGAGAGGGGCAAGGGCGAAAAAAGTGGCTGTGCGGGATGTGCCAATCCGCGATTGGGCGATGATGTAGCACAGAACAGCAACACCATCGGTGATCAGGCCAGCCATCGCCGCGAGGGGAATCACTTGCCAGTGGGCACAGCGCTCCCCAACCAACAAGGCAAGCAAAATATTGCCACCACCAGCAATCAGACCGCGCAACGCAACCATTTGGACTGGATCTCGGCCACTAATGTGCTGGGCAACATTGGCCGCTATTCCCCAGGAAAGGCAAGCACCAACGAGGGCCAGAGCCGCCCAAGAAATTCGCACTTGGGCACCGTCTCCACCCAAACACAGCAAAGCGCCACCGGCTGTAATCACAAATAATCCAATGGCAAGCCGCCGCGAGAAGCGTTCCCGGAAAAGCATCCAGGCAATGGTCGCTGTTGACACACCTTCGAGGTTTAAGAGCAAAGAGGCCGTTGCCGCTGTCGTTCCCCGCAATCCAACCATCATCAGCACAGAAGCGAAAACGCCACCCATCACCAAAGAGATGGCAAACCGAGGCCAATCTTTGCCCTGCAAAGCAATGTCTGTCCTGCGCGGACGGGCAAAGTAGAGCACGCTCATCCCCAGACCTGCCCCGAACTGCAAAAGGCCGGTGAGTAACCAAGGGCCAGCGTAATCGAGGAAAACTTTGCTCAGGGGAATCCCTGCCCCGTAAATAGTCGGAGCAACGAGCGCAAATAAAAGGCCCGATGTTTCCGGGCGAGAGAGTTTAGCAACCATTTTAGAATTTTTGGTATGTGTATCAATCCCGTCGCTCATTCTAAAGTCGCTGCGTATTCGCTGAGGCGCGAAAGCTCAACTTTAATAAATTTACCTGGAGCGATCACGCCCTTGCGGCGCAGCTTATTAAAGAGGTTGGAGCCTGTTTCCCGCGAGACATTGATACACTCGCTGAGATCTTTAATCGTCAGTTTCAACGGAAGGAGTACCTCGGAGCCATTGGCATTTAGATAACCAAATTGGTTGGCAAGACCGACAAGCAGGTTTACCAACCTGAAGTAGGCAGAATGGGCGACGGCTTCGTAGAGGTTTCGATGACCGAGGTGGGCTTGGTGGCTAAAAAAGTGGCACAAATAGAGCATGGTCTCTGGATTTGCCTTTAAGGCTTCTAAAAAAACTTCGACAGGCCAGAGGAGCAAGCTGTTGTTCTCGATATGGATAGCCCGGAGTTCGCAGCGATAAAAACGGGTAGAGACGAAGAGGTGATGGGTTTGGAGAAGTTCGCTGCTCCCGGCAATGCGCACGATTGGAACGGTGCGCGCACCGTAGTAGAGTCTTTCGATAAAAGCGCCTGTATCGACGAGGCCAACTGTATCCGCATCCAACTCAGGACGATCCACTGTTTCCCCAGGCCGCAGGACGATTTTGCGCGCCAGAGAAAGCAATTTTTTGCGTTCTTCGTCGCTGAGTGCTTCGAGGAACGAAGTCGCAGTGGGAAGGATTACCGACATCAAGGTTCTCAGTTTCAACCTATGGTAAACGAACCTCTAAGGCACTCCGCCAAAATTAGCGGCCAAAAGCGCCTCGGTTTGCGGCAAAATGAATTTTAGTCCGGCTCAATCATCAGCAAGAGGCGATTTAAATGGAAACCTTGAGTGAAAGCCAACTGCATCTCGGTTCTCACCGAGAAGAAACAGAAGCGGTCATTTCTCAACTGGCTGTCGAGGGCTCTGCCCGGTTTGCGCAGTTGCCAGACAGCGACAAGGGGATGATGTGGATCTTTAAATATGGAACTGTAAAAGTCTTCGTTGTTCTTAGTGGCGAAACGGATGATGATACTTTGACGGTCTGGTCTCCTGTGGTCAAACTGCCTGTGAATGCAGATAAAGAAGCAGCACTCTTTAAGTATCTCCTCAAATCCAACTGGCTAGAAACCTGGGAATCTCGATTTGCTCTGCGCGAAGACGAGATCGTTCTGCACACGGTTCGCACCCTCGACAGCATCGACCCTGCTGAAATTTCGCGGGCAATCACGATTATTGCTAGTCTTGCCGACGAGTACGACGAAGAGATCCTTCAAGAATATGGTGGCACTGCCCCCTAAACAGCTACGCCTGTTGCCCTATAGTCTGCAGTCTGGGGCAATGCAAATGGCGACCGACTCAGTCCTGCTCTCGGGACTTGCAGCGGGATTGAGTCCACCAAGTTTGCGGTTTTACGGTTGGTCGAAGCCGACGCTTTCGGTTGGCTATCACCAAAAGCAAGTGTGGCCAGATTTGGAAGTCGTTCGTCGTCCCAGTGGTGGTAGAGCTGTGTGGCACGAAGGCGATCTCACCTACGCCCTGACGTTGCCCTTGCCCCAAGGCAGTGTCGCGAAGGTCTACACGCAGCTGTGTACTTTTTTGATCGAGGGATTCAAAAAATTAGATATCTTTCTGGCGTTTGGAACGGCAGGCCGTGGCTATATTCACAACCCCAGTTGCTTTGGGACAGCCACAGGGGCAGATCTTGTCTGGCAGGGACGCAAGTTGATCGGCAGTGCCCAAGTCCGCCGTGGAAAGGCACTTTTGCAGCATGGATCGATCTTGATCCAACCCAATCCCCAAAAGTTAGCGGCACTGTTTCCTGAATTGCCAAACCCGGCTGTTGTTGGTTTGGCAGAAATCCAGCCGACCCTCCTGATCGAGACAGTGATGACAGTTCTTGGTCAAACCTGTGGGCAAATGTTGGGTTTACCGCTTGAATCAGGATTTTTAACACCTTGGGAAATTGATAAATTAGACGAATTCAAAACTGTAGGTCAGAATAGAAAGACTTTGGATCCCTGAGGTATGGGCAAGATCAGACTGGTTCTCCTATTGCGGGACAATATCGTTGCGGCAGAACCAGTATGTACTTCCTGCTTTTACGCCGATTGCCAAGGAAAACCGCGTCAGCGGGGAGACTATTTCATGTGTGCACGGGAAATTTCTCGTTCACAATTTGGCAATCGTTTCCGCTGTCGGATGGGTTTCCAAGTCGCTCAAGTTCACGATTAAGACGGGGGTTTACGATGAGTTGGCGTGGTAGTACAAGTCCTACAGATCGTATTTTTGCAGCTTTGCCCTACTTGCTGCCCATTTCAATTGGGGTAGTCGTTCACGGGGCGCGGCTACTGAGTTCCTTCGGGCTAGATGTTGTGACTGCATTTTTTCTGCCGATTGCACAACTGAGCACTTTTCCGATTGGGTTGATTATCTTTATTGCTCTTTTTGCTTTGGTGATCAATAACTCCAATATCAGTCACTTCATTCGTTACAACGTTTTTCAATCGCTCTTGATCGGCATCATTCTGACTTTAATTGAAGTACTGACCCCAGTGCTTGGCAATTTGCTCGGCTTCTTACCTGGTATTCAGGAAATTCTTCAAGTCATCAACAGTACGGTATTTTTGGGTGTAGTCGCAGCTGGTGGATTTAGCATCGTCCAAACTGCCCTCGGTCGCTATGCGGAGATTCCTTCGCTGTCCAATGTGGTGTACTCGCAGATTCGCTAATGGCCAATGCCCAAAAATTGTCTGAACTTGGAGAGCGAGGGTTACTCGCTCTCCTTCAAATTTATATGGGGAAGCATATTCGGGTACCAGCAGGCGACGACGGGGCAGTCCTTGCACTTCCTGAAGGAGAATTGGTCGTCACTACTGACATTCTTTTCGATGAAGTCCACTTTAGCGACCTCACCACTGCTGCTTACGATGTGGGTTGGCGGGCTGCTGCTGCAAATTTGTCAGATCTTGCCGCCATGGGGGCCACAGCAGTTGGTACCCTCATTGGCCTCGGTTTGTCAAAAGAAACACCAGTGGAATGGGTTCAGGGTCTATACGAAGGCTTTACTGCCTGTGCAGATCCGTTGGGAGGAATCATTTTAGGGGGCGACACCTGCCGTTCAAAGAGTCGAACTGTGGCAGTGACTGCCTTTGGAGTCGTCGATCCGACTAAAATTCTGCGACGAAATGCAGCGCGCTCTGGAGATGCCTTGGTGATCACAGGAACTCTCGGTGGATCAAAGGCCGGACTTGAAGTGATGCTCCATCCTGAGCTGTTTCCTGCTGCTGCCCCCGAAGACCTCGCCGATGCCATTGCTTTTCATCGCCGACCGTTGCCGCGCTTAGGCGTGCCCAAATCTATATTTTCCCTGAGTGATCGGGCCGCTGCCATGGATACCAGCGACGGTCTCGCCGATGCAGTGCTTCAAGTCTGCGAGCAGAGCGGATGTGGAGCAATCATTGACTGTGAAGCTCTGCCCATCCACCCATCCACCCACCGTCTCGCCGGAAATGCGGCCACAGACTGGGCACTTTACGGCGGCGAAGACTATGAATTGCTGATAGCCCTTCCCAAAGCGTCCGCTGAGTTGTTGGTGACTGCCTTGGCTGAGGTTGGACTACAAGGAACGATCATTGGCAGCTGCACTGAGAGCCTTGAAGTCAAAGATCTTAGAGGCGCACTTCTAGGGAAACCAAGTTTTGCGCATTTTTCGTGATGCCAAAGTGTCATTGGATCGATGCGCATACTCGTCCAGCAGCTTGAAAAGTAGTCCAAATCACAAACTTTTTTATACTCTGCAACAATCCTGAGAAGTTGTTGGATGCTTTTCATCGCGCGCCTCATCTTCAGGAGAATCCTTATGCTTGATCAAGCCGTAATCGAAGCGATACTCGCTGCCAAACAAGCCAAAAAAGTGAGCTACGAAGAGATTGCCGGGGTTTTGGGCCGCCACCCTGTCTGGGTCGCCAGCCTTATCTATAGACAGGCCACCGCCTCTAGCGAAGAAGCCAGTCAACTCGCAGCTTATTTGGGTCTTGCTCCTGAAGTCGAAACTGCGATCCAGACCTCTTCGCTGAAAGGTTCCTTGGAGCAGATCGTGCCTGTAGACCCGCTGATCTACCGTTTCTACGAGATCATGCAGGTTTATGGAATGCCGATGAAAGCGGTTATCCACGAAATGTTCGGGGATGGGATCATGAGCGCCATCGACTTTACCATCGACATCGACAAAGTCGAAGACCCCAAGGGAGATCGGGTCAAAGTCGTTTTTGAAGGCAAGTTCCTACCCTACAAGAAGTGGTAACGCCCTAAAGACACTTGACGTGAAAATCAATTCTCCATAAAATAATAGTACGAACGCTAAATATCCGAGTGCGTTATGAATGCCCCTGCGCTAAATCAGTCCGATCGAAAATCCTTCCTCGATATTTGGGGATCGTCCTTGGCTCCCCGCAGTCTTGGCTATCGCTTCAAACTGCTCACTCAGTTAATGTCGCGCCACTTCCAAGAGGTGCTTGAACCCCACGGCTTGACTGTCTTTCATTGGGTGGTTCTGTGCTGTCTTTGGGAAGAAGATGGCCTAGCTACTTCTGTGATCTGTGGCCGCCTCCAGCAGGTGGGTGGAACCCTGACTGGGGTGCTAGACCGCATGGAAGAAAGGGGTCTCATCCGCCGTGAACGGGATCGCAATGATCGACGCATCTGGCGGATCTACTTGAGCGAAGAGGGCGACGGCCTGCGCCACATTTTGCCACCCATCGCTCGCCAAGCAACCGACAATGCGCTCTTTGGGATTACCGAGACTGAGCGGGCATTGCTCAGTCGGATCCTCGATCAAGTCATTCAGAATCTCTCCTAAGGAGGCTAACCTTTGCTGCGTGCGCTTCTATACTGTCCAAATAGTACGAACGCGAAATAAATGCTTGCTAAGTAATCCCCTGGACAGAGTTCATTCTCTTCTTGCCGTTATTCTACCTATCTACCTTGAGGCCAAGCGATGAAAAGTGCGGAGAAACCAATGCAGGAGACGAAAGTGCCTGAAGTTCTGAAGCCCTTACCAGCTAAGAATTCCAGCAAAAAACCACTCCTTTTTGCAGGGCTAGGCATGGGTCTTATCGTTGCTGGTATTTTTGGTTTCAACTGGTGGCAGTACGCATCGACCCACGAAGATACGGACAACGCCACAGTTTCGAGCCACCTTCATCCAGTCAGTTCTAGGATCAACGCCACTGTCCAGACAGTGCTTTTCCAGGATAATCAGGCAGTTAAGGCTGGGCAGGTTTTAATTCAGCTCGACCCTCAGGATTATCAACTCCAAGTCAAGCTCGCTCAAGCGGCTCTTGCTGTGGCGAAGCGCCAAGCCGCCACCGCCTCAACAACCGTGACCTATGCCCAGAGCAAAGCTGGGGCGCAAAATACGCAAGCTCGTGGTGGCATCGGTTCTGCCCAAGCGGGGATTGCCACTGCCCAAGCAGCGCTCAAAGAAGCCCAAGCTGGAGTGCCCTCGGCTCGTGCCTCCCTCGATCAAGCCAAAGCAAATCTGGAGAAAGCGAAACTGGATTTCAATCGCTATCAACAACTGAGTAGCCAAGGCGCGATCTCCCAACAGCAACTTGATGCTGCTCGTGCCACCTACCAAGTTGCTGTCGCCACCCGTGCCCAAGCAGAGCAAAGTGTTGCCCAAGCGCAGTCCCGCGTCGCTCAAGCAGCCCAAAGTATTGCCGATGCGCGATCCAAGTTTCAACAGTCTCAAGGCAGTCTGCAAGATGCTCAGGCGGCTGGAGTCCAAACAGAGGTAAATCGCGCCCAGTACGAAGCCACCCAAGCCCAAGTGGCTCAAGCGCAGGCAAGTTTAGCGAATGCCAAGCTGCAACTTTCCTACGCGAAGATCGTTGCACCTTCCAATGGTCGGATTGGTCGTCGCAGTGTGGAAGCAGGGCAACGCGTGCAGCCCGGTCAAGCGCTCTTGTCCATCGTTGAAGATCAAGTCTGGGTAACCGCTAACTTCAAAGAAACCCAACTAGAAAACATGCGCCCCAAACAGGAAGTTGAAATCAAACTCGATTCATTCCCTGGCCATCCTTTTAAGGGCACAGTGGACAGCTTGGCTCCAGCTTCTGGTGCTCAGTTTGCCCTCTTGCCTCCCGATAATGCCACAGGCAATTTCACGAAAATTGTCCAGCGCATCCCTGTGAAAGTGCTCTTCGACAAGCAGAGCCTCAAAGGCTACGAAAATCTGGTCACTCCTGGTATGTCGGCAGTTGTCAGCGTCAAAGTCAAGTAGGAGGGCGCGTTCATGGCAAGTTCCACAGTGACGGGTGCTGGAAAACCACCAACTCTTCAACAGGATGATCCGGTTTCTGTACGTACTTGGATCTCTGTAGCAGGTGTTCTGCTCGGTGCATTCATGGCCATTCTCGATATCCAGATCACCAACTCTTCTCTTAAAGATATTCAAGGTGCCCTCAGTGCCACCCTCGACGAGGGATCGTGGATCTCGACGGCCTATTTGGTGGCTGAGATTGTCGTCATTCCACTCTCAGGCTGGTTATCCCGCGTCTTTTCGGTGCGCCGTTACCTACTCGTAAATGCCAGTTTGTTTTTGGCCTTTTCGGTGCTGTGCGCCTCTGCCTGGGATCTGCCCTCAATGATTTTCTTTCGAGCCTGTCAAGGTTGCGCGGGTGGTGTCTTGATCCCGATGGCTTTCACGACCTTGCTGACCAAACTGCCGCGCTCTAAGCAACCCATCGGTCTTGCCCTTTTCGGAGTCACTGCCACTTTCGCCCCTTCCATTGGCCCGACCATCGGTGGTTGGTTGACCGAGAACTTTGGCTGGGAGTACATTTTTTACCTGAATATTATTCCTGGGCTGCTGCTCATCGCTTCGGTCTACTTCACGATGGATCCAGAACCAATGCAGCTCGGACTGCTCAAAAAAGGGGACTGGTGGGGAATACTGGCCATGGCTATTGGCCTGGGCTCTTTGCAGGTGGTGCTTGAAGAGGGCAGTCGCAAAGACTGGTTCGGGGATCAGATGATCGTCCGTCTAGCGATTGTTGCAGTTGTTTTTATTGCTGCCTTTCTCTACATCGAATTGACTCGAAATGAGCCGTTTATTAACTTACGTCTCTTGATGCAGCGCAACTTTGGTGCGGGTTCTTTGATCAATGTTGTTCTTGGGTTTGGTCTTTACGGTTCTGTATATATTTTACCGCTATATCTCGCCCAAGTCCAAGGCTACAACGCCATGCAGATTGGCGAAGTGATCATGTGGGCGGGCTTACCGCAACTGGTCATTAGTCCGATGGTTCCGAAACTCATGCAACGATTCGATCCACGGTTCATTCTCTTTGTTGGGACGAGCCTATTTGGGGCAAGTTGCATCATGAATTCGACGATGAGCAACCTGACAGGCTACGACCAACTGCTCTGGTCACAGATTGTCCGTGCCCTCGGCCAGCCCTTGGTGATGATCCCTTTATCGAGTTTGGCCACTGCCGAAATTCCTCCCGGCAAAGACACCGCCTCCGCTTCTGGCCTCTTTAATATGATGCGCAATATCGGTGGCTCGGTGGGGATTGCGCTGCTCGCCACGATCTTGACCCAGCGGGAACACTTCCATTCCAATCGGCTTGGAGAAGCAATTTCACTCTACAGTCCGGCCACCCAACAGCGTTTAGAGCAACTCACCCAGCTGTTTGTCAGTAAAGGTGCAGATTTCGTCACTGCCCAGAAGCAAGCGATGCTCGCTCTGAGCAACACTGTGCGTACAGAAGCTTACGTCATGGCATTTAATGACTGCTTTTTTGTGGTAGGATTTGCCCTTATTCTGAGTGGTTTCTTGGTATTCTTTATGCGGAAGCCAAAATCTGGCACCGGAGCCGGGGGAGCAGCCCACTGATGAACCTCAAAAATCTTCTAAGCCCTGAAGAGTATCAAGCCGTGACCAACGTAGCCCAGGGGCGCCTTGGTAGCGATCAACTCCCGATTGTTGCCTGGGCTTTGGGCTTTGTGAATCTCGAACAGCTCGATGCGCTGCTCTCAGGCAAAGGGCAGACGATTACTGTGCCTGCTCAGCGGCCACAACCACAGTTACCGTAGTCCGCAGGCATCACAGCTATGCAGATCTCCCGTTAACTTAATTGGGAAATAGTCAGCTCTGCAAAAAAGCGTTCCTTGTGGGTTCAAAATACAAGTTTTTTAGTATATAGTCTTACTAGTTAGGCTACTCAGTCCGCTAGTGGAGCTAATTTCAGTGCGAAAATTCATTTCTTTAACTTTATCTGTTGCTACGGCTATATCGCTAATTGTCACAAATACAGCTCAAGCTGCCTCTCTTGATGAAGGATTTGACGATATATCCACGCTAACTGGTCAAGGCTGGGTTCAACAAAACAACAGCAATCCTGTAGGCACAACTGGTTGGTTTCAGGGCGACCCACGTGTTTTCTCTTCACAGTCTGGTATAGACAGCTCCTATATCGCTGCTGACTTCAACAATACGACTGAGAATGGAACCATCAGCAACTGGCTACTGACTCCAATTTTGAACTTCAACAATGGTGATGTCCTCTCATTTTTTACACGGACAACCGATGGCAACTTCCCAGATCGACTAGAAGTGCGCTTGAGCTTGGCTGGCGCTAGCACCGATGTTGGTACAAGCGAAACGAGCGTTGGTGACTTTATGACGCTCTTGCTAACAATTAACCAAGAGTTGACAACAACAGATTACCCAACAGCTTGGACGCAGTTCACAGTAGCAATCTTAGGTTTTTCTATCCCTACTAATGGTCGTCTTGCCTTTCGCTACTTTGTCACGGATGGTGGTGTTCAGGGCAATAACTCTAACTTTATTGGCATCGATACTGTTTCGGTTGGCTCAGAAGTCATCGTGCCGGAACCCTCACAGCTATCGGGATTGCTCTTTTTAGGCAGCATTGGGATCTCTGCATTTTATCTGAAGAAAGCCCAAAAGAGAGTGCATAACTAAGTACCGACAAAGAAACGGTGTTTTTCATGTTTTCTGATAAGAGCTTACTCCCACATTCCCCAGGTGGATATGGAGTCCAGAGTATTTTAGTTTGTTAACCAAGGTGCAGAAGGTGGGATAAACCAGCAGGAAAAACGATTCATAGCTCAATTCCAACTTCAGCAAGAAGTTTAGTAAGGGAAGCCATTTGCAAATTTGTATCGAGGAGTGTTGGAGTGACAGGATCGTAGGGTGCTTGTTGGCGATCAACGCCTAAAAGTTTGGCACTATCGGGAATGACTGGTTGGCCTGGATCGGTTGGGGTTGCGCGGGTAAGATAGCTTGAAGCTCCTCGAAAAACGAGGACTTCTTCATCAGAATCATCGATGTGAATGCGCACTAATAATATTTCTTTTGGTCGCTTGCGGGTATAAGTTTCAAGGGCTTCGCTGAGTTGCATAAGTGCTTCACCAGTTTGTTTTCATCGTAGTCTGTTTACAAATTTGCATTGCCAAATCGACTATTTCCAAAGTGAAATTTCTGCTGTCGCTTCATTCTGGGTGTAGCAGGGTTCGGGCTCATTTGGGCAAGGCGCATCTTCAAGTAGAAGTAACTGACCTTGATATGTCTGGCTCTGTGCAGGTGTAATTTGTACAAGTTTAATAGGCAAAATTCGTGTGAAGTTTTTTGTAATGACAAAGACAGATTTCATGCGGATAAGATCGAATTTATTGTCAGGCAGATAAATAATAAAATCTTTATTTACCGATTCATCTGGATCCAGATAATAAGAGGCATTTGGATTGGCTGTTGCTCCTTTTAAAAGCTCACCAGATTTCATCAAAACTTGAGATTTTACTTCTTTAGAATACAGGTTACTTTTAAGATATCCAGAGTGTTTCTCCTCTGATTTTCCAGTTTGCACAGTAACACCAATGACATTGAATGTATCTGCAAGAAGCCGAATACGCACTTTACCAATATTGCGAAGCTGTGTTTTGGCTTGGATAGCAATAAGAGGACCTTTTTTGCCGACAGGGGTGAGTGAAGTCGTTATAGAAGTAATCGGTGGTTCCGAGGCAGGCTTGATGCGATCCTCGTAGATAAACGTATAGAAAGCCCAAAATCCTGCAGCCAGAATTGCCAATGCCTGAACAATATGGCTGATCGACTCCGCTTTTTGAAGAAAACTTTCAGGTTGGCTTTCTTGAGGATGGGTCATGACGATAAGGCACTGTATGTAACCTGCGCACTTATCTTAGCAATAGTCTCGCCTTCTAGGACTAGTTTGGAAGAGGTGCAGTGTTCGTTTGATGACTGCAATCCAAAATGACTAAGGCTTCTCAGTAAAGTTCGTACTTTAAAAAAGTGCAGGCAATCGTCCCATTCCAGACAGGCATCCGTTTTGCGGCTTTCAATCCGACTTGTTTGGCCAAATCTTTGTTGCCTGTCAGGATGTAAGCTGTCCAACCCTTGAAGCGCTGTTTAAAAACATCGCCCAATTTGCGATAAAAACTGACCAACTGTTCGACTTCGCCCAAGCGTTCACCGTAGGGTGGATTGCAGATCAAGATGCCAGTATCGGTAGGTGCTTCGACATCAAAAAGATCTTTTTCTTGCAATTGAATTAATCCCTCCACTCCGCAACGTTGGGCATTGTTGAGGGCGAGATCGAGGACTTCAAGATCGCTGTCACTGCCAAAAATGGGTGCTGTTAAACTAGGGCGGCGGCGGGTTCGGGCCTCGCGGCGCAATGTCGTCCAGAGAGGTGCATCGAAATCTTCCCAACTCTCGAAACCAAAACGCTTACGGAACAGTCCCGGAGCAATGTCCAGTGAAATCAAAGCGGCTTCGAGGGGCAATGTTCCTGAGCCACAGAGAGGATCGAGAAAAGGGGTGTCGGGGCGATACTCAGCCATTCTTAGCAAAGCAGCAGCAAGGCTTTCTTTGAGAGGGGCAGCACCGACGGCAGGCCGATAGCCGCGCCGATGTAGACTTTCCCCGGAACTGTCCAGGCTTAGGGTTCCTCGGGATTTGTCAATGTGCAGGTTGATGCGCAGGTCAGGTGCGAGGGTATCGACATTGGAACGCAGACCACCTTGATCCCGCTGCTGATCGACGATGGCATTTTTGACTTGGAGTGCGGTGAAATGGGTGTGATTGAGGCTGAAGTTGCTACCCGTACAATCGACTGCCAAACTGTGGCTGGGCTGGAGATATTCGCGCCAATCAATTTTCTGAATCGATGCGTAGAGCGCTTCAGCGTCCGAGCAGGCCACATCGGCAATAGGAACGAGCACCCGAAAAACCAGGCGAGACCAAAGGTTGACGCGGTACAGAAGTTGTTTGTCCCCTTCAAAGGAAAGACCGGCAAATGCGGGGGTGACATTTCTCGCGCCAAGTTCTTCAAGCTCCTGGGCGGCAAGTGCTTCAAGTCCACGGGCAACGGTTGCAAAGTAGCGGGTCATGCCCTATTTTACCGCTGCCAACACTTTCGAGCGGGCGATGGTGTACTCGGCGCGAATGCGAGCGAGGCGAAGCTTCGCTCTTTCGGTGCGTGGTTGCAGATAGCCAAGGCGCATCATTTCACGCAGGTGCCCAGATTTCGGCGTTGCCACTGTACCGAGGAGGAAATCTGCTAGGGGAAACACAATATTCAAATTGCGGTTCGTGTGGACGTGATGCATGAAGTGGTGGCGAGACAACCAATGAAAGAGTGGCCACTCGGCAAAAAAGACAGGTTTTGGCATGTGCATCTGGATATGCAACATATTCCAGAGACGATTGTGGGCGATCCCAAAGGCAAAAAAGGTGATCCCAGCCCAAGGAGAGACGAGGAAAAAGGCCAATATTGCTGGAGAGAGGAGCAAGAAGAGCCAAATTGTCTCAACGGTCGTGATGAAAATGTTGTCTAACTGCCCTGCTTCGTTGGGCTCAAAATCGAAATCCCGATACCATTGCCCGTGATGACGAATTGCATGGCCTTCATAAATTTGAAAAATGTACGGCCACTTTTTATAAAACCAGTTTGGAAAAGATTTTTTGTGCATCATTCGGCTATGGACTTGGTGTTCTGTGAAAGAGATCAGCACATAACTAATCGCCATGGTCAGCAAAATGGTCAGCAAAATGGACATCAGCAGGGGGTTCCCTTCAAGAAATAAAGTGCGCCTAAATTACTGTACCGCAGACGAGTCTAGTTCCCCCACCTTGTCCGAGTAAACTAGAAAACATGCTTGGAAATTTTTTGCCAAAAGCAGCCCAAAGACTGACAGAGACGACTTCCCTAGCGTTTCTAGAAGCCCTAGAGCGCTGCGCGATTGGAGCGATTGAAACCGCCTATGTGCGACGGGGCACTGGGGAGCCACCGCTGCTCCTCATCCATGGTTTTGACAGTTCGGTGCTAGAATTTCGGCGTTTATTGCCGCAGCTCAGTGCTGAACGTGAAACTTGGGCGGTGGATCTACTCGGTTTCGGCTTTACTGACCGTCCCCAAAACACGAATTTCAGTCCTCAAGCGATTCGAGAACATCTTTACACTTTCTGGAAACAGTGCATTGGCCAAAAAGTGATTCTGGTTGGGGCCTCTATGGGGGGTGCTGCTGCCATCGACTTTGCCCTTGCCTATCCAGAATGCGTCGGAGCGCTGATTTTGCTGGATAGTGTCGGCTTCACAAACGGGGTGCCACCCTTTGCTCGCTACTTGATCCCACCCTTGGATTATCTGGCCGTGGAAGTGCTGCGCGGTCGAACACTTCGCCTGCAAGCGGCTCGTTCTGCCTATTGGGATCGCACCTACGCCTCCGAAGATGCCCAGATCTGTGGGGCACTGCACTTGGAGATGCGCGGATGGCGACGCGCCATGGTGGTCTTTATGAAAAGTGGTGGCTACACCTTCACAGCCAGCCAAATTGCTAAGTTGGATTTACCAACTTTGATCCTTTGGGGTGCCCAGGATCGTATTTTAGGTACTGGCGATGCGGAAAAATTTCAGGCCACCATTTCTGGGAGCAAGTTAATCTGGATTCCAGACAGCGGCCATGTCCCTCACCTCGAAAAAGCTGAAATAACAGCCCAACACATCCTGACTTTCTGTCAAGAAGGAGTTTTTTAAGATGTTGACTTTATACGAATATGCCCCCTCTGGGAACTGTTACAAAATTCGCTTACTTCTACACCAGCTAGGGATTCCTTTAACCCGCATTCAGGTGGATATTTTGAAGCGCGAAAGCCGTACTCCTGAATTTCTTGCCAAGAACCCTAATGGCCGAGTGCCCCTCCTGGAGCTAGAACCCGGAAAATTTCTTGCCGAATCGAACGCGATTATTTACTACTTCGCAGAGGGAACCCCCTTCTTTCCAGAAGATCGTCTCGAAAAAGCTGAAGTCATGAGTTGGATGTTTTTCGAGCAGTACTCCCACGAGCCATACATCGCAACGAACCGTTTTTTGATCTCCTATAAAAAAGCCGGACCAGAATATGCTGACACTATTGCGAAGAACCAAAAGTTAGGGTGCGCAGCCCTCAATGTGATGGAAAAGCATCTGAGTAACCAGGATTTCTTTGTTGGAAATCGCTACACAATCGCCGATATTGCTCTGTTCGCTTACACCCATGTTGCTCATGAAGGCGATTTCGATCTCAGTACCTATCCCAAAATCCTGGCTTGGATTGCCCGTGTTCAGGCGCAACCGTTGCATATGCCAATTACAGCCTAGAGGTGGTGTATTGGCTGGGCAAAATATGAGAAGCTAGACACGCCTAGAGGGTTCCGATTGCAATGCTGATTAAAAAGATCCTACTGATTATCTGCCTTGGTGTCTTGCCCCTTGGTCTTGTCGCCTGTTCTGGGCCTACCCCAGATCAGCTCCTTGAAAACCGCATCAATATCCAAGAATTTATTGATCGCGGTATCGCCCGTGCCAATGCTGGGGATGCAAAAGGCATGAATGTCGCCTTCGATCAAGCTTTTGCCATCGAGCCAAAATCTACCAAAGTCCTCGTTAGCCGTGGCTTTGCCCGATCAACACTGAAGGACTACAAAGGCGCAGTTGCGGACCAGACGGCGGCGATTGCTATCAATCCTGATTTGCCAGAAGCCTATGCCAATCGCGGAACGGCCTACTACCGCCTCGGTCAGAAAAAAGCAGCCCGTGCAGACTGGCAAAAAGCGGCAGCACTCTTCAAAGCAAATAAAAATACGAGTAAGTACAACGAACTCGTCGATGTTCTCGATCAATTTCATTGATTTAGGTGGGTGCATAACCCATGTGCACAGCGTATTTTTCCTGAGTGTGTTTTGCTTTTCCAATGACCTGAGTCTCAATCAAGCAGGAAAACTGTAACGACTACTTCAAAAAGACAACGGTGACTCCGTTGCCACCGTCGCTAGAGCCAGCGAGTTCAAAACGGGCAACGCGGGGATGGCGTTCAAGAATTTGATGCACCCCTTCGCGGAGCTTGCCTGTGCCGTGGCCATGGATTATCCAAAGAGGACCGCGCTGGAGGTTCAGTTCGGGTTCGAGAAGCATTTCCGCTTCGTGGACGCGCTTGCCTCGCAGATCAACAGTTTGGGACTCGGTGCGAACGAGGGGTTCTTCGGCACGGGGCGTTGTTGGGCGTTGTCGTGCCAGACTTCGAAGAGCGGGCCGTAGCCGGTGAGCAGCTCGCGAAGCTGGGCTCGATACATGTCCACATAAGCGGGGGTGCCGTAGGTGGAGGCGTGGCGATCCCACGGGGAGAGGTAAACGCCGAACTTCACCTTGTAGCGGGCGGAGGCTTCGGCGAATTCCTTGACCATGTCGCCGCGACCCTTTTTCCACGGGCTTTTCGTGATGTTGTGCGGGGTGGTCTTGGTGGGCCAGAGGCAGAAGCCGTCGTGGTGTTTCGCGGTGAAAATCACGCCTTTGAAACCGGTCTCCGCCAGAGTGCCGACGATCTGGTCGGCGCTGAAATCGGTGGGGGCGAACAACGCGGGGTCTTCATTACCCACGCCCCATTCCTTGCCGGTGAACGTGTTGACGGTGAAATGGACGAACGCGTAAACCTCCATCTCCGACCACGTAAGTTGGGTGGGCGTGGGAATGGCGCCGTATGGCTGTGGGGCCGGTGCTGCTCCGGCTGAGCCGGCGAGACATCCCAGG
>JACMLN010000079.1 GCA_014379585.1 Gloeobacterales cyanobacterium ES-bin-313 | reverse complement strand
GGTGCTGGCGGCGGCGGCGGCGGTGGAAACCGTGGCGGTGGCGGTGGCGGCGGCGGTGGAAACCGTGGCGGCGGCGGTGGCGGCGGAGAACGTCGTTACTAAGCCCTAAAGCTTTTTGAAAAACCCGGCAGCAATGCCGGGTTTTTTTGCGCAGATCTGTCTCAATCGCTACGGTTGCAAAATATCCTCCCTTTCTTGAGGCTATTTTTCAGAATTTTCCTGTCTCTTTTCGTAACGCGGTCTAGAGATAGAGTCTGATCTATACCCAACAGTGGAGCGGATTACAGCAAAATACGATCTCTGTCATATAGTTGAAGTGAGCGAGGGCGCTTAGTCTAGAGTCAGGCAACTAATTTCAGGAAAAGTATATGTTTTTTACTCCTTCTCTTTTAGCCGCCGCAGCAGCACCCAGCGATGCCAACATCGTCATGCTGCTGCTTATCCAGATTGGGATTATCATTGCGCTCTCCCGTGGCATGGGTCTGCTTTTCAAAAAAATCAGCCAGCCGCTCGTGATCGGAGAGATCGTTGCTGGAATTCTGCTTGGTCCATCGTTTTTCGGGCTGATCGCCCCAGATTTATCCGCTCAAATTTTTCCAGCAGAGACCCTACCTTACTTAAATGTGCTTGCCCAGGTCGGGCTGGTCTTCTTCATGTTCTTGGTCGGCCTGGAATTTAACAGTGATCACTTGAAGGGCAAAGGCGATGTCGCTGTGGTTATCTCTCACGTCAGCATCATTGCCCCTTTCTTACTAGGTGGTGGTCTCGCTCTCTATCTCTACGAATCCCTATCCACCAACGCGGTGCCTTTCACCTCTTTCGCCCTATTTATGGGGGCAGCAATGTCGGTGACGGCCTTTCCGGTCTTGGCGCGGATTTTGACTGAGCGAAATCTTCATAAGTCCTACATCGGTGCGATTGCGATTACCTGTGCCGCTGTAGATGATGTCACCGCTTGGTGTTTGTTAGCTTTTGTGATCTCGGTGGTGCGCTCTGGCGATATTTTGGGAGCCGTGCCGACCACCTTGCTAGCAGTCGTTTACATCGGCTTCATGCTCACCGTCGGGCGCATGTTGCTCAACCGCCTTGCAGATTTTGTCGAGAAACAGAACGGCGGCAAACTCACACAACTCTGGGTCGCCGTGATCTTTGTTGGAGTGCTCACCTCAGCGACGATTACTGAAGTGATTGGCATCCACAATATCTTTGGGGCGTTCTTGTTTGGGGCCGTAATGCCCCAACGCCGAGTCTTTGTCCGTGACTTGGCTGAAAAAACCGAAGACTTTACAGTGGTCTTTTTGCTGCCGATCTTCTTTGCCTACACAGGACTCCGTACCCAGTTCGGTTTACTGAATACGCCCTCTCTCTGGCTCGATTGTGGACTTGTCGTTCTTGCTGCTACCCTCGGCAAGTTTGGTGGAACGACCTTGAGCGGTAGGGCTGCGGGTCTAGGATGGCGAGATGCTTCTGCCCTTGGGGTTCTGATGAATACCCGTGGCTTAATGGAGCTGATTATTCTGAATATTGGTTTGGATCTAGGGGTTATTTCCCCGGCGCTATTCGCCATGATGGTGATTATGGCCTTGGTAACGACCTTTGCAACCACACCGATCCTTGAAATGATCTACCCCCACAAGCAGATTTCCGCAACTATTGATGCTGAAGTTGATGATGCACCAGAACAAGATGCTCCAGTGGGCTATGCAATCGTAGTACCTGTTGCCAATCCTGACTCTCAGCAGGGCTTGCTACGCCTCGCCGTCGCTTTGGCTCTGCCTGAGAAGAAATCTGCACGCATCTACCCCGTCAATCTGGTGCGTCTTGGAGATGAATACAGTTACGACAGTCTACCAGAACAGACAGAGCAACTTGTTGCAGAGAGCCAGTTGCGCCTGAACGGGTTGATCACCCAGTTGGCGACGCATCCAGAACTGATCCACCCGATTAGTCAAGTCAGCGACGATGTTCCTGGTGACCTTTGCCGGATTGCCCAAGCTCGAAAGGCCGACTTGGTGCTGCTCGGCTGGCACCGTCCAACATTTACCCAAGATTTACTCGGTGGCAATGTTCGCCCGATTCTTGAAGCAGCGACTTCTGATGTAGCTGTCTTTATTGACCGTGGCTTTACCCTTGAATCGGGCACCCGCATCGTCGTTCCCTATGCCAGCACTGTTCATGACCGCCTCGCCTTAGAGTTGGCTCTGCGCCTCGCCATTACCCATGGAGCGAAACTGACGATTCTGCAGGCGACCCCCCTGAGCCGCGAGACGCGGGACTTGGTCTCTGTGTTTCAAGAACGTCTTCCCATCGAGATTGGCCCCCTGATGAACGATCCTCTCAACAATGTGGTGGAAGTTTCCCGTAGAGCGGATCTCGTCGTCGTTGGCACGTCACCTCAGTGGGGATTAGAGCGGCATATCTTTGGCCAATCGACAGACGAGTTAGCAGCGCGCTGCCACAGTTCAATTTTGATCGTTAAGCACCACAAGGGCATCAACCCCCATATTGAATCCCTACTTGCTGAACAAAATACAGCCTCGTTAATGACTAATTCCTAGGAGGCCACACCATGAAAGCCAATCCGAAAACCGTTGCTCTTTATCTCGGCATGATCACCTTCGCGGTGATCACCTTTGGGGTGATCTCCAGTTATGGTGCCACCAACCTCCACGCACCGAAGTCGATCGGTGGCACCTATGTCCTCGATACTGCCTTTGCTCCAGACTGCTTTAGTGAACCGCCATTGCTCGTCGTTGGCCAATCGGGAAGTTATCTTAACGCCGACATTGTGCCTGCTGATGCCAAGAAAAACGTGCTCACCCGTGCCCTCAAGGGGAATGGATTTTTCCATGGTCAGCTTATCGACGGCAAGCTCCATCTAGAGGGCAATGCCAAGCTCGGCTCCTGTAAAGAGAAGCAACCTATGTCCCTTGTGGCAACATCCAACGATGGACTGGTGCAGGGAACCATGAGCATTAAAGGACAATCAATGCCCCTCACAGGCAAAAAGAACCTGCCACCGAAGTAATGGATCGACGTGCTTTTCTGGCTCAACTTGGCGGTTTATTGCTTGTCTCTCGACGGGTATCTGCCCAGAATGCGCCTTGGCAAGAGCTTGAGCCTGTTGCCCTTGGAGATGGACTGAAGTTGCGAATTCGTCAGGCTCAGAATCCTGGGCCTGTTTTTTTTATTCCTCACAATGATGAAAATGTGGCGGTTCGCTCAGTAGAGCAGTTTTGGCGCACAGTCCAACCGATGGGCACGTTAATCGAGTTGCAGCAGTTTGAGCCGTCTGGGCGCAATCTTGAACTGCGCTACGTCTACCAAACCCTCCAGGGGACACGCATTTACGCAGACCCCAACCGAATTTATTCTGCGAATCTCAGGATTACGGAAAAGAAATTAGAACTGGGAAGTTCTGAAACCAAACGATGTGGGGTCGCTTTCACCACCAATCCTGGCGATCTCGGCAAACAAGCCGCAAGGAGGTTTCAGACGATTGGTGAAAAGATTACTGCAATCCTGCGCCAGTACCTTTCGATAACAGATCCCCTGATTGTCGCAATGCATAACAATACGAATGATGCCCTACAAGCTTCACCTGCCTACTTCTCAGAACGACAATTTGAACTGAGTGATCGGCCTTCGGCAAAATCGCGCTTACAGAACCGAGATCTCGATAACTTTTTTCTGGCAACCCAGCGTGAGGACTACGCACGGTTGCGCAAGCTGGAATGGAATTCGATATTACAACTGCCTACTGCCATCGACGACGGCTCACTTTCCATTTGGGCGGCAAAGCAGCAGATTCGTTATATCAATATCGAAGCGGAGCATGTCCTCTGTGCCCAACCTTTACCGCGCCAGGTTGGATTACAGGTGCAGATGATCGCAGCTGCAGTCCAGAATATTTCGGACGCATCGCGCTAAATTTGCCTTCAAATCTCACCTCATTTTCTGAGGCGAAATTTCCAAAGTGTGATGTCTATGAAAAAATTAAGAAAAAGAAATGTCGCTTTCTCACCCATTCACTTCTAAAATAATGCCTAGTTCTAGGCTACCGGATGTATACCTACGCTTTCATCAATTGGCCTGTGATTTCCCTCTCTCTCCCGCTTGGGATTGAGAATGAATTGGAGATTGTCCACAGTGGTGCGATTGGAGCCATTGTTGAGCAAGGCATAGCCTTCGATCACCTGCAGATCGACGACGAACTCCTTCTGCGAGCAGCCCTTGAGCACGATCGGGTGGTCTGCGAGTTGTTTTCGAAGACCACGCTTCTCCCCCTGCGCTTCGGTACGCGATTCTTAACGAAGGAGGGTTTGGCTGCCCACCTCGAAGAACATGCCGATACTTATTTAGAGAAACTTCGCAATCTGAAGGGCAAGGCAGAGTACACCCTCAAGCTCATTCCCATCGAACTTCCACCTGAGTTGCCCTTGCCTGAGACATCGGGTCGCGAATATTTTTTTGCCAAGAAGAAGCGCTTAGAGGAGCAACAGGCGCACCAAGAATTGCAAGTCAGCGAACTAGAGAACCTTTTGATCTGTATCGCTGATCTTGCCGACGATTTAAAGGTAGCTGAACCCCAAGATAGTGGCATTCAGCGCATTCATTTTTTGGCGGAGCGTAATCTGATCGTCAATATTGATGCGTATTTGCAGGGATGGCAAGGGGACTGTGCGACGTGGACGATTGAGTTGGAGCGGGATTTGCCCCCCTATCATTTTGTCTAGGCAATGCGATTGCCGTCACGCTCAAGTAAAACCCCTAGTGGCTCAGATAAGGGGTTTTCACTGACGATATTCAGCTCCACAGTCACCGATTACGCGCTGCAAATTGCGCCCTTTGGCGAGGACTGAATCGAGTCGAGCGTAATCTTCGCGGTCGAGGTTGAAATCGAAGACGCGGGCATTGTCCGCCAGATGTTCTGTCAGTCCTAATCGGACACCGACGATTGCCCCAGAGACGGTCGGCTGCTGGAGCACATAGCGAACCGCTACGTTGGCAAGGCTGACTTGATAGCGCAGAGCAACGATGGACATTTCCTGCAACAACTGCTGAAAGAGTTCCCATCCACCCCATGCGTCGATCATCGTTTTGTATTTGAGCAAACTGGCCGTATCGAGGGTGCTTTCGCGCGGCTCTGAAACTTCTAGATAGGTTTCAGATAGTAGACCACCACAGAGAGTTCCATAGGCCAGCAGTTGCACCTTCGCGTCTTGGCAAAGCTCCACCATCGAGACAAGGGGACGGCGATCAATCAGCGAGAACTGCACCTGATTCGAAACAATTGGAATGCCCGTGTTGAGCACGATTTCGAGGTGCTTAGTATCGAAATTGGTGAGGGCTAGATGAACAATTTTCCCTTCTTCTTTAAGACTATTCAGGTGTTTGAGGGCTTCGAGGTAGTCTTTGTTGTCGTAGTCCCAACAGTGAAATTGCAAAAGATCGATCCTGTCCGTGTACATGCGCTTCAGAGCAAGATCGATGGCTGCTTCGACGATCTTGCGAGTGACTACAGTACGACCACGTTGGGGCACCCACTTGGTAAAGCATTGCAGATCTTGCAAAACATCTTCGCCCCGCTCTCTCACCAATTGCCGACGAAATTCGCCGATAAAGTCCGCCGCTGGCCCATAGTGTTCTGCGAGATCCCAGGTGGTGAAACCGGCATCGTGGTAGGCAAACATGCTTTTGATCGCCGCTTTTGGATCGATGGTTCCGTGGTGGCCACTCACCTGCCACAGCCCATTCAAGACGCGGCAGATGCGCTGATCCTCAGTGAATTGCAATTGGCTCGCTTCAGGCAGACCCATGATTTCACCGATGGCATTTTCGTGGATCCTAGCTTGTCGGCTTGAAAAGAGATGTCGAGCTGCTTGGCTTGCGGCGAATTAGAATCGGGGCGTTCGCTTTGGATGGAGCCTTGCCGTGGAACGCCTCACTCTGGTGATTGCCAATAAAAATTATTCATCGTGGTCACTGCGCCCCTGGTTGGCAATGCGACAGGCAGGGATTCCATTTACAGAAATCTTGATTTCGCTTGCGGAAACTCCAGAGGCCAAAGCCGTTTTTCAGAAATACTCGCCGTCCCGTCGGGTGCCTGTGTTGATCGACGGCGATCTCACCCTCTGGGAATCCATTGCCATCTGCGAGTATGTGGCGGAGCAATTTCCCCTGGCGCAACTTTGGCCAAGGGAGCAGAAAGCCCGTGCCGTTGCTCGTACCATCAGTGCGGAGATGCACTCTGGTTTCGTGTCTCTGCGCCAAAATATGCCCATGGATATTCGTGCCCGCCATCCTGGAGAAGGCTTAACCCCAGATGTCGGGAACGATATTGCCAGAATTACCACGATCTGGCGGGAGTGCCGAACCACCTACGGCGGTGAGGGGAAATTTCTATTTGGGCATTTCACGATCGCCGATGCCATGTTTGCCCCAGTGGTTACCCGCTTTGTCACCTACGGGGTCGAAGTCGATGGAATTTCCGAGCAATATCAGGAAAGTATCCTTGCCCTCGAAGCGATGCGCGCCTGGTCTGCTGCTGCCCAAGCGGAGACAGAGACCGTTCCGAACCGCCTCTAACACAATTGTCTGCCTTTGAGCAGAGTTGCAAGGGAAGGTTGCTCCCCTTATCCTGAAGGGATGATCTTTTGACTGGTACCTATGGCAAGTACTGTGAGTCTTCGCTGCGCCCAGAGTTATGAAAGTGCGCAGCTCCAAGCTTCTATTGAAGATCTGCTCATGCCCCTTGGAGGAATGGCGGCTTTTGTGAAAGCGGGCGACCGGGTTTTGCTCAAGCCCAACTTACTGACTGGAGGCCGCCCCTCTAAAGCTTGCACCACTGACCCCGCGATGATCCGCGAAGTCGCTGCAATGGTCAAAGATTGCGGTGGAAAGCCTTTTTTGGGTGACAGTCCAGCTTTTGGCTCGGCAGCAGGGGTCGCCCGTGCCAACGGTTTACTGCCGATCTGCCAAGACTTAGCAATTCCGATTGTCGAATTTAGCGCTCGGCGCTACGCGTCGGCGGGAGCAACTTTTGATCATCTGCGTCTGAGCAAAGAAGCGATGGAAGCGGACGTATTGATCAATTTGCCCAAAGTCAAATCCCACATGCAACTCACCGTTACCCTCGCGGTCAAAAATCTGTTTGGCTGTGTTCCGGGCAAGATGAAAGCTTGGTGGCACATGGAAGCTGGCAAAGATCGTCTACGCTTTGGCAAGATGCTCGTTGAAACAGCCGCGACCCTGGCACCGGATCTGACGATCATCGATGGCATCGTTGCCCACGAAGGCAATGGGCCAAGCGCTGGCGAACCACGGGATCTTGGATTGCTCGGTGCTTCTGCCGATGTCTTTGCTCTAGATCGTGTCTTCACTGCCATCCTCGGTATCGATCCGAAGACCGTGCCTGTGCTATTGGCCATGGATACCCTTGGCATTGACCCCTGCAATCTCGAAGAAATCGCTATCGATGGCCCTAAGCTCGAAATGCTGCTCTGTGAAGATTGGCGGCTTCCCGATACCTTGATGCCCATCGACTTTGGGATGCCCAGGGTGATCCGCTCGACTTTTAGACATCTATATGTTCGCTTTATCCAAGAACCCCTTGCTGGTACGGCTGGACGTAATTGAAGGAGAATTTGATTGAAACTGACCCAGGAAAAACAAGCAGAATGGCAGTTGCCCCTACCGGGCTTCTCGATCATGGATCGCTACTTGCTGACGGAATTGCTGTTGCCTTTCTTGTTTGGGGTGGCCGCTTTTACGTCCATCGGCATGGCCATCGGTTCTCTTTTTGAGTTGGTGCGCCAAATTACGAACAATGGCCTCTCAATGAGTGTTGCGCTCCAAGTCTTTCTCTTGCGTCTACCTGGAATTATCGTCTATACCTTCCCGATGTCTACCCTGCTCGCGACACTGATCGCCTTTGGGCGACTGTCGGGAGATTCAGAAATCGTCTCGATGCAGGCCGCTGGGGTGAGTCTCTACCGAATTGTTACTCCAACCCTGCTCCTTAGTTTTGTGATTACCGGGGTCACTTTTGTTTTTAACGAAGTCGTCGTGCCCAATGCGAACCAAGAGGCGAGTCATACCCTCTTTCGGGCTCTCGACAGCGATAAACCCGAAATGACTAAGAACAATATTATCTACCCCGAAAATGGGGTCGTTGTCCATAAGGATGGCACGAAAGATTTTGGCCTCACTCGACTTTTTTACGCCCGTCGATTTGTCGATGGCCAAATGATGGGTCTGACGATTCTCGATTATTCCCAGGACGACATCACCCAGGTGATCACGGCTGATACGGCCAATTGGAATCCAAAAGAGCGGACGTGGACTTTCCGCAACGGCACAACCTATATGATCGCCCCCAATGGCAGCTACCGCAACATTCTGCACTTTAGCGAACAACAGATCAAGATCGACGATCGGCCTCTCAAATTTGCCCAGGGTTCGCGGCAACCAGAAGAGATGACCACCAAAGAACTGCGCAGCTACCTTGAACTGGTGGAAAAGTCTGGCCAGAATATTAACGGTTTGTTGGTCAGCCTCTACCAGAAGTACGCCATTCCAACCGTCTGCTTTGCCTTCGCTCTTGTGGGTGCGCCTCTAGGATTGCGCCGTCAACGCACGAGCAATGCTCTCGGTCTCGGCCTGAGCATCTTGATCATCTTTTCTTACTACGTCTTTTTGTTTGTTGCCCAAGCCCTTGGTCAAACAGGAACGCTTCCACCCTGGCTCGGTGCTTGGTTACCGGACTTAGTCACGATTGGAGTTGGTGCTTTCTTGCTGTGGCGCGTTGCCCGCTAGATGTAATACATGAGTGTGCTCTGCCGACCCGTGTAGACTTCGCAGAGCTTTTGCAAGGTATAACTTTTAAGCACTTCTTCGGCGGCGCGGCGAGATTCTTGCCAGACTTCGCGGATCAGGCCACATTCGAGTCCGCTCTGCTTGCTCGTGTCTACGGCTTCGTCCTGACCTTCGATACATTGGACAATTTCGAGCAAATTCATCGCCCAGGGTTCGCGGGAAAGCAAATAGCCACCCTTTGCTCCTCGTTGGGATTTCACTAAACCATGGCGGCGCAGATCCGCAAGCAACTGTTCAAGATAGCGATCTGGAATGCTCTGACATTGGGCAATTTCTTTGATCTGCATCGGTTCGCCTTTCGCAAAACCCATGGCCAATTGCAGCATCGCCAGCAAAGCATATTCACTTTTGGCAGAAAGTTCCACAGTAAAACCCTCGCCTCATGGATGATTCCTTACATCATAATACTTAATCTCCTAAAATTTAGGGGAGATTATGGGCATAGACTTTTGGCCAAAAAAGAGGCACAGAAAACTGTGCCCCTCTCGGCTTAGTTTAAATCAAACGCTTCTACCAGGTTTTGACCGCTTCTTGCAGTGCTGATTCCGCCTCAGCCAAAGACTTGTCTCGTTGCTCGTCACCAAAGTTCAGACCATCCGCATGAACGAAGGTGATGTCAGTAATACCCATAAATCCGAAGGCGAGTTTTAAGAATGGTTCTTGCAGATCGTAGGGGGCAGCTGG
>JACMLN010000078.1 GCA_014379585.1 Gloeobacterales cyanobacterium ES-bin-313 | reverse complement strand
GGGGCTGATGAGGTGGTTCGCATCCGGGTTCTCCAGTTGGGGAGGGGTGCATTGAAGTAGCTTCGTTAGGTTGTCCTCTTCGGTGCCAACTTCTGATCACTCTCAAGGCGTTTCCCTAGGCTAATCACTTCATCTTCTGAGTAGCCACAGCTCATGTAGAAATCAACCGCATTTTTATTACTAGCACGAACCTGCAGATTGATCTTTGGGCAGCCAGCCGCGCACAGTAAATGTTCAGCCTCGGCAAGTAAGCTACGACCAATTCCCTTTCGTTGGTGGTTTGGAGACACAGCGAAGTAATTGAGCCAGCCACGATGCCCTTCATAACCAGCCATTACTGTCGCCACGAGCTGGTGGTCTACCTCTGCAATCAAGAACAGTTCTGGTTGGATATAAAGTTTTCGTTCGATGTCCTTCTTCGGATCGTTCCAGGGTCGAACGAGGCCACATTGCTCCCATAGAGCGATCACTGCGGCTTGGTCATTGGGTTGATAAGGGCGGATCTGCATAGCACTGAGCACTGGAAGTGGTAAGAGCGATCCTACCTGAACGGCGTGCCGCCCAAATCAAGGGCGTACTACATACATAATCTTGTAGTATAGAGAAGATATATCGAGAAGACTGCCATGCGCCTGTTATTTTGCAGCGATCCCCTCACACCCAACCAACCAGACTTTGCATGGCAATCAGAAGTTGATGCAGCCAAAGATGCAGAGTTTAACTACTCATTGATTGACTTTGAGGCGCTTCTCGATGGCAATCTCCTCCGTGCTGTGCGACGGGTTCCTCCTGCCGAAGTGAGCGGGACTGCCATGCTTCGTAGTTGGATGCTCCGTCCTGAAATCTATGGTCAGTTATTCCAGGCTTTGCAAGAACGCAACATCGTCTTGATCAATAGTCCACAAGCTTACAACTGCTGTCACTATCTGCCTAACAGCTATACTTATATTTCTGAATTCACACCTGCGACGGTCTGGATGCCATTGGCGAATGGTCTCGATATGGATGCAGTGATGGCTCTGATTGTCCCCTTTGGTGAGAAGCCGCTGATATTGAAGGACTATGTGAAATCTGCCAAGCACGCATGGCATGAAGCCTGTTACATCCCCTCAGCTTTAGATCGGACGGCTGTTGAAAGAGTGGTGCGTCGATTTCTCTCCATTCAGGGTAATGAACTCAACGTCGGTCTTGTTTTTCGAGAATTCGTCACACTGAAAACAGGTGAAAAGACGGCTCACCCAGTTGAGTTTCGCCTCTTTTTTCTAGATCAAGAACTACTTACTATCTCTGATTATTGGGGAGGAGACAATTCTATTCCCGACGAATCAGTTCTGGAGCCATTTCTAGCGATTGCCAAAACGATTCCAAGCCACTTTTTCAGCTTGGATATTGCACAGTGCGCCGATGGAAGCTGGATGATCATTGAGCTTGGCGATGGTCAAGTTTCAGGATTACCCGATAGTTTGGCACCAGACAATTTTTACCAAAAGCTGGTGGAACGTGTAGGACTTGCTACGAGAAAATAACATTAGGCCGAACGAATATCTGCCGCTAGGACATTTGTTACAGCTCGCCGACCAAAATAACTTGCAAAATCTAAATCTCCGTTTCTTTCAGCTCTCGCATATAGGTCTCGTAGATCTCATCGCTGAAACAGCAGAAGATAATCTTTTCAGGTAGTTCGCTTTCACCAAGATAAAACAGAGATTCAACTAAGGCAACTTTTGTGGCTTGGTCAATCGGGTATTTGTAAATTCCGCAACTGATTGCCGGAAAAGCGATTATCTTAATCCCGTTCTCCTGAGCTAGTTTCAGGCTTTCTCGGTAGCAACTTGCGAGCAGTTCTTCTTCGTTGTTGTTGCCACCATTCCAGACTGGCCCGACGGTGTGGATAATATACCTGGCAAACAAGTTATAGCCACCTGTGATTTTTGCTTTTCCGGTTTTGCATCCACCGAGCAGTCGGCATTCATGAACCAGTTCTGGGCCTGCTGCTCTGTGAATTGCTCCGTCTACTCCACCGCCTCCTAGTAAAGAACTATTCGCAGCATTGACGATAGCATCGACCCGTTGGAGGGTGATATCTCCTTTAACTATTTCTATTCGTTGCATGGGGGATTGACCTGGGGAAGATATCCTTAATAGTTCCACAGATTTGAGAATGCCAGTGCAGAATATCGAGGAGTCCTAGCTTTTCGCTAAATAACCCATTGAACAAAATGTCTCTTGGATCCAGCCCTTTCCTTAAAAGTATCTACTGAGCATCGACTTGTTTCTCAAACTTAGACTGCTTTGCTGATGCGTAGCGGGACTTGATCGGCTCAAGAACTAAGAGTGCTTGACGGCGCGCCTCGCCATGGTCAACAGGCGGTGGAAAATAATCAATGCCATGTTTCCAGGGAGCAGCCAAATGCTCGGTACGAACCTCAGCGAGTTCACTAACCCATCGACGGATAAAGGTTGCGTCTGGATCGATCTTGGCCATCCCATCGATTGGGTTGTACACCCGGAACCAAGTGCGACCCGTGTTGCTTACGCCAGCGTGACTCTGCCATTGCCAATGATCGATGGCTACATCCGCATCGATGAGCTTGCTCATAAAGTGCCTTGCTCCCATCTGCCATGGCAGAAACAAGTCGATGCAGTGAAAAGTCGCGCATAGTGCCCGCAATCGAAAAGGTAGCCAGCCAGTGCGGTTGAGGCAACGCATCGAAGCATCTACCAACGGATAACCCGTTTGGCCATTGCACCACGCCTCGTAGTGATCGTCGCGCTTGCTCCAGGGAACGGTGTCGAAAACTTGTATGTAGGACTCCGTTTCGCAGCGGGGCAGATTGCGTAACTTCTGGGCAAAGTGATCCCGCCAAAATAGCCTTGATTGAAAGCCCTCCAGATTGCGCTTCTCCCAGCCACCGACCTCTGTTTTTCGGCTTTGCAGACGCTGGTAGATGGTGCGCATCGAGATCGTGCCGAACTTGAGGTGGGGGCCAAGACGGCTTGTGTAGCGGGAGGCTTCCTCAGCCACACTCAAACTCTTCATATAGTGCGGAGCCTTTGTTGTCAGAAATTCGCAAAGCAACCTGTGAGCTTCGCGCTCTCCAGCAGTTGGTACTTCTTGATCCGTGGTTGGCAAACCGAGGTCGGCCAGAGTGCGTAGCGGTGCATCTTGAATTCGCTCATCTACTCTAGGGAGTGCCAGTGGCCTAGGCGCAACTGGTCGGTTGAGAGTGCGGTGCCAGTGGGGAGTGAAGTTTTCGAGGGCATAAGTCTCGCGCCCTCCAGCGCTCATCAGTGCCTCAGCTTCAAAAGTGCGTGCCATGATGCCCATTTTGACAAGGGCTGAAGTGACCTGATTATCTGTATCGGTGCGCCAAGCGCGTTCGCTGTCGCAGTTCCAATAAACAGCAGTCGCTCCCACTTCGCGTGCGAAAGCTGGAACGATGAGGGACTGTTCCCCCATTCGGCAGATGAGGCGCGAACCGAGGACTCTCAGGTTATTTCGAAGACTTTCTAAGCAGCCCAGCATGAACTGGATGCGTCCACTGCCCGCTTCAGGATGGTGAAGTAAATAAGGTGCAAAGACAAACAGAGGAATGATCTGAGCACCCTCAGCGACAGCGGCGGCGAGGGCTGGATGATCGCTGAGGCGCAGGTCACGTCGGAACCAGACAACAATAGTGGACATACGTCCATTCTAGCAGGATTTGTAAAGGGGCAATCTGGCTCAGACAGCTAAAATCGGTCTTGCTGTGGGATGAACCTACGGCGAATTGACCGAAGTACTATGGAGGAATCCTGCGTTGCTGCCCAAGCGGAGAAACGCCATGGCGAAATTACAACAGCGACGAACTCAAAATACCGAAGGTGACTTCTATGTCGATGCGAGCTGCATCGATTGCGATACTTGTCGCTGGATGGCACCAACTGTATTTCATGAGGCAGGCGATCAGTCTGCTGTCTATCACCAACCGAATACAGCTGAGGAACGCGTAAAGGCTCTACAGGCGCTCCTTGCTTGCCCCACAGCTTCTATCGGAACCGTCGAAAAGCCTATTGACATTCAGACTGTGCAGCAGAGTTTTCCCGTCTGTATCGATGAGAATGTCTACCATTGCGGTTATCATGCCGAATCTTCCTACGGCGCTGCCAGCTATTTGATTCTCAGAAGTGAGGGTAATGTCCTCGTTGATTCTCCTCGCTTTGCCCCACCCTTGGTTAGGCGACTTGAAGATTTAGGCGGCATCAAGTACCTCTACCTCACCCACCGCGACGATGTTGCAGATCATCAGAAATTCCACGACCACTTCGGGGCAGAGCGCATTTTACACGAGGACGATATTGTGGCCGATACCCGCAGTGTCGAAATTAAACTTTCAGGCTACGAAGCATTTTCGCTTGCACCAGACTTAGTGATCCTACCGATTCCTGGTCATAGCAAAGGGCATACTGCGCTGATGTATCGGGAGAAATTTCTGTTCAGCGGCGATCATCTTGCTTGGTCAGAACGCCTTTCTCAGTTAATCGCCTTCCGCAATGTCTGCTGGTACTCTTGGAGCGAACAGATCCGCTCGATGCGCCGATTGAGCAACTATCCTTTCGAGTGGGTTCTCCCTGGCCATGGCCGCCGTCACCATGGGAATCGTCAGGAAATGACCCAACAGATGCAGCAGTGTATCGACTGGATGGAGAGATCGAGTGATTCCGGTTGGTAATGCTTCTTTAGAGAGAGGGCGTGTTGTGCAATCAAAACTCGATGATTACAAGCAACAAGTCGCAGATGTGTACAACCGACGAAGCAAAACTTATGGGCTAAATGACTGGCATCCACACTTAGCTGAGCAACTGGTTCACACGGCCAACCTTAAACATGGCTGGCGAGTGCTGGATGTCGCCACTGGCACAGGTCTCGCTGCTTTTGCTGCTGCGGCACAAGTAGGTTCCACTGGCTATGTTCTGGGGGTGGACATCTCTGAAGAAATGCTCAATGTTGCCCGCCATCAATCCCAGTCTGTGACGAATGCTCCTTGTGAGTTCCGCTTCGCCGACATCGAATCCGCCGACTTTCCACCGGAGTCCTTCGATGCAATCCTCTGTTCCTCGGCGATTGTCTGGCTAGCAGATATCCCCGCTGCCCTTGCACAGTGGAATCGTTGGCTGGCTCCTGACGGCGTAGTGGCATTCCATGCTTTTTCTGAGCGTTCCTTTGTCACAGGCTGGGTATTGCAGCAAGTGGCTCCTCGGCATGGTGTCCCTCTAGCAAGTTTCCACGGTCTGACAGGGAGTCCAAAGCGCTGTACAGACTTGCTCAAAACTGCTGGATTCGGCGATATCTCATCTCACAGTGAGGATCGTAGCTCCTTCTTGAGTGAGGAAGAAGCACGCAATCAGTACAGAAATATCATCACTGGCCCTTACCCTCAGTCACCCACATCAGGTTCACCCTTCGGCAAACTCAATGATGCGCAACGGTCAGCTCTTCAAGCAGACTACGAAAAAGAGTTGGCAAAGCTGGTCACAGCTCAGGGCATCTGGAATGAGAACATTACCTTCTACGTGTTTGGCAGAAAGACTCAAACATGCAGTCCTTTGCTGAATATATAATTTCTTCTAACTTCTTACCCACAATCGGCCACTGGGAAATCCAGCTATCAAGTATTAGCCCTAGAATTATCAGTACTTTTTTAGAATGTGAGCAAGACTTGAAAATGATGTCTAAGGGTTTCGTATGATTGCAGTTAGCCTTGCAAATGCTGTACTTTTAGTTCTGAGTTATTTTGAGATGCGATATTTTATACTTAATTAGTAATCTGCTGAGGCAATAGCGTATGAGAAGAATAGTAGTAGCTCTTTTTTCATCCTTTGGATTAACATTTTTGAGTATGTGCGATGCAACATTCTCACAAGTTACTGCTCCCCCTCAGCAAAAAAGTGTTCCTAGACATAACTCTTTCCCGAATCAGACAATCACTTTCAAGACTTTCTTTAGGCTCATGAAGACCTCACTCCCTGGCAATGGTGCCAATTTTTCAGGTGCTTCGTTACTAGGATATGGTGGTGAGCAAGCAGTATTCATAGCTTCTTATGGTCTATACGCAGCCGATCTTGCAGGGAATGTACGATTTATTGCTAACACAACTACGATAGCTCCTAATAGTAAAGGGTTTTCGTTTAGTAGTTTTAGCGATGCGATAATTGAAGGCCGAAATGTGATTTTTCGCGGAAAATCGACTGCTGGAACTTCAGGCATATATCGATCTAACGGCACCAGTATCGTACAAATCCTTGCACCCAATGGCACGGTTCAAGTACCTAGTGGTTCACTAGGATCTGTATTTGTCAAGAAATTGGACAATAATCAAATTTATTTTGACTCTCTAGATGCCTCAGTTACAGGCCCACTCAGTGGCTACTATAGAAGTAATCTGAGTTCTAATAATGACGGTACTGACTTGGCAAATGCCGTTCCGCTCATTACAAAAGCTAACTACAGAAACTTGCCTATGGGTGGAGGCTTCGATGAGTCTGAAGGAAATATTGTTGTCTATGATCTCACTAATCTTGTTGCAAATATAAATGGCCAAATTGTCGTTCTGAATAATCGTTCGGCTTTAGGTGGAGGCAATTTTAGCATCATGAACTTTTTTGGCGCACGCCAAGACTCAGCGGTTTCAATTAGCGGTTCACGCTTTGTTTTTAGCGCTGTTATCGCTCTTCCAGGAGGTGGCTCCAACCAAGGTATTTTCCTCTATGAAAATGGTGCGTTTAGGACCATTGCAGATCTCACCACATCTACAGTTCCTTTTGGCGGCACTGGGAACTTTAAGAGATTTATATCTGCTAATGTTATCCTCAACGGAGATTTTGTCTACTTCAGTGCCATTGATAGCAAAGATCAGACTAACAACTATATTGCAGACTTAAATACAGGAAATGTTGTTTCTACATTTAATATTAGACCATCAAATCACAGTATTTACTTTCCTGGTTCTTTTAGAGATGGTGATGCTTTGGTAAATCCAGATTTCTCCATTACAACGCTACCAAAAGTACTGCAACGCATCCATCAACCTTAGAATGTAATCTCCTAAGTAGTCATTATTTTGCTTTCTAGAAGAACAGAGCCATAGAAATTTTCTTGAGAGCGTTCTAGTCGCTCTCCAGTGAATAAGGCGACCAAGAAAGCTTGGGCAAGATCTCCTTTGAAAATGGCGTGGGCAACATCATCCAGAGTGTAGGGTTGCTGGATGAAAGCAACTAGGCGTTCTACTTCTTCATTCATCCTCTCCTCATAGGCGAGCTCCTGAATTTCTTCGATGGTCGTTGGCATTGGTTCCGCTTGCTTTGGGGGAAGCCACTCTTCGAGAATGTTTGGATTTTCCTTGTAGAAACCCTTGACGGATTTACCTGGAAGACGACCACGAGGACGCACTGTGCCCTGGTAGGTCAATTTGTTCAGGCCAGAGTAGTCGCTTTGCGTGCGGGTGAAATCCTCAAAAATGCCCATTAACCGATCTGTCGTTAGCAGATTCGGGTTTTCGATGGCCATCGCTCTGAGTCTCAAGAGTTTGGCACTCAGCAGCAAAGCCTCCCCAGCATCACCAAGATTCTCTGTCTTCCAATCCACAGACTCGAATCTGCGAAAAATCTCGCTCAAGGGATGTGCCTGGTCTTCTTCATCAACTAGATCGCTTAAATCGCTCAGCAATCTAGCGATCGACGGCGGTGGTGCATTCATCGATCTCCCCTCCGTGTTCTACAAGTTCTGAGTGCTCAATCTGCTCCATGAGATCTGGGCAAGGCCGGATCGGGCAATATCCAGCCGGGATGATCGTTGGCTTGGTGATCAGTCTGCTCACCTTCCACTCATCCAGGATTCCTGTAATCCAGCGTTGGATTTGTTTTGTCATGTAGCCGATGGCATGGGTCGAACGTTTGGCAACAGTTGCACCGTCCAACATCAGTTCCATCACGATTGCGTGGGGAGTGCTGTCTTGGCGCTGGCCACTGACATGGATAAACGCTCGAGCGACCAGTCTCCCCCGACTGCTTACCGATTCATGGTGATCTTTGGCTTCCTGGATCGCCTCAAGGTGCTCCTTGACTTCAAGTGCAGCAACCCCGCTTTCCTCAGCCAGTCTTCCAAGGAGACTTTCAACTCCAGCCAAGCATTCCAATGCCCAATCGAGATCTTTCCATAGGGGAGAGTCTAGTTCAGGCATTTTGGAGCGTCTGACCAAAACTTCTCGGGCTTCTCTCAACACTCCTGCATCTTTGATCGCCTCAGCAGCGACTATCTCGACGGCGCGTGCGAAGGGCAGTTTTTGCTTTCTTCTCGCTCTTTGCTGTTCAAGACGTTTTTTGCGACCCTTGGCATCGGCTCTTCGGCGATGACACCGACTGGGTTCCTTTTCATAGTCCCAACAGGGCATGGTCGCACGGGCTTCTTTAGCTGAGATCATCCAGCAGGTTTCACACGGCCCCACTTTGTCCCTGCTTCCTTCCATCACAGGCTTCCTCGCCTTTTAAGCTCAAATTTTGCTGTCTGACCTTCCAAGAATAGTTTAAATGATGCGAATACTGAAGCGTATATTATGAATGGCAGTTTTGAGGAGTTTTGGAACCAAATACCGGGTTTACACCTGAAAAAAGGTTAGTTGGTTGCGAAAATGTCTCTTCTCGCAATCAACTTTTTCATCAACCAACTCTTTCTGCTACCATGTAACCGATTGTCCATGAGGTAACGATGATTGTGCCTTTCAACCAAAATGAACTCCCTCCAGACCCCGATTCGCTAATGCAAGAGTCTTTCGCAGGTTTCATTGATTTGCCAAAAGAAAGCCTTGAGGTTGCTGTTGAGACAACCATCGAGCCTACTGATTGGGGCGCATTGGCTCTGGCAACAACCGGGCGGGTGAAGACCATTTCCAAGCTAGAGGAGATTGCAACGGAAGTTTCGCCAGGGGTGCTTGGCATCCCAAGAGCCTATCCACCAGATCTCGATCCAGCAGTCGTCTACCTTGCGGGTCTATCCGAAGGTTCTCGTCGTTCGCAAAGAAGAGCATTGCGTTCGATCGCAAGCTGGCTATCAGGGGGAGTTTGTGATGAGCACTCCTTAGATTGGCCTTCGGTCGGCCCACAGCACGCTATCGCCCTGGTTTCAACCCTCCAAAAGCTCTATGAACCAGCCACTGCCGTGCGGATGTATTCTGCTTTTTGTGCCGTACTCAAGGCATGTTGGCGGTGCCGATTGATTTCCCTCGAAGATTACAGTTTTGTGTCTGGTGTTGGCAGTCCCAAGGGTGAACGGGTGCCACGGGGTAGAGCACTTGAAATAGACGAAGTAAAAACCCTTTTCGAAATGGCTGAAGGTGATTGTCCAATCCGAACAGCCCGAGACCGCGCTTTGCTCGCCTTGATGTACGGCGCTGGGCTGAGGCGCTCTGAGGCTGTGGCTCTCGACACAACCGACATCGATCTCAAGAATGGTCAATTGCTGGTGAAGAGAAGCAAGGGCAACAAATCGAGAACTGTTTACCTCGATGAATACATGACATCAATGGTCGAAAGCTGGCTCGCCTTACGGGGGAAAGGGGCGGGTCCATTGCTGTGCGAAGTGCGGGCGGGCAAGATTCATTCGGATCGCGAAGGCATTCCCAAAGGTATTTCCCCTCAAGCTCTCGTCGCTATCCTTAAGCGGTTAGCCCAAACTGGCAGCGTTTCAAATTTTGCCTCTCACGATCTTCGTAGGACATACATTGGTGAACTCTTAGCCGAGGGCACGGATCTCGCGACTGTCCAGTCTCTGGCAGGGCACTCTAATCCTGCAACCACCGTTAGATATGACCGACGCGGTGAAGAGCGTAAACAAGAAGCAACGAACAAACGCGGTCGTAGATTGCAGGCCGCCGCAAAGCAGCTCTAGAACATTGGATCGATGCGCGTGGTCAGGAACCTAGTAGTTTTCCTCAACTGACTTGTCCTGGCAAGGTTAGGGTTCGTCCTGGCCAATGCGTCAGTCCTGATGCCCTATTTAAAATTCTCGAACGATTGGGGGAAATTGCTGGGCTTAAAGATTTCAGTCCCCACGATTTACGAAGATCCAACATCAGAGATCTCATTGATGCAGCCGCAGATCTCTCAGCCGTCTAGCGTTTAGCCGGTCATGCCTCCGTCAATACCACCGCCCGCTATGACCGTCGCGGCGGAAGCGGCAGCCAAAAAAGCAGCTGGGATGATAGATCTCTAAATTCGCAACTGTGAATTATGCGAATCTTAAAGATTGTCGTGCGAATCCGGGGAAAGTAAGTCTTCGGACATGCATAAACCGATCTATGTGTACCTAATAAGAGTTGGGGTTTGAGTAGCAGGCGAACAGAAAAACTAGGTTAATCATTGAGAGTAAACTTACTGCGAGATCACTTCAACGATATAAAGGCTTTCTAGCCAGAATATGCGCTGCTAATCCCGGCATTACTCTCAAGACTACCAACTTTTTCGTTACAAATCTGTTCTAGTCTCAGTCGTCATCGCCCCAAATCTATTGAACTGCGAAGCTTGCGATCTACTCGGAGAAATTTGAAACGTGGCGGACTTTACATTCTCGCTTAACCAGTCTATTCCCTTTACTGGTACTTCTACAGTGGGTGGCGCTCAGGGTTCTTACGTAGGACTAAACGGAGTCGAGGTAGTTTATGAGCACACAGGTGGTCTTCTGCAGGTCGAGTTTTTTGGCTTCAACTTTAGTTACTCGAGTGGTCCAAGCATTATGGGATTGGATCTGCTTTTAAAAATTGATGGATTAGAACAGCCATTTCAACGATTTATCCCTGCTACACGTTTCGACCCCACTGCACGGCGATTTGCTTGGGTATCTTCATTGCTGCCTGGACAGTATCGATTCAGTTTTAGTGCACGTGGGGTTCTATTTGGAGGCCCTCCAATTTCTATCTCGATTGTTGGCGATGCAGTACTACGTCTGACAGGACAACCGAAAGCACTTAGCTTTTCGTCTCAGGGATCATTGAGTATTGTCGCCGGGTTGTCCATTGGAACTACAGTTGGTATAACTACACCAGATTCTCGTCCTATAGTAGTCAATCTTGCAAGCAGCAATGGCTTTGTCACACTACAGCCACCGTCGATAACACTCAATAGTGGTGAAACTCAGGGGACATTTACTATTAACGGAACAACTGGAGGCAGTGATTTTATCACTGCAACTGCAGACGGTTACCAGTCTGCAGTTTTAGCCGCTGTGGTTCGCCCAGTTCTTTCAAGTCTTAGCCCGTCTAGCGGTCCGGCGGAAACAATGGTAACCCTCATTGGTGAGGGTTTTGCTCCAGGGGCAGACGTAGTCCTTGGAAATTCTGCTGTCCGTGCCACAACTTTTATCAGTTCAGCGAACCTGTCTACAAAGCTGCCGGGGTTTTCTCCAGGAGCTCTCTCCGTAGCAGTAGAGGTCAACGGCCAGTCTAGCGATACACTGACTTTCCAGGTAACGCCAGATCGCACTGGCGAATTCATTTACATCAATTACGTGCGGGCTCAGATCACACTTGATACCGTTACGATTGATCGCCTGCGCAGGCTGGTCGCGGCGGTGGCGACTTCTTCCAAGCCTATTGTCGTTGTTGTCGCTGCCCGCCGGATCGTCTTGCTTAGTGGCGACGTAATTCGCCCCGAACTGTCTGGGAGTAATCTACCTTGGACGCTCAAGCTTGTTTGCGAGACGCTCGAGGCCAATGGCGCCACGCTCGACGCCGCTGGTGCTGCGGGCGATGCCGCCACAGAGCTAGTCGGTAGGCCAGGCCGATCGATCGATGTCGCTGCCATCGACATTCTGGGCGGCCTGACGATCACGACCGACGGCGGCGCTGGGGCGAATGGCAGGAACGGCCGAGAAGGGATCGCGCCACGTGAGCCCGAGTTCGACCCGGAGCGACCGGGACGGCCGACAGTCCCCGGCCGGCCGGGGCGGCCAGCCACTGCCGGGACGGACGGCAGTGATGGCGGCGCCGCCGGGCTCGCGAGCGTTCGCTACGTCAGCGCCGATGACGAGCCACAGCTATCGACGCGTGGAGGAGCGGGCGGCACCGGCGGGATCGGCGGCACCACAATTGATAATATCGAAGGTGAAGAGATCTTCGTTGAAAAGGCACCGAACGGCAGCAATGGTGCTCGCGGCGCAGATGCCACCGCTACCCGCAGCGTCGTTGCGCTGGACGATTGGTGGTCACAAGTGGTCAGCGCCTGGGTGCCGACTACTCGCGCCGATGTTCAGCGTGTGTGGCGCGCCCATGCCGAATGGCGGTACCGTCGCCTTGGCGGGGCCCCCGTAAGCGCCAACTTCGACGATACGCGGTCGTTTTTTCGGCTGGCCGAACGCGCCGGCGATACGACCGCCGAGGCGCGCCGGCGCGAACTCGAACAGGGCCTGCTCGCGATCGGTCAGTCGCGCTTCTCCGATGTTGGCGCCGATGTCGAATTCTTTGCCAACCGCTTTGCATTGGTCAGTCCAGGGGTGAGCGATGCTCGCGCGGCCACGCGGGATCTGTTGCTGGCCGGCAGCATCGGCGGTCTCAGTGTGCAAATTCTGCAATCGCGCTTGGCCGATCTCGATCGCGGCATTGCCGACCTTTCGGCTGATGTCGTCACAGCGCAAGAGCGTTTCGACAACCGCATGAAAGTCGCGGCTCGTGCAGAATCGAACTTCGCATCAGCCCAGAAGTCGCTCGAGGACAAGCGCCAGGAACTGGCCAATAAGCAGATCGACATCGGCGGTATTGCGGTGGTTGGCGTCTTAGGGTTATTCGCCTTCATTGCCGGATTCTTGACCGCCGGCACCGGCGCAGCCGTCGTCGTGTCGATCGCCTCAGCGATCCTGCCGGGAGTCATCGGCCTTATCGACCCGTCGTTGAAGGACGAAGCCGAGTTTATCGGCAAGGCGCTGAAACTAGGCGGCTCGAAAGACCTTACGAAAGCCGCGAAGGGGGTCGCAGACCTGAGTACTGTCCTGTCCGAAGTTAGCATTGCCGACGCTCAAGCCCGACTTGCCGAGGAATTGAAGAAGGCCGGAGGCGAGTTAACGGTCAACTTTGGCGAACTCATCGAGAAACTGCGTAAGTCCACGGGGGATGCCGAGGCCAAGGCGCTGCTGACAGAGCTTGCCGAACGCGGTTATGATCTCGTGATTGCCAACGCGGAACAGCGCATCGCCGAAGTCGAACTCGGCGCGGCGCGCGACAAGCAGTCGCGCGCCGTGTTACTGCGCGCCGATGTCGTCCAAGTGCTGCAAAGGGCGATCGGTGGTGCAGCGACCCTGCGCGACGCCGTGTTTACGCTCCTCGCCCTCAGCCGAACCCTTGGCGATGCTGCTGCGACGTACCAATTCCGCGCTGCGCGCGCCCTCGAAATCTATGCCCTGAGTGATCGCTCCGCCGAGATGCGGTCGGATGTCGGTTTCGTTGATCCGGATATCGAAGAGGACTATCGCCAGGACCTTGTTTCTGCTACCGAGTTTCTCGCCGCACTAACGCCCGCGTCGGTCTCGACCGGCATCGCCCAGCTCATCCTCGCGTTCGACGAATATGAATCTCAGCTTCTCAATCAACAGGTGATCATGCAGGAGGTCGCCCTCTCGGCGTCCGAAATCGAGATACTGAAATCGGCCGGTCGCGTGACCGTGGCGCTGCTCATCGACACGTTGCCACGCGGTTTTTCGGACGTGAAGGTTATCGGCGTCGAAGTCTATCTCCAGGGCGTGACCTATACGGGTCCTCTATTGCTTCAGTCCCTTCCGGTTTTCGTCTCCCATTTGGGCCGCTCGGCGCAGCTCGCCACTGACGGTAGCACCGTAGAACAAATATTGCCGGCACGCACTGTCACGCCGAACGCGAGCCGTCCACCGATGCCAAGCAGCGCGTTGGAGGTCTGGTCGGCCAAGTCGTCAGCGCCCGAAGCGCGCTTCGGCAGGGCCGGCTTTTTCGGACGGGGCGCTGCGGCCAGCTATGAACTGGCGATCCGCGCCTCCGACCTAATTGACCGAGAGATCAGTCTAGCGAACCTCACTGCTGTGACGTTCGTTGTTGTGACGGCCGGTCTGCTGCGCGAAATCGGGACGACGTCGTCCCCGCTCTCGATCCGAGCAGCTCTTTTGGAGTTTGACCCTAGGATATCGATCCTAAGGCGGCAGATCGACTCAGCACTGATCGCGCGGCTGCTCTAGCCGACCTGAATGGCTTCAACGCGCAGCTGATGCTCCCAGCGGTCAGTGAAGTTGTATTCGTAGTGGAATTTTTCTTGCACTCGAAGTTGCAAGTCCGCTAATCGGATTGTGTTTGGATTGTCACGGAAGGTAATGCCACCCAAGTGATAAACTCCGTAGTGCTTGCCGTGAATCGTAAATTGGTTGAGGTGATCATTGCTCCAGCCCATGGCAATCTGCAAAATGTAGTGCAGGTCTGCGATCGTACTCTCGCCGCTTACCAGCAATCGTCGCCAAATCATCGGGCTGATGCCGATCAACGAGACTTTGAACTGATAGACAATCGGGGCTGTCGGTGCGTCCATAAGACCATACTATGAGGCATTTGAACAAGTCAAAAACCGTCAACAGCAGAATCAGGGTTAAGACCCTAAGTTTTTGATCAGAGAATTTTCTCAGCGCAGGTGGCTAGAAAAAACAGTTCAGGTCTAGTCCGAAGCGGCTGATCTCGAAATCGAAGGGGAAAAGCTTATTTGACTCTACAACAGGCTTTCCCCCACTTTTTTTCACTCTCCTACCTAGGTGCACGCCATCAGCATGAACTTCTAAGGGTGGATAACTTCTAATCTCAATCTTTGCAGCGCGGTGGGATTTGAGCCCTCCATGGAGCAGTTGTTCACCCTGCATTGCAGTAAAGAAGTGCCTTAGAAGATCCCATTTAGAGGGGTTATCTATATAGATCACATCCAACTTGCCATCATTCATTTTTGCGTCGGGTGCTAAGAAAAATTCAACTCCATAGCGAGGACTGTTGCAAATGTTGACTTGCAACGTACGTAGTCGATGCATCCGTTTGTCATCCAAGCGCAAGACCAAACGGTGTGGTCTAAACTGTAAAAAAGTTTTGAACCCTGAGAAGATACCTTTGAAAGCAGTCCAATAATTTTTCTTAATTCCTTCTTTGACTTCTTCACCACAAGGAAAAAGTACAGCGTCTAGACCTACTCCTACAACTTCTATAAAGTTATAACTATTCACCTTGCCCATATCAAACTGACCTGCCTTGCCCTCGACTAGGGTTTGGATGGCTTGGGTTACATTACTAGGAATATGTAGGCTAGCTGCGACGTTATTACGTGTCCCCATAGGAATAATGCCGAGTACTGTTGGTGTATGCACTAATCCACGGGCTACGGCGGCAACCGTACCATCTCCTCCCGCTGCAATTACAAGTTTAGCTCCCGCTTGGGCCGCTGCCGCCGCCAGACCCTCTCCATCTTCATCGGGTGTGGTTGTATAGAGGTCAACTTGAATGCCTTGAGCTTGCAAAGCATGGATCAGCTCAGCGAACAACTGCGGATTTTCAACCGAGCCAGAGGTGGGATTAACGATAAGTCGGGCATTCATCATTCATCACTGGTCTATTCCTGATAAGTCTTCATTCTTAAACTATAGCGTTCAGTTTTGCCTCTCTCTTCTACCGGAAGTTGCAATATATTAGGGTTTTTTGATCGACTGGTTGCAGGTTTTCCTGCCTAGGTGAATTTGTATAAAAGCTCCTGCCTGCCTGGGATTCCATCGACTCTTACTAAGAGCTAATTCGTAAAGTCTGTTAAGAGAAAGTGCTCAGTAAGTACGTTTACGCTATTCTTCAAGAACGTGCGCTGATTGAACATATGGATCGCAAACCTTACAAGACGGATCTAACCGATGCTCAGTGGGCCATACTCGAACCTCTGCTACCAAAAGCTAAACCCGGCGGTAGAACGCGTTCTGTGGATATGCGAGAGATAGTGAATGCCATCATGTACGTGCTGCATACGGGCATCCAGTGGGAGATGATGCCTCACGATTTGCCACCTTATACCACGGTCTATACGTATTACGACCAGTGGAATAAAGATGGACATTGGCCAGTTATTAATGCCCAAAGCGCGTCAGGCGGTAGGACGAGAATCCCAACCCAGCTTGAGCATCGTCGATAGCCAGTCAGTGAAGACAAATAGGGAGGGCGTTACAGGTTTCGACAGCAACCCTCAAGGGCTAACCCCCCGAGGGGGCTTGCTGCGCGGCGCTGCGTGTCGTAAGAAAGTTAAAGGCCGCAAACATCACCTGATGGTAGACACTTTGGGATTGATCTTGAAGGTGTTCGTGGCGGCAGCAAACACAGGAGACCGCGAAGGTCTTGCTGCTTTGTCCATGAGTATGAAGGGCAGGCTGCCTCGCCTGAAGAAGATCCTGGTGGATCAGGGCTACACAGCCAAGATCGCTGAGGCAGTGGCAAACGTGTGTGGTTAGGAGGTGGAGGTTAGCAAGCCTGACCCGCAATACAAAGGTTTTGTACCGGAAGTCAACCCCCATGCGGGGGCAGGACGTTGGGTGATTGAGCGTACATTCGGCGACACGCAGTTAGTCCCTTGTGGAGTGGCTGCTGCATGAGAGGCGTTTAAGTAAAGACTAAGAGCGATGGCCAGAAAGTAGTGAGTCGATGATTTATCTGGCCAGCATTCGACTGATCTTGCGAAGATTGACGGCGACACGAAGTTAGCCCCATGGGGCTGTCCAACATACCCCCAAAACTGCTTAACAACTTTACGAATTAGCTCTGAGAATTCTATTTTGAGGAGGGGCAACTGTGCTTATGCAATTCTACATGGACTAACAAGTCCAAAAAGAGCAGTACAGAACTCTTGTCCAAGG
>JACMLN010000077.1 GCA_014379585.1 Gloeobacterales cyanobacterium ES-bin-313 | reverse complement strand
TTAGTGGCTTGATACTTGGTGTTGCTGGGTTGCGCAGTCCTCTTCCCACGTTGCGGGCGGGTGCGCAACCAGCCAAATCTGTGGACTGGTGGCACGGTAGGTATGACGCTGCGCGTCCCGGACTCATGGCGAAAACCATTGAATTCAAAATTAAGAATTCAAAATTTTGAATTTTGAATTCTTAATTTTGAATTTTGAATTTCCCCGCGTGGTGGTGCGGAATTAGAGGGGGATTGGGAGAGGTTTGGGTTAGCGATGAGAGGAGCATTGGGTTTTGATGCCTCAGTCACTCATGTCAATGAAAAATCGGTATAAGGGGTGTATGGGAACACTTTCGGATTATTTTTGGGATTGAAGACCTGGTTTGAAAGCGCCTGCCATTGCTTCAGTTTCCGCATAGACAAGCACAGGATTGCGCTTAAAAGCAGGAATATCGGATTGCGGGTCTTCTTCAGGGTGAATGATCGCATTTGTTTCTGGATAGAACATCAGAATACTTCCAGATTTAATCTTGCCAAAAATCACTTCTACGTGAGAAAGCTTGCCGACTGCACCTTGAACAACAACGAGAGCGTGTTCCGATAAACCTGCTTCTAGGGCATCTTTTGGGTTCATCAGCAAGCAATTGCGGTGCGGCATCGCCCGATAGTAATCGCCCGGTTTATACACCACCGTATTGTGCTGACTGTAGGAGCGGACAGTAATTAAAATAAATGCCTTCGCTTTCTCATTCGCTTCAGCACCCAGACTTTGAGGCGCTGGCATAGTCAGCACAGGCAAAGGTGTGACGAACATCTTTGCTTTGCCCGTCGGCGTCGGGAAAGTACTATCGTGTAAGATTCGGCCTTCAATCGTAAAATCTTTGAGTGTTCGACCAATATCGGCGATCTGAGCGTACCCAGGAATGACCGTGGCGATCAGTTGACGAATATACTCAGGATCCCGCATTCTTTGCCAATCGATCGGATCTTTACCGAGCAATAAGCCCGCCAGATGGGTGAAGAACTGAATTTCAGCAATCACATGGCGACGGTCTAAATGGGTGTCACCAGGCTGATTATGACGGACGAAGTTATTGCCTGACTCTACGGTTGTAATGTACGTTTGCTCATCGCGAGCTAGCACCGGAATAATGATGGTCTGCTGCGCCGCTAGACCATGAAAGTGACCAATATTCGGTTTGGTGGACAGATAAATGATCGTCTCAACGTTGGCTAGGGCGCGACGTGCCTGCTCACGATCAGGGTTTGCCGCATATAAATTTCCACCCAAACAGAGCAAACTCGAGACTTGCCCCGCCTCACAGGCGCGAATCAGTTTGCGGGTATTGTAACCAGGAACGCGGCTCAAAGAACGCCCTAAAAGTTTTTCTAAAGCTTGACGAATCGTTTCTTTAAGTTCAGCAGTCACACCCATCGATCCAAAGCCTTGCACGTTGGAATGGCCGCGAACGGGCATACAACCTGTCCCTTCTTTGCCGACATTTCCAGTCATTAGCGCAGTATTCGCAACTGCCATGACATTACTCACCCCGTTGGCTTGCTGCGTAATCCCCATCGCCCAAGCAAAGATGGTTCGCTCAGCATCGGCAATCATCTGCGCTGCAGCTGCAATTTCAGCCACAGAGATACCACAGACAGTGACAATGTCTTCCCAATCGAGGGACTTGACCTGTTCTACAACCGCTTCCCAGTCAGTAGTATGGTTGCGAAGATAGTTGTAATCCACCCGATTTTCTTCCACCAACCACTTTTGAATACCAAGAAATAAAGCGGCATCGCTTCCGGGATGGGGCTGGAGGTACAAAGATGAAATATCGGAGCCAAAGACAAGCGAGTTCAATTCGGCTGGCGAGGCAAATTTCACCAATCCAACTTCAACCACCGGATTAATAATCAAGATCTTCCCACCCCGAGCGCGCAGATCCTTCAACTCATTCATTAACCGAGGCGCATTCGCTGGTGCATTAGAGCCAATCAACACGAAACAATCCGCTTTGTGCAGATCTTTCAACTCGACGACAGAAGTACCTGTACCGAACATTTTGCCAAGGGCGCGAGTACTTGGAACGTGGCAAAGATCTGAACAATCGGCCAAGTTTTCCGAGCCTAACGCCCGCATCATCAACTGCAAAGTAAAAGCAGCTTCATTGGAACTTCGGCCAGAACTATAGGAAGCAAGCCGTTCTGGTGGACGTTGAAAGGCTTGATGGGCAATATGGTAGATCTCTTCCCAACCGATTGGTTCATAGTAATGGCTACCAGGGCGCAAAATAACCGGATAACTCAAGCGCCCAAGTCTCTCTGCTTGGTAAGAGTCCAATTCTTGCAACTGATCGATGGAGTATCGCGCAAAAAAATCAGCAGCAATTCCAGCTTGAATATCACCCTTTTCCGCCTCCAGACCTTTCATGCAGCGCTGTAGGGGTTGCCCCAACTCATTCGTAAAACCCTTTGTTCCCCAGGCACAGGACTTGCAAGCGTGTTCGTGCAATAGCTTTTGCCAAAGCCGAGGTCCGTCGAGGTTAAGGGTGTTTTCTGCCCAGTAGCCAATCACAGGCCAGCCACCCCCAATCTTTGGTTGAGGAAACTCGATAAAGTTTGCCAGCCAGTCAGAGCCCTGCTCAAAAGTCATATGCTTGACCCCAGTATCCACATCAAGATGCTACGGCGGAGAAAATCTGTCATCCATCTTCAGGCAGTTTTTGGATAAGAACATGCATGTCAAGAAACGAACTCATTAAGAAGCTTTCGACCCAATATTCCACTTCAAAAAACGATTTTTTCCAAGTGCAGTTAGCTTATTTCCAACGATTCCAGTACCCTCTCTAGAGCACGAGGCTTTATCCCTCAAGAAGGATGGCTGACAGAAAGGCATCAGCGAATATAGATTCATGCGGATGAAAAACAAATTCATCTGCACGCCATAACAGGACTTTTTGCGGTTTGTGCCTGCTAATTGTTAACCCGAAGGGGAACGAATGTCAGGGAACAAGTGGCAAACTTTGGTGAGAGTTCTAGTGATTCAGTAGTGGTCAGGGTTTTTATCGTTTCCCCTGTTTATAGTTGCCTAAGGGAAGTTAAACCTTCCACCAGAACCGCCGTGGCACTAACACTACATAGCTGGTCACTAGAACTCTTCCTCACATCTTAAAAAGGACATGAACAGATCGATAGAATAAACAACATCTAATCAGATAGTAGGCAAGATGCAAGCCCAAGAGATCCGAGACACTATAAAAAGAGCAGCAAACGCCTGGGTCGCACTAGACGCAGAAGCTTTTTCCTCTTTATTTACTGACGATGGCGAGTTTATTTTTCCAGGTAAACATCTGACTGGGCAGACAGACATCCAGCAATCTGTAGTGGATTTTGCTGCAACTTCTTCAGATGTAAGCATCAAGATTTTGCAAATTTTAGTTGCCAGTCCCTCTCTCAATGACCGTGAGGTTGACCGTGCCGCCGTGGAATGGCATTGGGAAAATACAGATAAAGCGACAGGAAATCGCTACAAGGCGGACGATGCGATTTTGATCGATTTTCGTAGTGGTGAAATCAGCCGTTGGCGCGAGTATATCGACTCGAAGTAGACCTTCTGAAAGATCTCTTGTCTCTAGAGCTTAGGACTAGCTACTGGCAATGCCGCCACTTTCACTACTCGTCCACTGCGTTGGTTCTCATCTTCTAATTCCCGCAGTTGACGCTGCTGCTGATTAATCAGCCTCTGTGCTTCTGTCAGCCTTAAACAATAGGTTGTGGATTTCATATCCCACTGCACTTCTGCTAACAGAAAAAGACTTCCAGCCGTCACAATTCCGGTTAAAAGAAACTGCCAAGTATCGACGTAGGGCAAGAGGGCAATAGCCCCCAAGTGCAGTAGTCCATTGATCATGAATGCACGGGATTTCATGCCCCACGCCGTGGTCAAGTATCCGAAGGCGCTCAGACCCAGCCACAGAACGCTGAGATACGGAAGCAGTTCCCCCCCATTCCCAAAGATGCCCCAATCCGTCAGTCCCACGCCTACCAGCATCAGCCCAACCCAGGCAAAAATAACCCACTGTAGGCGCTCAACCGTTACCCAATACCACGCCAAGGAAACGGTTCCAAAAGCACCGATCAGCGTCAGGATCGTCCAGAGAATCGCCTGAGACATCCAACTCAAGGCTGAAAACTGTCCTGTCAAGAAGATGATCCCAGTAATACCACTCCAGAGCAGGAAGACCTGATCGATCCGCGTATAAAAACGGGAGAACAGCGTCCGATCCTTGATCTTCAACTGAACCTTCAGCAGCCCTTCTTGATCTTGAACATCAAGGGCATGTTGTTTGCGACGAATAATCGGTTGGACAGACTTCAAGAACATCATGTATTTGTTTTAGAGAGTATTTGTATTTATCTAGCTTCAGTGTAACGTTTCTTAACGAGTTTTAGTAAATCAGTCTTGAAGAGGATGCAGTGAGTAGCGAGAAAACTACAGAAACGCAACTCGCAGCCCCTCGCCCAAAACCATTGGCATCCCATAGATACACTCCATTGGTACCCAGACCATTCCCAATCCCCCTCCAATTGCGCATCACCACGCGTAGCGCCCAATGCAATTCTTAGTACCAATCCGTAAAAGTTGCCAAGGGGGTGTGGGGGAAAGGCAGTCTGTCCACCACGGTGCGGGGGTTTTAGGGGGTGGGGCTTGTCCCTGCCCCCTAATGCAGTTCGCTATGTTTAGCGTACCCACTAACACCCCTAATGCAGTTTTCATCGAGAGATTTCTCCTTAGTCGGCAACGTCTTAATCACTTGCAAGAATCAATCGGGGACGCAGATCTTCCTCCGGTGTCCATCGCCAGTACTCTTCAAGCACCTGATAGACCGTAAGCGCTGTTTCACCTTCACCAAACAACAGAAATTGCAGCGACTGAAGGGCAAGACTGCGGCGGCGTAGTTTCAAGAAGACAGCGGCTGGATCGATCAATTCGCTGACATAGGCGATCGTGTTCGCAATCGTGGTCGCTCCTTCGACCTCAATAAAGTAGTCTTCCCCGTAGCAAGTCACACGAATGCGCAAAATACTCAAAAACTCACTTCGGTCATCGAGGAGCTTAATGTGTACAAAGGCCAGTTTCTTGTCGGTGACATAGTCATTGCGGATTTCAAAGCGTTTGCGCTCAAGGGATTCGGGACGCAGGTCGCTTACAGGAACAAGCCACACCTTTCTTTCACACAGAGCTGGCCAAAGCTCAGAAGAAGTCTGGTCAGTAAAGTCAAGGCGTTCAACCCGCAATTCTGTGGCACGGCTTGAGCGGGAGAGCGCACCAATGATCAAAATGGCTGTGATGAAAATACCGCAGATAATCAGCCCATCGGGTCGCTCAAAGATATTAACAATAAACGTATAGGCACATAAGACAGTGACAGCCCAGAAATAGAAACTGAGTAAGCGTTTTTGGTTGTTCCCCTCTGTGCGAGCTTCCTGGCCGAGCGCGAGGGAAACAGCAAGTGCCCCCGAAAGGATCAATGCAAGCACACCTGTTGCATAAGCACCACCTTGGGCCTCGACATTTGCCTTGAAAATAAGTGTGACAATGACATTGATGATCAAGAGCACGAGTACCAGCGGACGACTAAAACGGATCCAGGCAGGTGCCATTCCGAAGCGAGGTAAGTAGCGCGGCAGCAGATTCAAAAGACCCGCCATCGCTGAGGAGCCTGCGAACCAAAGAATGACAATCGTCGAGAGATCGTAGGCAGTGCCAAATCCGTCGCCTAGGTAGGTATGGGCTAAGTACGCGAGTGCGCGTCCAGATGCTTTTCCCCCGGTGGCATAATCTTGACGGGCAATGAGCAAGGTAGTGACGAAACTAGAAATAAGCAGTAGACCGCTCATTAAGAGGGCGGCTGTAAGCAATAATTTGTGTGTGCCTTTGATTCGGCCTTCAGGAACGGGTTTTTCACTATCCCCTGGCCCACCATCGACGAGCGGCATCACGGAGACCCCAGTTTCAAAACCGCTTAACCCAAGTGCCAGTTTCGGAAATGCGAGGGCAGCAAGCACAAATAAAGCGGTTGGGTCACCTTGATTTGTAAGAGCGGTCTGCCAATTGCTAATCAGCTCTGGCCTCGATACCACTTCGCTCAGGCAGCGACCTAGCAAAACAAAGTTCAGAAGAATATAAGGAATGCCGACAAAGACAGAGAGGTTGACGGCTTCTGAAAAACCAAGCAGAAACACCCCAGCCAATAATCCTAGTAAAGCCAGTGTGATGGGTAAATGCAGGCCCTTGAGCAATTCTTCTAGAAATGGATTGTGAATAAGGTGCTCACTGGCATCGGCAGCACAAAGGGTCATCGTGATCACAAAGTCTGTGGCGGCAAAACCCAAGAGTGCAAGGACAAGTAATTTACTCCACCAACCTTTTAGTAAGCGTTCCAACATGGCAATGGAACCTTGGCCACTGTAAGAGCGCTTCGCGACTTGGAAGTAGATCGGCACAGCGCCGCCGAGAGTAAGAGCAATTAAAAACAGCGTTGCCAGGGGCGCAATCGAACCAGCGGCTAAGAGTGCTAGGCCGGGTTGGAAACCCAAGCTAGAGAAATAATCCATACCAGTTAGCCAGAGAACTGCGTACCAGGGATGGTCTTCTTCGTCGCGGTGCTGATCGTCTACCGGGCCACTCCCAGCTAACCAATCCCCCCACGCGCCTTTAAAAGGGTGGGATGTAGGCGTTGGCAGGAGAGGTGGGCCGCTAGGGGGTGTTGATGCCATGGCAAAGTCTCGAGAAATAGCTATTTCAGGAGTTTAGTATGACCCAAAATTGTTCTTTTCCTTTGCCAAATAAAGTACTCCTCAGACTTATTCCCCAAATGATGAAACCTATGACAGGGATTCGCAGTTGAGAGTTTTATTGCTGTTTAGAGGGATTCTGTGAAGTGAACCCAATATTCTAGACAGTTTTTGGGCATTTCTAGCTGCCTACTTTCAGCCAAAGACGCGAAAGCCAAGTTCGGCTGCTGGGATGCAAAGAAATGCCCACGCCGTAGATGGGATGGCAAAAATGAATGCCCTGCCAGAAATTATCCCTATATTTGTCACATTGAGAGATTTCAACGAAACACGACGCTTCAGCCTACGAAGAATTAACGTTTCATCCTGATTTGACAGATGAGAGATATCAGTTGGGATTGAGAATACCCTCAGCAGTCAGACCTAAGTCTGGGAAGGTTGGTGAAGCGATCACCTCCCCGTTCTGGAACGTGGACTCCTCGTAGAAACCTTCCTCTAGGACGAGGACACTGACTTTCTGCTCCAGCGGATCCACGATCCAGTACTCATTCACCCCAATGCCTGCATACTCGGAGCGCTTGAAGCGATAATCCCGCGTGATCGATTCAGGACTGACCACTTCGACGACTAGGGGCGGTGGTGTCTGGAGCACGGCAGCTGTGTTTTCAATATCCTCGACCTGTTGAGCTGTCAGAATGCATAGATCTGGAATCCGCACTCGCCGTGAGGTGGTCTGTACTCCAGTCTCACTCTGACGCACCTGCCAGTCTCTAGCTGAACGATCAACTTCTGTCTGGAGGCAAAACAGCAAGGCTCTAACAATCCGACTATGCTTGCCAGTGGCTGGGGTCATAGCCTCCAAGACTCCATCAACTAGTTCATGGCGGTAGTCCGTACCGTCCTCATAGTTTAGATACTCCTCATACGTGAGGAAACGACCAGTAGGAGCCTTCATCAGCAACCTCTGAGGCAAGTATCATCAAGGTAGCCCGCAGCGCTGGCTCACGTCCATAGAATCGGTTAAGATTCTTGCTCTTGAAGTTCTTCTAATTCGGAAATGGCGAGCAAGAGTTCTTCTTCTTGGGTTTCAAAGTCTTCTTCAGCGATATCGCCGATGTCGAAGGCGAGTTGGAGGGCTAGAAGGCGTTTGTGAAGGTTTTCTTTATCGTCGAGTTCAGCGACGGCGCGTTCTTGAATCTGTTTGCCGATCCAGGCAACACCAGTCACAGGAAAGCAGAGAATATCGAAGATCATGCGTTGCCCTCTAGAGCGGAAATCTGGGCGAAGTTGAAGGGTGCAGTGAAGTTGTTGTAGCGGATGCGTAGGCGATTTTCGAACTGTTGATCGAGGGTTTCGACCCAGACACTAAAGGCCATCTCCGATTCCCAGGGAATCAGAAACGCCGTATTAAAAATCATGTCCGACATCATCGGATCGTTCTCGACAGATTCGACACTCAGGGGCTTGAGGGCATTTCGAAAAGCATTGACGATCTCGTTTTTGCGCTCTGCCATCGCTTTTTCGACAGCCTGACCGATGCGGATCACTTCGTCCATATTCAAGGTTTTGCCTGTGAGACTGTCCCGCTGGGCTTGGAGTTCGGGTCGCTCGGCCATGAGCAATTGCAATTCGTTTGCTTCGTCCCACATCACTTTGACGCTCACTTCGCGGTGCCCATCGAGATGAGCAAACAGGCGAGTGAGGGCTTCTGAGTAGGGGCCAGTGAGTTGATCACTGACTTCTTCCCAAGTCTCAACCACCAAGCCGAACTGGAGGGGCAAGATTGTCCGATAGCCTTGGTGCATCACTTCTTCGAGGACGCGTTCGTGACTGAGTAAGTTGCGGCGGCTCGCAAGATACTTGGACTGCTTCGCCTCGGAGTAGAGAAAAGTAAATCCATCCATGCTCTGGATCTGGACGCGCTGTTTGTCGAGTCCCTCAAGTTCGAGTTCCTGGGGGCCGGGGGCGGGCAGAATCCCATACAGATAAACGTTGTTGTTCATTGAGCAATCCTAGAGCGGTCGAGAAGTCAGGACGAGTTGCAAACGAGCGTGGATCAAGTCAAGGCCAGCTAGCCCAATATCGACTTGGCCATCCAAGACGACCCCGGTGTGGAGCAGACGATCCAAGAGTTCAAGGATCGAGGAACGGCTTGAGGGTCTACCGGGGTAATAACTGCCCTTCTTTGGAAGTAGAGTGCCCACCTCACCGAGATCCATATTCAAATCTTCGGGATTGATGCCCAGGGTGTCGCAGACTTCGACGACTTGCAGTTCCAGCTTGCGCAAACTTTCGGCAGCGCGGTCAAGATCCACATCGCTAATCGCCCCAGTTTCCATCCGTCGAATCACTTGGGCTTCGAGCAATTGGCGGACGAGTTCGACCACGGTCATCAAGAGCGGCGCGAGACCCGCATCAGGCTTCTTCGCAGGCACGATCGAAGACATGGCTTAATTCTCCGGAGCCGCAGCTTGCAGAGATTTAAGCTGCGATTCGAGAGTGTTAACCCGCTCTAGCAGCTTTTGGTTGGACTCCATCAACACACGGGATTGGGAGTTGAGGTACGGGTCGCCCTCCCACCAGTTGATGCCCATTTCTTTCGCCCGATCTACGGAGGAGATCAACAGACGAATCCGGATATTGAGCAGTTCTGTTGAACCGACGGAAACGCTAATATCCCCAGCGATGACGATGCCTTTATCTAAAACCCGTTCAAGAATATCGGCCAAGGTAGAACCTTGGGTGGAATTAGCAATGTGGCGAGGTTCGCTACTGCTGCGGGTTGGAGAGATTGTCACTATGGAACTCCTGGCCTAAGCTTCCACCCCAGAATCAGAGGTGGAAGAAATCTTTCTTTATTACAGACTTCCTAAGAGTTCCCCAAGAATGACCCGTCCTTGCACAGAAGACAAAGCAGATCGCGAAAGCAAGATATCCGCGCACAAATCACTGAAGTCAGGATCGGCCGTCTGAATCGCAATTTTATGCTCAGTCGCAATCTTGGCGATCATCAAACAAGCGCGCAAACCCGAAGATTTTTCGTTGTTGGTCTTCACCCGAAAGTTGCGCACCAGGGTCACGATGCCCAGAGCAGCAGCAGCAGAAACGCCTATCTTCTGTTCAAGAATTTCTTGTTGAGTAAACAGATCTGGTTCAGGAATATCGATGGTGATCAGACGATCAAGCAGAGCGTCCTGGGTTTGATGCACCCCGCAGTATTCTTCAGGATTCGAAGTAAAGATGCCACGAAATTCGGGATGCACCCGTACATACTCGGTGCGATCCGCAGAAGGGGGCAAAGCCAAAAGCTTTTCTTCGAGGGCAGAGAGCAAAACATTGTTCACTTCTGGGCGAGAGCGGTTGAACTCGTCGTACACCATCGTGAAGCCTTCACGACAGGCCATGGTCAGCCGCGAATCCACCCAGTTGTGCTTCAGTTCGTCTTCGACTTTGACGACGCTGTGAATATAGTTATCCACCACTTTCTTGCGGCTGTAGCCCTGCTGATTGCCGATCAAATCCGAAGTACGGGATTCATCATCCCCAAAAATCAACATCATCGGACGACCGATCAGGGCAGCAAGGTGCATCGCAAGGGTAGTTTTGCCCGTCCCTGCTGGACCTCGCAGGTGCACTGAGTAACCAGATTGCAGATAGCGCAGTGCCCGTTGGGTAATGCGATCGAAGGCTGGCGTATTCACAAATTGGCGGGGACGGGTTTGGAGAACAGTGGTCACAGCAGATCCTCAGCAGTTAGATGTTCGTGCTCGCGGGCAATGTAGGTGCGTCCACGCTTGATGACGCGGCCTGAGTCGATCAGGGGGCGCAGGGCATCGGTGGCTTGAAAGCGGTTGATCGTCAAACTCGATTCGATCTCCTGCATCACTGCACCCTGGGAGGCCAAGAGAAAGTTCATCACTTGCAATTCAAGGCCAGCAAGTACTGGTTCGCTAGGTTCTTTTGGGGCAGGAGTTAGCTTAGGGGCTTCAGCCTTGGGGGCAGGAGTTGGCTTGGGAGTTTCAGCCTTAGGGGCAGGCACTGATTTAGGAGCGTCAGCTTTAGGGGCAGGAGTTGGCTTGGGGGCTTCGGCTTTTGGCGTGCCGGGTTTTGCCTTGACAGCAGGCTTTACTGTTGGTGCGGGCTTGGGGGTCTCTACTTGTGGCGCTTCGACAGGGGTACCAATGCCCCAAACGTCGTAGCGCAAATTTTGATGAAATGCACCGAGCATTTGCCAAAGAGCCGTTGTACGCTCGACATGGGCAACCGAAACCCCTTGCATAAATTTCTGGGTTTCAGCGCTCAACTTCGCAACATCGTCATGAATCAGGCGGCGGAATGCTTGCAAGTCAGCAGCGAGTTCTTCGGCCATGGCCTGACGGTCTTCACTGTGACTGATCAAGAAAGCTTGCACAGAGGATTGCAGACCGGCATGAAATTGTTGCAACTGATCGCGGCGGGCTTCGGCATCAATGCTGCGAAGACAGGCAGTTTCAGTCAAAAATGTTTCGACATCGGTGGCAAGGGTGTGATGAAAAGTGCTCAGGTGCGCATGGAGTTGCGCTGACATCTGGGCGCGTTGGGTCGTCGTCAGGTTCAAAAATGCTTGGGTCTCTTCTGCGAGAGCAGCTTTAAATGCATCCAATGAGGCATGCAGTGCTGCAGTTTGCGCTTCGCGCTCGGTACGAGTTTGGGTCAAAAATTCTGCTTGGGTATCGGCCAAGACTTGACGCTCATGTTGGCGAATTTGTTGGTCTTTTGCGGAGCGCGTGATGCGGTTTTGCGTGATCGCCGCGAGGGAGGCGTGGGTTGCTTGCTGACGGACGATGTTGTCAGCTTGAATCTGCTGTCTGTGGGCACGCACACGGTGCAACCAGGAGTCTTTGAGCATGGTCATCTGATTAAAATCCTCGCTGAGCATGGGGAAATGAATAAGGGGAGCAAGACGCTCCCCTCAGTCTTAACTAAGCATTCGGGACAGCAGCCTGAGTGGTCAGGCCGATGGCTTCGGCGTACTTAAGGTAGGTTTCTACCGAGGCGATAACGACGCGGGCTTCAACAGCTAGCAGTTCGATACCAACAAGGGAAACACGGGCCCAAATGTCAATGACGATACCCTTGTCGAGGATACGGTCGATGACTTCGGCCAGACTGGAGGAGGAGTTTACTTTCTCAACGGCCATGGCTAATTCCTACGAGTAAACGGCTGATTGGTGAGTTACTAAACCTGTTTGTTAACAGTCGTTGCCCACACCCGTATAGAGTGGGTTTTTCGAAGGGATTTCTAACAAGGGCAATTACTGAATTTCATCAATCAGTTTTCTATTGCCTTGTGCCCTTCACCAGATACAAATTACTCCGTAGAAATACGGAGTAATTGTGAAGACACGACGAACTTATCCGATTTCCTTTTGGGCCTTGAGCACTTGAAAGGCAGTCTCAAAGTCCTGGGCCTCGACACGAATTTGGCTGGGTTCCCGTTGACCCACGGCACGAAAGCGGCGGATCGCCACAAGTGCAGCCTGGTTGGAGAGCAAAGCCAAGTCTGCGCCACTGAATCCCTCCGTGCGCTCCGCCCACTCAGCCAAGTCCACACCGACGATCGGGCGTTCCTGGTTGTGGACTTGGAGGATCGCGAAGCGGCTCTCAGTACTCGGTAGATCGATTTTGAGTTGCAAATCCAGCCTGCCTGCGCGCAGAAGGGCAGGATCAAGCGTCTCAGGCCGATTGGTAGCCCCGATCAACAACACACTCTTGGCATCGCAAAGACCATCAAGTTCGGTCAAGAGCTGTCCAACAACACGGTCACTCACCCCAGAATCCCCGTTGTATCGCCCCCGTGCTGGAGCGAGGGTATCGATTTCGTCAATAAAGACCACACAAGGCGAGCTTTGGCGGGCTTTACTAAAGAGTTCGCGCACCGCCTGTTCTGCGGCTCCAACCCAGCGACTGAGCAGTTCTGGGCCGTTGACCGCGATAAAGTTTGCCCGCGCTTGAGAAGCAACTGCTTTCGCTAACAGTGTTTTCCCGGTTCCTGGTGGGCCATAAAGCAAAATCCCACGGGGTGCTTTCGCTCCAGTTTGTTCATACAATTCAGGATAAAGTAATGCGCCTTCGACCGATTCGCGGAGGGTTTGCTTCACTTCTTCAAGACCGCCGATCTCCTCCCAGGGAACATTTGGAGATTCCACTTCGACGGAGCGCAGCACGGCTGGTTTCACTTCTTTGATCGCTTGCAAGAAATCGGACTGGGTGAGAAACATCTCTTCAGGTGGAGCGACGCTCATATCGGGGACGAGGCGACGCAGGGCATTGTAGGCTGCTTTTTGACAGAGGCCCTTGAGATCAGCGCCGACGAAGCCGACGGCAAGATCCGCAATCGTATCGAGACTCACCGAAGAGTCGCGGGGCATTGTCCGAGTCAGGATCCGCAAGATCTCTAAGCGGCCAGCGCGATCTGGGACACCAAAGCGCACTTCGCGGTCAAAGCGTCCAGGCCGACGTAGGGCTGGATCGAGGGTATCGGGGCAGTTGGTGGCAGCGAGAACAATCACCCCTTTCGATTGGGCAAAACCGTCCATCAAACCGAGTAGTGTCGCGACAAGGCGCTTTTCGACTTCCCCTTCCACTTTTGATCGATCAGGCGCAAGGCTATCAATTTCATCGATAAAGATCAGGCAGGGCGCAGACTTCGCTGCTTTTTCAAACAAAGAGCGCAACCTTCCTTCGGCTTCTCCGTAGTACTTGCCCATCACTTCTGGGCCGACGATGGCGATGTAGCTCACACCCAATTCGTCGGCAAGGGCACGGGCTGTCAGGGTTTTGCCTGTACCTGGCGGCCCGACTAGCAAAACGCCCCGTGGCGCTTCGAGTCCAAGGCGATCGAGTAGCTCTGGACGTTTAAGTGGAATTTCAACGAGTTCTCTTAAAGCCTTCAGTTGTTCGCCCAATCCACCGACATCTTTCAGCTTCACTGCGGGGGATGGAGCATCGGCAGCCGGAGAAGACGGTGGCGTTGGTGCTTCAGACTGGGGACGCACGACTCGGCTTGCCCCCATGGTGCTGCGGGGCATACTGCTAAAGCCACGAGAATTGACCTGAAATTCTGTCTTCAATTCGCCATTCGCGGCCTTCTCTTCAAGCAACTTGGCAAGTTCAAGGAGATCGCCAAAGCCCTTCAAAAATTCACTCATGAGATACCCACGACTTAGAATCTAACGGCACAGTATACCCAGCCGGTTTTGCATTGCCAGCAGCAGGAGTACGGAACTTTCACTCTTCTGGGGAAACAAATTGGGTGGCGAAATTTTGGTTGCGGGACGGCGAAAGTTTGCGCGCTTTAAGAATTGCCGCCATCAAGAAAGCAAAGGCCAGCACCCCGATCAGGACTAAGAAAATAGGACTGTAGTCGGATACTGTATCCCAAAGTCCATGAATCAAAGCCGCAGTCACAAAACCAATCCCAATCACTTGGGCTTGTTGGATAGGCTTGTTCTTAAGAGCAGCAAGTCCAATGAAGTAACCAAAGTAGCCGCTGTAAGCCATGTGCCCAGAAATATTGCCTAAAATTCGGGGCAATAGGAGTTGCAAGCCAAGTAGCATCCCATCACTCCCGGTCTTCATAATCTGGGGAACATACTGGAGTAAAGTTTCATTCAATGTAAAACCGACCCCGCAGGCAGCACCAATCAAAATCCCGTCGAGGGGTTCAAGGACACCCAATTTTTCGCGCCAAGGACTTTTCAATTTGCGGCCTAAGTAAAAGCAAAGAAAGATTGGAATCGCTTTAAAAAACTCCTCGCACATGCCTGCCCCAAAGAAGTAGGTTACTAAGCGCTGCACAATTCCAACTTCAACGCCATTTTTGATCTGCTCCATCATCCCAAAAGCATCACCCGGAAATATATCGCGAAAGACAATCGCGCAGAGCAAGAATATTGGGGTATCTAACATGATGAATGTCAATAGCCCTAGCCCGATTAGCCACCACCAGGGTTTTTGTTTGCCGCAGAGCGTGTAGACGAAAATATAGGTCATTCCGGCAATATAGATGGCCAATATCGAATCAAATAAGAGTGGAGCCGCAGCCGTCGTAAAGAGAAGCACTACAGCAATAACGGTCAAAATACCGGGCAATAAGTAGCCCTTTTTAAATAGTTCTCCCCCTGTGGAAGTAATTGGAAAAAGCTGGGTCAGGCTCAAAGCGTCATCATTGGCAGGTTTGCGTGGGTTCGTCGGTACCTTGAGTGCCTCCGCTTCAAAGACAAAGACTGGGCCATTTTGACCCAGGCTGATGCGATCCCCTGACTTCAGAATGTAGGCATCTGTGACGGCTTGGCCATTGACAAACGTGCCGTTTGCACTGTTGAGGTCACAGATCTGCCAACCACTGGACTTGAATTTTTGGCTTGGTTGCAGTTGTGCATGGGCACGGGAGACCCCCGAATGTTGCTGGGGATCGAGGACTATTTGACAGGTCGCAGAGCGCCCTAAGGTGATTGTCTCGCCGTCGTTCAGTGGATGGCGTTTGTCACTCCCATCAGCAACGATCTGCTTGAGAAAAGCTTTTCGACTATTTTCGATGGCCATGGCAAAGACAGCAAAATAGAAAAGCATCCACACATTCAGAAGTCTGGAAGCTACGCAATATTATAGGCTCAGTTGCTCAAAGTGCCCCAGCCGCCGTGCAATCGAAGACTCCGCCTAAGAACGAAGTAATATTTGCGGCACTGAGTTGTGGCAATCCTTGCGGGCCTTTCGGGTAGTCGATGACTGTCACAGATCCGTTTCCTTGCTTAAACCGCCAAAAATCACCCGGAGTGCAACCGAGGACCGAGGCCACGATCGTCTTATTGACTGCGTCGTGGGCAACCACCAACCCTGTTTTGCCATCGACAGATTCAGCAATCTGTTGCCATGCGGGTAAAACCCGATCCCAAACCTGCTGCAAGTTCTCGCCATCGGGCATCTGTATGCTCGCTGGCTTGGCTTGCCACTGGGCGATTTGACCCGGAAATTCGGCCTCGATCTGCTCTTTAAACTTCCCTTCCCATTGGCCATGGGAGATCTCCTGCAAGTCAGGCACCAGTTCTAGAGCAACTCCAGGGTGGAATGCAAGAATTTTTTCAGCCGTCACTTTTGGACGTAGGAGGTGACTGGAAAAAGCCTGGTCAATGGGTATCTCTTTAAGAAATTCAGCGGCACAAGCTGCTTGCTTTTCACCCTGGGAGTTGAGGGGAACATCGATCTGCCCCTGGAAGCGTTCCATTCGATTCCAATCGGTTTCACCGTGGCGAACGAGCAACAGCCGGGTTCCACTCTTTTGGGCAGGAATTGGCTTGCCTGTATGGGCGGTGAGGTTGAGGGATTCTAGGGTTGCAAAGCCCGTGGCATCAAAATTCAGGACACTCACACCACAATTTGATTGCAGCAAAGACCCATAACGGCTTTCGGGCATTCCCAGGGCAGTGGCAATCAGAGCTTTGTTAATTGCATTGTGGGCGACGACGAGAACACAGCCTTGATGATCTGTCGCCAAACAACGCCCCCAAAAGCGCCTAGCCTGTTCCCAAAGATCCACAATCGGCTTAAAACCGTCAATATCGAGCTGTTCCGGTGCTTCTTGCCAGAGATGATGTTCGACAGGGAAACGCTCCGCCAGTTGCTTATGGTCTAGCCCTTCCCATCCCGGCAAATTGATTTCCATCAAGTCCGGTTCGAAGGCAATGGCTTGGTGATTTCCGACGATGATTTCAGCAGTGCGCCGTGCCCGCTGCAAAGGACTGGCGTAGACCGCCGCGAAGCTGACATCCTTCAAGAATTTGGCCGTTGCCTCGGCCTGTTCCTCTCCTGTTTGCGTCAGCACCGAAATATCCGAGCGTCCTTGCACCCAGCCTTGGGCATTCCAGGTACTTTGGCCATGGCGTACAAGCACGACACGGGTCATTTTAGCCTCTGAGCAACATTCGTTAATAGTTTACCGCAGCTCTAGACGCGGGCATGGCGAAAAATAATCAAACCATCGGAACAAGCTACAACCGTTTCTCTCGGTTGGGTGGCCACAGAAGGATTGAAATTGCGAATGGAAAGCTGGGCTGTGTTGTCTTTCGCAACAGCAGTGCGCACATCTGTTGCCCGATCTAATTGTTCTACCGTTTTTGACGATTCAATTGGCTCCGTATTCAGCGTTTCACGGATTTCAATCCAAATACTGGCACCGTCTTTATTTCGAGAAATCAAACAAAACTGCTTTTCTGCGAGCAGGGCTCGACAGACAATAGATGCTTCTTTTTCGTGCTTACAGACTTGCTTGAAGGCAAATAATTGTTCACGGAAGTAACACATTTTCTTTGGGCCTTCGTCTGTATTGCGTACAAAAGTTCTACCGATTTCTGCTTCACTAATGGTAATCATGGGGGAGTCCTGACATCGCTTGCTTCAGTGTGCCAGAACCATTTAAAGTGAGGAGATTCCTCGTCGATTCTCCATCGGAACTTGATAGCAGCTTAATATTGAGGTTTTTGGTGAAAGCATCTGCGATTTTTTTACTCCTCTGCTTTTGTCTTGAACCCGCCTCTGGGCAAACACTGGCAGTGCGTGAACACAATTGCAACCTGCAACTGCGCAACCCAAAACGATTGAGTGCCTGCGTCAACCTCGGCTGGTATTTGCATCTGCACGGACAAAACCAACGCGCCATCGACACCCTCACGCAAGTGACGCGACTCGCTCCCAAGGACGAAAAAGCGTTCAATGCCCTCGGTGTGATCTATCTCTTCACCGCAGACTATCCCAAGGCCGTTGCTGTCAACCGTGCTGCCCTCCAGATTCAGCCCAACAACGAGATTGCCCACTACAACCTCAGCCTTGCCCTCTGGGAACTCGGTCAATTTGCTGAAGCCCAGATTCATGCCCAGGACGCAGCCCGCCTCGAACCAACCAATCCCCATCCCTGGATCGCCCTTTCCATCGCCGAGTTTCGCTTAGGCCACCTTTCAGCCGCCCAAAGTGCCTACCGTCAGGCATTCAAGTTGAAGCAACGCTACCAAAAAAGTGCCTATTTAGAAAAACTGCGCAGTGCCGACTTCAGTCCCCGCCAAATTGCCGTTGCCCAAACTATTCTGAAGACTTTTGGGCCAAATTTATAAGCTGATCGCCACTTACCCGACAGCCCCGCCAACCTTCAAGAATTTCAGCGCCGAGATACTCATAAAACCCAATTGCTGGAGTGTTCCAAGTCAGTACACTCCACTCAAGGCGGCCATAGCCACGTGCGACCGCAAGTTGAGCCAGATGCATAATCAGAGCTTTGCCGATGCCATGCCCCCGAAAAGCCGGTTGCACATACAGGTCTTCAAGATAGATTCCTGGTGTAGACAAAAAAGTCGAGAAGTTGCGAAAGAACAGGGCAAAACCGACCGCTACTCCTTCCACTTCAGCGATCACTGCCTCCACAAAAGCTTCTGGCCCAAAAAGATGCACAGCCAGCCGTTCAGGGTTGCCCGTCACTGCATCCGTCAGTTTCTCATACTCTGCCAATTCGCAGATCAGGCCAAAAATCGTTTCCTCATCGCCTGGGCAAGCTGGTCGCAAGATCATCAAAAACTCTCCAAGAAACCCCATCCACTCAAAATGGCTGGAAGAAATTGCGTTTCCACCCTACTCCAGTGCAGTACCAAGCACACACGACCTGACACAAGCGATCCTTGCCAGGGTTGCGCACTATGGATGGGCGCAGCATGGTTTGCCCCTACACCAGAAAACCTTACCAGTGCAACCCCAGAACCCCGGAACTCATTGAGATCTTTTGGAGGCACTCCATTGGCACCCAGACCATTCCCAATCCCCCTCCAATTCCGCCCCACCACGGGTCGCGCCCAATGCAATTCTGAGTATCAAGCCATTAAAGTTCGCCGAGGGGGTTTGGGGGACGGGCGCGTCCGTCCCCCAAGGGGTAGGGGTTTTAGGGGTAGGGGCTTGCCCCTGACCCCTAATGCAGTTCGCTATCTCTTTCGGAATAACTAAAAAAATAATGCACTTATCTCAGGACAGCAGTCCCCATGCAAAGATCAAGCCATACCATCAAGCGCAATCTTTATTTCTACTTTGCGCGCCAGCCTCTACGCCGAGAGCACTAGATCCATAGGGCGAATTCATTGTTTAATTTTCATAGTCTCACGCCTACGAGGCACCCCAGGCTTCCAAACTGCTCCTGATGATTTCCAAATAACTTCTATGCAAAAATCTCAAGGTTTAATCTGGCTCCAGGATCGTCTTCGATCCTTCAATGTTGTGGCAATTATTTTATTTCTGAGCGGTTCCGGAATCTTGGTTTGGGGATTATTGCTTTTGTGGACAAGGCTCACAGCAGTCGTGGCCAGCGAAGCTTTTATCAACGGCAAGATTATTTCCACTCACACGCCCATTGCTGGTTATGTGGAGAAGCCAGCTTCTTTGGTGGCCGGTATATCGATCAACCAAGAGCAAGCCCTCCTGGTTGTTAGCAGCAGACGGATCGAATCACCAAATGGATCTGCTGATGAGCTAGCTAGACAGAACGTTATCCAAGCAGAGCGCTCCGTAAGCAAAGACGAAAAAGCTGTACGGTTTGCTTATGGTCGTTACCAGATGTATCTTGACCTTGCCCGCCAGGGAGGGCTTTCCAGGCTACAGTCCCAGGAAGCCTACGCCACCTGGCAACTCAGTCAGAATCAGTTGGCGATTACCCGCTCGGTTTTAGCGACAGCACGCATCCAATTACAACAGTCTGTCTATAAGGCAAAAGCACCGATCGACGGTGTCCTCTGGGAAATACCTGTCCAAAGCGGTGGCCAAGTTGCTCCTAACCAAGTGTTGTTCAAGATCTTGGATTGTCGAGATATTTGGGTCGATGCCTTCGTGAATATCGACGATCTCAAGCGCATTGCAATCGGTTCGTCTGCTGCAGTTGAACTCTATGCAAACGGCCTAAACTTGCAAGGAAAAGTCCGCACGATCCGCTTTCAGCCCACTGGTGGCTCAGAGCTTGGTCAAGACGTTGCTGTCAAGCGGCCAGATCTCGAATCGAATCAGGTGGCTCAGGTACGCATCGAACTTGACGATCCTCAGCTACTGTTGCACCAATCTGACAGTGCCGCCCAGTTCTGTAGTGTGGGACAGCTCGCCCAAGTCAAGATCTTTCCTCAGAAGTAGGCTCATGGTTTTTAAAGCCTGGAAATTTTTTTTAATCTGCCTGTGTCTGGTCTTTTTGATCTGCGATTGGACGTTGCTATCGAGCAACATGGGCGCGGTGGCCGATAAAAGCAACATTTGGTTTCCCGCCGCTCTCGTGGCAGGAACCACCCTTGCTTTTCGCGCTTTTATTCCTGGTTCGCCCCCTGTGGGTCTGCGCATCTTTTTTAGTCTTGCGGCCATTTTGCTTTGCCTGCGCTATTTATTTTGGCGGGTTACTTCCACTCTGGTATTGGACTGGTACAACGGGGCATTTAGTCTGATCCTGCTTGGGATGGAATGTCTCGCCATCTTTAATGTCGTGGTTGCCACCTACCAAACCCTCAATCCCACTGACCGTACCCCAGAGGCTGATAGGCTCTCTATCCAAGTGTGTTCCGGTGCCTATTGCCCGAGTGTGGATATTTTTGTTCCAACGTATAACGAACCACCGACCATTTTGCGGCGCACCCTAGTCGGCTGCAAAGCGATGCGTTACCCCAAAAAGACGATCTGGGTTTTGGACGATGGGCGACGCTCAGAAATAGCGGAACTAGCCGCTAGTCTTGGTTGTCGGTATTTGACCCGCAAAGACAGTGCCCATGCCAAAGCAGGCAATCTCAACAACGGGCTCAAACATGCCACAGGAGACATCGTTGTGGTCTTCGATGCTGACTTTGTGCCACTCAATCACTTTTTGGAGCGCACTGTTGGCTTTTTCCAAGATCCAGAAGTGGCGCTGCTGGTCACGCCTCAAAATTTCTACAACAGCGATCCCCCGCAGTTGAATTTGGGCGGCATCCTGCCCAACGAGCAAACGATGTTTTATTCTGTCGTGCAACCGGGACGGGATAGAACCAACAGCATTGTCTGCACAGGCACTTCTACACTGATTCGCCGTACACACCTCGACAAGATCGGCGGAATGCCAATCGGAACGATCGTCGAAGACTGGGTAAGCGGAATGCTTCTCCAGAGCCAGGGATTCAAGACCCTCTATCTGAACGAACTCCTCAGCATCGGAGCCGCTCCAGAAAACTTTTCAGCGTATATCGTTCAAAGAGTGCGCTGGGCAGAGGGCACACTAAAAACCCTATTTAGCCCCTACAACCCTCTTTTACTACGTGGGCTGAGCTTGAGCCAGCGTCTTAACCATGCCTCCGGTATTCTCTACTGGTTCGATCAAGCAGGCCAGAGCTTTAGCTATCTTGCCCCGATCTTGTTTTTGCTGTTTGGGATGCAACCGATGCACGCCCAACTACCAGAGTTGATTTCCTACTGGCTGCCCACCTATATCGCTGGTTTGATCACCCTCTCCTGGGTGACCGGAAGCCGTACAGTCTTGGTTTCCTTTACCTACAATGCCTTGCAGTGTTTTCATCTGCTCCCAGTGCTGGTTAGCACACTCCTTTTTCCAGGACGCAAGGTCGCTTTTAAAGTGACGCCCAAGGGGATCACCGAAAAACCCGCCGTGTTGGATCTGCGCTTGATGGCTCCGATTCTCTGCCTATTGGCATTGAACTCGATCTCAGCGCTGAGTAGTCTGTCGAGTGTGCTCAGTGCCGACATGATCAGCCTCCATCACGGGCAAGTGCGGGTCACGAATATTCTTTGGACTGAATTTAATACAGTGATCTTGGCAATCAGTTTGCTCTCAGGTGTGGATACCCTTGAAGGTGCTCCACGGGTTCAGTGCGGCCGCAGTTGCACCGTAAAATTTGGCGAACATTCTGAGGTCGATGGATGGCTTGAGGATATCTCAGAAGAACATGCCCGCCTCACCCTCAAAACGCCTCTCCTCGAAGGCCAAGAAGCCAGTCTGGTGCTTAGAGATGAAAAGCTGATCTTGCCGATCAGATTACATCGCACGGGAGAGATGTGGGAGGCACAGTTTCGCGAACTCGACGATTTGCAATTGAATCGCCTTGTTGAATTTATCTATACTCGCCCAGCCCATTGGCCGAGGCCACGCATTGCCAACGAATTACAAGCGATGCAGGCACTCTTTGCTGGCCTGTTTCACCTTCATCCCCTACGACGGATACGCTGACATGGTTCGAATCGTTCGCATACTGCTGATCTGGATATACCTGATGCAATGGTCAGTAGCGCCAACAGAGGCAGCCCCCCCACGTTATTTAGTGGCATTGGCTCAGGCAAACCAGCCTGGGTTTCTGCCAAGCTATGAAACCCGTAAATCAGGCACCCCCTTCGATCTCGTCATGGCAGGTACAGCGTTTACCTACGACAACGCCGTTGCCGCCCTCGCATTGATCGCTACTGGTCGGCGGCAGCAGGCGCAACAGATCGTCGATGCTCTCGTCACAGCCCAAAACAGCGACCGCTTTTGGAAAGATGGCCGTCTTCGCAACGCCTACCGCAGTGGCTCTAAAAAAGAAGCCCAAGTAGCCCTCCCAGGCTTTTGGGACAACAAGGCGAATCGCTGGTCAGAAGACGAATTTCAGGTCAGCACCCATACAGGTAACGTTGCTTGGGCAATGCTTGCTCTCCTCGGCTACTACGACAGCTATGGAGGCCAACAGTACTTACAGGCAGCAGTACGCCTAGGCGAGTGGGTGGAAAACAATTGTCGAGACAATCGAGGCAATGGTGGCTACACGGGTGGACTGAGCGGCTGGGAACCCAGTCCGGCCAAGTTGACCTACAAATCCACAGAGCATAATCTTGACCTCTACGCAGCTTTCGAGCGTCTAGCACTGGATACTGGCAATCGTGTCTGGCATGAGCGCGCCCTCTATGCTTTACGTTTTCTTGACAGCATGTGGGATCCGCGCGAAGGGAAGTTCTGGACTGGCACAGCTCTAGATGGCATCGCGATCAATCGCTCAGTGATTCCCCTCGATGTCCAAGCCTGGGCACCCCTTGCCCTCGGCAAGCGCGGCAAACCCTACTTGCGCGCCCTCACCTACGCGCAATCACACCATCGCGTCGCGAATGGTTTCGACTTTAATACAGATCGCGACGGTATTTGGTACGAGGGCACCGCACAGATGGCAGTTGCCTATCAATACACAGGTCAACCCATCAAGGCTCGACCTCTGCTTGCCACCCTCGCAGCTGCCCGCAATCCCGCTGGTGGGTTGCCTGCGGCGAACCGGAATGGCCTCACCACAGGATTTCAGTTAAGCGACGGCCAACCCTGGCTCTACTTCAAGCGCTTGCACGTTGGAGCAACTGCCTGGGCAGATCTTGCTGCTTTGGGGCGCAACCCTTTTTGGCTAGGGCGCAACGAGCTATGACTTCCCCCAGTACCAATTGCTTAGTAACTCGTTTTAAAGAACATACGCAGTGAAAATGCCTAAAGAGATCGTCATCGACCATCACCTCGCCCTTGAGCGCCGTTACCCACAAATAGCTCCTATGGTAGCATCCATAGGTGGAAGCGTTTCCTGAAATGCAAAAACCCCATCCAATGCATCCAAGAGTCCCGGCATAAGCAGAGGGGGGAAGATACCCCCTCTCAAAAAGCTTGTCTCAGTTAGGCTTTGATGCGCGAGCGCCGCTTCAAAGAAGCTGCTCCCCAAAGTGCAAACAAACTAGGCAGAAAAACAGACACAGTCGGCTCAGGAACAAAAGTTGCTCCAGTCAAATTGATTCTGTAGGCACCAGCATTGCTGCCACTGGTTCCAGTCCAACCACTCAAGGCTTTTGTACCGCCTACTCCAGTCGGACTTAAGACCGCATTGAAGGGGATAGTATTGCCATTAGGTTGCTGAAAGATCGGGCCGTCAGTACTTACAGGTGAAAAACCTGAACCTGAGATCGCAATATAATAAATCCCCGCCGTAGTCGGTGAAAGGGCATCACCAGCCGGTAGGGCAGATTGCGAGCCAGTTGCATCGTCGTTGGCGTAAACTCCAAAACCCCCAGCATCAAACAAAAATAATGAGGTATCGAAGTTGTTCACGCCCGTTGTAAACAGTGTATTTGCCGAAAAAGTCACAGGATCGCTGATGTAAATCTGGAAGAGATCGGCGTTATTGGCAGTTAGAGTGCCTACGATCGCATCCAAAGACACTCCGGGTTGTGTGTCAGCAATGGCGGCAGTACCAAGGGTCTCTCCGGCATCCCCGATTTCTGCATAGGTAGCAGCATTGACACTTCCAGCGGTCATTGCCACTGCTGCTACGGCTAGAAGTGCTTGCCAAGGTTGTTTATTCATTGTGTTCAATGACCTCCAAAAGTTAGGCACGAGAAATAATCTATCATGTTCTCAATCAAGGATTTGTTTTGACTGAAGCAATTGCCCCAGAAGCCTGGGGCAATTGACATATCTTTAGGGCAACAAATTGCCTGCTGCTTGGGCATCAATCAGACCGAAACCGTCGTAAACGGTGTAGCCAGTCTTGATCACATTGCTAAAAGTGGCTGTAACAGCTGGCCCCGAACTAAAGGTTGCCGTGATCGTTGCTCCAGCCAAAGAATCAGCCGAGTTGCCATAGGCATTGATGCCATTTACGTCACGGTCAATGCCGAAGTTCAAGAAGAGTCCTGAACTGAGGCCATTGAAGGTTAAGTTCAGTATCGATGAGCGAACAGTAGGCAGAGGGGAGGTGATCGTTGCACCAGGGCTGACGCTGCCAGTGGTCAGGGGGAAGCCTGTGGAGCTCGGATCAAAGTTCAAATTGGCTCCAGTCAAATCGATCGTGAGGGCGGTCAGCGTTACTCCTGAACCACCAACATTGATGCGGAAGAAGTTGGGGTCTGTAGCTCCCGCACCATTGCCGCTTAGCGTTACCGAATTCGCAAGCACCTTACTGAAAGCGGGATCCGCATCCCGTGGTGGCGCTGTTGTCTGGAGGATGCTTCGGATGTCCTGGAAGCTGAGGGTTCCTGGTCCACCTGCTTTTTGAAGCAACAAAGCAGCAATTCCAGCTGCATGGGGAGCTGCAGCACTGGTGCCAAAGAAGTTGGGGAAACCATCCGCTTCGTAATCTGTGGCCGAAAGTGGACCAATATCAGGGCCGGGGAAGGACGTCGTATTCACACCATCGACTGCGGCAAAGTCAGGCTTTTTGCGCTGTTCAGGGGTTGTTAGGCGAACACCACTGGCATTGAAGTAGATCGTCACAGGTCCTTGAGAACTGAAGCCTTCATACTCCGGTGTAAAACCAGATCCTGGCAGGGCGTTTTCTGGAACATTGTCGTAAACGTAGGCAGCGACACCATTGGCTCCGGCTGCGGAGTTATGGCCGTAGGTGGTCTGGGTATTGCGCCCAATATTTAAGTAATCCGCCTGCAGGTCGCCGCCAAAGTTTACGTAGCGCAACTGAGTCGCAGTGACAGGACTAGAACTTGTCTGACTCGTTCTAGAAATCGCAATGTAGTAGGTGGTGTCGGCTTGAAGCGTAACGGCTGGGGATTCTAGGGGTTGGTTGGTGGTGAAGTTGTTGTCTTTGCCACTGCGAGTCGTGAGGTAGCGCCCGTTGCTGTCAAAAACCAGGATGTTGTAGTCCGCAGTGATGCCACTTGGGGTTAAGTCGAAGGGATCATTCCACTGAAAAACCAACGTTCCTGCACCACCTGCAGAGACCACCTTTTGGGAAATATCGACGGGGGATCCTGCTGGTGCGAAATTGTGAAATCCACCACCAGTAAGACCGGCGGGAACGGTACGCAAGTTGATGGTTGGATCCACTGGGTCAATCGTATTGCGGGCTTCGGTGTTCGAGACCAAAGAAAAAGTGGCATTGTAGCCAAGTCCTCGGTTGCCTGCTGAAGAAAAATAGGAAACTGGCCTTCCAGCGAGGGTGGTGCTGGAAACAACTTCATCCACTGCTTGGGCAATCTGGCCATCGGAGAACATCGGCTCGGCAAGGTAGATGATGTCGTCAACGATGATGTCAGCTAAACAAGCGGGATTGGTGCGCAGGGTACGAATATTGTTCGCGAAAGCGGGTTGTCCGCCATTTGCGGTGGAGAAACAAAGATCTGCGCCCGGTGCCAAGTCATAGACGATTTGTGCCATGCCGCGCCCTTCGTCAGTCCCTTCACCTGTGGGAGACTCGATCAAAAACTTTACACCAGGGCTACTCGCGCTCGTTGTATTGGTCAAGTTCGGAAGATCCCCGCTAGCAACATCGTCGCTAGACGTTGTGTAAGGGTTCGGACTGACGTTGTAGCTATCAGACATTAAGCCAACGGTGATTCCGGTACCTGTAAAACCAGCCGCGTTCACGAGATCTGTTTTATGAACGACCGCGCCTTGGGCTGTGGTAAGGCCAACATTCGTCATCGGCTTTGGAGAAAGGGCGATAGCACTCAGTCCGCGCAGTTGAGCTGCGAGGGTCGCTTTTTCGAGGGGCAAATAGGCAGAAATTGCTCCGCTACGTTAGCGAGAATTGACCGCCGAGATCTTGACACCCAAGCTTTCAAGACTTGCTGTTAACTGGGCAAGAGGCAATTTGCCATTAGCGTAGAT
>JACMLN010000076.1 GCA_014379585.1 Gloeobacterales cyanobacterium ES-bin-313 | reverse complement strand
TGCGACGATGCCGATCAGCAAAATTTCGAAAGGACCCAGACCGAACATAGCGAGACCTGACTGAGAATGACCCTCTTATTCTGGCATGTCAGCTGAAATCTTGTCCGTAGTTGCGCCAGTTTTGTCTATTTTCTAGCTTTTAATGTAGGCAGTGCGGGCTTCAAGCTTTCGATACGATCGGTTTCGGCAACATCCTGCTAACAAGAGAAACAGAGCACCGAAGGAATTCAGCTTGGGAATCTAGTCCTTTGAGATTTCAGGGGTACTTTACGAATAGAAACTTTGCTTCGATCAAAAAATCCAGGGTGAGTTCTGTCTCAAAGTATTGCAGTCGAGATTGCAAGCAAATAGAATGACGCTACAAGAAGCCAAACCTTCGAGGATCAAGAGAAATTGCTCGTGACTTTGAGCTGCTTGAAGCGCGCTTTTTCTGCCCCGGAAATATTTTCAAGCAGTTGCATTATGAACATCATTTCGTCTTTTCAGCAAGTGATTCAATATATTGCTGAAGCGGTCGAAGAAGTTCCTTCCATCGGGGTACAGCCTTTTAAGGGAGATCTTGAAGGATTTTTCCATGATTGGATGCCTGAACGTTCCTGTCCACTCAGTTGTTCGATTGAGCGCTTTTAGGATCTGCCCTGATAGGCTGAGGAAAGCATATCAAGTCAAAGTGGCCTATCACAATGCTAGGCCACTTTGGGGGAGTCAACATTGGGCTTTTCTAACGGGCAAAGGCACCAGAGATCAGTGAAAGGACGAAAACCAGAACGCCAGTGCCGAGGATCGTAGGAATTAAGGTGACGCCGAATAGCGCAGGGCCGATGCTGCCGAACAGGCTTGCGCCAACCCAGCCACCAATAATGCCAACAACTGCTGTTGTTAGAAAGCCACCAGGAATTCGGCCGGGAAAAATTGCTTCGGCAATGCCAGCACAGACAGCAGCAACAACCAGAAACAGCAAGAAACTTAAAATGCTCATTGATACGAACTCCGCTTTTCTACATCTCTAGGTTATTGATAAAGTAGTGCTTTGACCTATAGCTGAAGAGAGAACATTTTACGTCTTAAGACATAGAAAAAACCCAGGGCTGCCTTAGCCCTGGGAAATTAGCGAGGAACTTTTTAGCGAGGCTTAAGCTTCATCGATGCTTTCTTTAACGACATCTTTGATGTCTTCTTTTGCGTGGGTTGCAGAAGCTTCTATTTGCTTCGCTTTCCCTTCGATGCGCTGACGCTGGTCACCGGTGAGTTCACCAAAAGCTTCTTGAACTTTTCCTTCAATATTTTTCGCAGTTGCTTTCAAACGTTCATCATTATTCATGGAATTTCTCAGCTCAACGTTTACGATCCTAACGTGAAATCATCTCTTGTTGCTCCTCCTCACGAATGAATTTCTCTCGGTCTAGAGGGCGATGGATCTCCTCAGTAATCCATCTAGCCTTGTAGTAGGTTCTCATCTTGGAGCAGGAATCATGTCAACAAATTTGATGCATCGGGCCGTGGGCGCCTTCGCTGACCGCGATGCAGTAGAAATTGCAATTCACCGTCTGCGAGAAGCAGATTTTAAAATGGGCAACGTCTCCGTCGCCGTAAAGAACGAAGAGAATCAGCCTGACAAAATTGATGGTGTTGGTGTAACGGATACCCTCGGTGATCACAGTAAAGAAGGAGCCGCAACAGGAGCGACTACTGGTGTTGCTGTCGGTGGGCTGGCCGGACTGTTAGTCGGTATCGGCGCAGTTGCTATTCCAGGACTTGGCCCTGTGATGTTGGCTGGTGCCCTGGGTACGGCTGCTGCTACGGCTGTAGCTGGTGGCGCGATTGGCGCTGCCACTGGTGGTTTGGCTGGCACCTTGATTGGTCTTGGTATTCCTGAAGGACCCGCCGAACGCTACAGCGAAGTGGTTCGAGAAGGTGGTTACTTAGTGATGGTGGATGGCTCTGAAGCGGAAATCCAAGAAGCACACGCCATTTTGAGTACCACCAGTATTCAGGACTTGGCAGTGTATTCGAGTTCCTCCCCGACTTTCGTAGAGCGAGCGAAAAACTTTGATGGCGAAACCATCGATCAAAACCGCATTCCTTAAATATTTGGAGATGATCATGCGAATTCAAACAGCATTTATGGCCTTGTTTCTGGTTGGCATCGCTGTGTTGCCTGCTCACGCCGAAGGTGCAATGACTGGTACTAGTACACCCACTGAGAACCAAAAAGACGCCGATAGCGACATGCGCCGCAAACAAATCGAGAGCGATATGCGTGCCCGTATGCAGCGAGCCAAAACGACGGGCAGAATAACCGATAGCGATGTCGAAAGCATTGTGCGCAACAAGCTCGAATTGAACTTGCAGAAGCGTTCTTTGAGTGTCAAAGCGAACAAGGGTACAGTCACCCTTCAAGGCAAGGTTGCCAGTAAGACAGAAGCTGATAAAGCCGTTCAGCTGACGAAGAGCGTTCAAGGTGTCAAGCGTGTTAACTCAAAGCTTGTCATCGACAGCATGTAATTTATTCCCCGCAGTGAAATATACAATGTCAGGTATTTCACTGCGGGGTTTTATAAAGTATTGATCTAAAAGGTAGAATCCCTAACTATTTTAAAATACCTCAAATGCTAAATCGATCAACTTGATTATTGAAAACGTACCAATTGAACCCGATACCGTCCTTTTTTGGTTGTATCGATTTCGCCAACTTCTAATCTGCCTTTGCCCCGCATAGAAATGCGATCCCCAGTCTGCACACTTTTACTAGCCTGAGTGACTGTTTTCCAGTTGAGCGTAACCTCACCCGATTCAATCGCCTCTGCCATCTTGTTGCGCGAAAGACCGAGACCCGCTGAGCCGATAGCATCGATACGCAAAGAAGCTTCTACCGTCGTGATCTCTTTTGTTTGGGGCGGACGCACTCGCAATTCTGTCGCAGGAATGACAACAACTTGTACAGGTACCGAGCGGATGTTTTTTAGTTCCATCTGCAAGAATTCTGTCATCTCTGGAACGATGAGTGCTTGTGCTCCTCGATCTCCTAAGACCAAAATATCGCCAACTTTGCCACGGACAATGCCTGTTCCAACTAGGGCACCGAGATAGTCACGATGGGTAGCCGCGTCGAACAAGAAATTTCCGCGAATGTCGATGCCTGTGACTGGAATGTCAGCAACCTCAATCGGGATGCCTTCGCGAGCAATGGCAAGGCGTTGGCGTTCTGCTTGGGCATATCCTCCCCAAACAGCACAATCCACTTCCACCAAACGTCCGAAAAGAGTTTGCGCTTCCGCAATTTCTGGGGGCGATAAAAAGTCTGAGTAGACCACTGACCAATCGCGCAGTGCAATTTCGGCAAGATCGATGAGTCTTGCCAGGGTGTCGCGGTGTTCTGCACGCTTGAGGAGGTCTTCGCGGGGTAGGGTTGCCATCAGCTAGGTCTCATGAGTGCAGACTGCCCACGCAGCTTTCAAGCTCTCTGGATCAATATTTTTGCCAATAAAAACAGCCTGATTTGCCGTGGGTTCGCCTTCCCACGGTTCATGGTCGATACGAATGCGGCTACCGACGAGGTGGAAAATGACTTTTTCTGGACTTTCTTTGAGCCAGAGAATACCCTTTCCCCGAAAAATAGAAGGAGGCAAATCTTTCAAAAACTGCTCAAACTTTCTTGCAGAAATCGGTGCACCCACCTGGAGGGAAACAGAGGAAAAACCTTCTGCCTCAATGTGGTTAGGGTGCTCATGATCATGATCATGCCCATGATCGTGGTGTTCATGATCGTGATGATCATGCTCATGATCGTGGTGATCGTGATGCTCAAAATGTTCTTCCAATTTAAAAGCACCGATATCTAAAATTAGTCGAAGATCGACTTGGCCGTACTCAGAACGCAAGATCGGTGCTTCTTCTTTAAGTTCGTGAATTTGGGTTTCGAGTTGGTTGAGCTTTTCAACATCGACGAGATCCGTTTTGTTCAACAGCACAATATCGGCGTAGGCAATCTGATTGCGGGCTGTTTCGGAGTCAAAAAGACTTGGAGCATAGTTTTCTGCATCGACAACACCAACAATTGCATCCAGGCGCGTGAGATTGCGCAGTTCAGGCCCTAGAAAAGTCATTGCCACAGGCAGTGGATCTGCTAATCCTGTGGTCTCTACGATCAGGTGATCAAATTTTTGCTCGCGCTCCAGAATGCGCATCGTGGCATCCACCAAATCGTCTCGGACGGTACAGCAGATGCAGCCATTGTCCAATTCGACCATGTCTTCATCGCTAGAGACGATCAGCGCGCTGTCAATATTGATATCGCCAAATTCATTGACGATGACCGCTGTCTTAATCCCCTGATTGTTGCGCAGAATGTGGTTGACGAGGGTAGTCTTTCCACTGCCCAAAAAACCTGTAATGACTGTTACTGGCAGCCCGCGCTCACTCGTTTGCATGGTGGAACTCTGAACGTTGTCTATTTAGTCTGGCACACTCTCGCTCTCTCCCTCTGCGGCAACAGCGACTACTTCGACAATCTGTTCAGCAGGGGCGAATCCACTTAAGGGATTGCCTGGGGTGCGCAGACCGCAAAGGGCAATTGCGCTTGCACTGAGGCGCAGGAGTTTCTCTTGGTCGCTTAAGAAGACGACTTCTGCACCATTCCCTACGAAAAGCATAGAGACAAGCGGTTCTTTGGTGGTTGACATCGTTGCTGGGGTTCCCAAACCACCCCGCTCCTGGAGGCGCAATTCCTTGACGGCTAATCGTTTGCTAATCCCCCTACTTGTCGTCAAGAGCACCTGCTCGTCTGCTTCAACGACTGCCATACCGACCAAAACTTCGTCCTTCTTGGCTTTGAGCGCTTGAAGACCAACAGCCGTTCGACCCATAACGGGCAGTTGGGCATCGTCAGCATTAAAACGCAGTAGTCTGCCTGTCCGACTCGCTACCACAACTTGGGATTTTGAAGTGGCTTGGGCAACAGCGATCACTTCGTCGTCCTCCCCCAGTTTTAATAACATCAAGCCACGCCCTGTAAGGCTTGCACATTCGCTGAGAGCGACTTTTTTGATCCGGCCAGAGCGGGTCAGCAAGATCAAAAAGCGATCTTGAGGATAGCTTTCCTGGATAAATGTCGTGAGCAACGGATCGCCCGATACCGCCAAAAGCGTGATGAGGGGAGTACCTCGAACCCGTGGCCCTGTCTCTGGGATCTCATGAATTTTGAGGGAGTAGGCACGGCCTGAACGGGTGATCGCCAATAATTCGTAACGGGTGCGGGCTGTGCAGTTCATCACCACGGGATCTCCCGGCTCCGTGCGACCACGTTTTGCTTTTGACGTGCGTTCGTCGAGGGGATAGCGGCGCACGTAGCCTTTTTGAGTAACTTGTACCAAAACGGGATCGTCGCTGGTTAACTGCTCCGTTGTCGGTAGTGGTGCGGCTTGGCTCTCGATCAAAGTCCGGCGTGGGTCGGAAAACTTCTTTTTGAGTTCGCGCTGTTCGCGCTTCATCAGGTTGAGTAGTTTGCGGCGGCTGTCGAGCAAGGATTGCAGTTCGATAATTTTTTCTTGGAGTTCTTTGTGCTCGCTCGTCAGCCGTTCTCGGTCGAGTAGGGTCAAGCGGCGTAGGGGCATCTGCAAAATCTCATCTACTTGACGGGCACTCAAGGGAAAGCGCTCCTGTAACTGAACGCGAGCCTGGGTAATGTCGCGAGCCGCACTCAGCAGCGGAACGATTTCTGCCAAATGGGCAAGGGCAGTCATCTGCCCTTCTAGCTGGTGGGCGCGTTCGGTGGCTTTATCGAGGCTGAATTGGGTACGCCTGGTCAGGGTCTCAACCCGGAAATCAATAAATTGTTGGAGAATTTCTCTTAGCGTCAAGAGACGAGGCTGACCTTGAACAATGGTGAGCAAGATTACCCCAAAGGTGATTTGGAGCGCTGTTTGGCGGTAAAGGGCATTCAAAATCACGTCGGGACGGGCTTCGCGCTTGATTTCAAAAACCACCCGCACGCCTTCTCGACTCGATTCATCCCGAATATCTGAAATACCAACGATCTTCCCAGCGTTGACGAGTTCGGCGACTTTCTCAATCCAAGCGGACTTGTTGACTTGAAAAGGCAACTCAGTAATTACCAAAGCGGGGCGACGGCGGCGACCTGAGCCCACTTCCTCCTGGTTACACACTCCGCGTAGGGTGATTGAACCACGCCCACTCAAGTAAGCATCGCGAATCCCTTGCTTGCCCACAATTCGACCCCCAGTTGGAAAATCGGGGCCAGGCAGCAGTTCCATGAGCGCTTCATCACTCATGTCGGGATTGTCGATCAAGGCAATCAAACTCTCCGCCAATTCTCCCAAGTTATGAGGCGGGATGTTGGTGGCCATGCCAACGGCGATCCCGCTTGAACCGTTGAGCAGCAAGATCGGCAATCGGGCAGGCAACACCACCGGTTCGCGTTGAGAACCATCGAAGTTTTCAGTATATTCAACCGTCTGTTCATCCACCTCAGAGAGCAAACTTTCGCTTCCGACCATGGCCAGACGACATTCGGTGTAGCGCATGGCTGCTGGCGGATCGTTGTCGATAGAGCCAAAGTTGCCATGGCCAGCGATCAAGGGATAACGGGTTGAAAAGTCCTGAACCAGCCGTACAAGAGCATCGTAAACAGCGCCGTCTCCGTGGGGATGGTACTTGCCCAAGACATCCCCAACGATGCGCGCACACTTGCGGTAGGGGCGATCCGGAGAAAGACCCAGTTCGTGCATGGCGTAGAGAATCCGGCGATGCACAGGCTTCAGACCATCGCGCACATCCGGAAGTGCCCGACCAACAATCACGCTCATCGCGTATTCCAGGTAGGAGCGCTGCATCTCGGAATGCAGCGCTGTTGGGATGATACGGTCGTTGGCGTCGGGTTCTGGGGCAGTAAGGTCAAGCTGTCTGGGCATAGGTTCCGTCGGTGGAGAGCAAAGTTACCGTGAACAAGTGTACTCAATGATAGGCGATTGCGCTAGGATCGTTTTAGCGGGGATTTTAACGTGTTTCGGCGCAATCATAGCGCTTGAGTGCCTAAATGCCTCCGTGTTACTCTGGATAAGTGCCCACTGGAATTCTATTATGCAGATTAAGTCCCACGAGTCTCCGCGCTCCCAAGGGCGCAATCGCAAAGGCAAAGGCGGTTCAGCCCGCAAACGCCAAATCGACAAGCGCAACCGCCAACTGCGCAGCCAACTCAAAAAAGACCGCTCCGCTGGGGCGGTTTTTTTATGCTCGATTTTTATTGCATAGTAAAATATCTATATTTTTTCTCCACGAATACTATGCTAAAAGATAGAAGACAGGTAACGCAGAGTCTATCTCACAGCAGATGTTCTGCAGAGGTGGCAAGACATAGAATGGTTGCATGCAAGTAAACGTGTAGTTACCAAAAGGAAAATGATGATGAAAAGTAGTGTGGTTTTTGCATTTGCTGCTGTCACGGCTATTCTGATCGGCAGTGCTTCCGTACAAGCTCAGACGAGCACGACGACACCAAATGGTGGTACTGCAGTTCAAGGTGCTAACGGCGGCAAAGCCTACGGTGGCTCTCGCGTTAAAGCGGTTCAAACTCCTAGCGGTAGTACTGCTGTGAAGACTCCTCGTGGTTTTGCTGCTAAGGGCAAAAACGGCGCAGTTGCCAAGGGTGTGAATGGTTCTGTGGGCAAGAGTGCTTCAGGCAACTCCTACGCTGCCAATAAAAACCGTGGTGCGGCGACTAAGAATTCTTCAGGCACAGTCAAAACCTATCCGCGTCCCTAGACAAGAACGCATTTCATGCTAAGAGAGCCTGACAGGAAGCTTTTTAGGGCGAACCGGTAGCGGCACGTTGGGGATCGACATTGATGAAGATCGTTGATTTTTCCCCACCTTCTACGCGGATCACTTTGATTGGGATCGGTTCGCCTTTTCCTCGCGCTGCCTCAATACGGTCACTCAGTTTTTCGTAAAATAGCAAGTTGGCAAGTTGTCCATTGCGAGAAGCGGCCTTGCCTTGAAGCTCGATGGATTGACGGTTTGCATCAGCCAAAATGAGTTTGCGGGTCGTTTCTTTCTGTTGAATTTGGGCATTCACAGCGGCTGTCTGGGCACTGATCGAAGCGACTTGCTTCTGTTCGAGCGAAGCCTTTAACCCTTCTGGAAATTGTGCTGTTCCGAGGAAAACACCTTCGACAATAATCATCGGTTGACGTTGCCCTTTCACTTCGATGGAGGGCATTTCCTTGCTGATCAAAGCAGTCATTTTCTTTTCCAATTCAATCCGCCGCTCTTTTTTATAGAAGTCGTTGGAGCTAAATTCAGCGGCAATATCGCGGACTTTGGAACGGACTGTCGGGACAACAACCGTAGTCATGTACTGTTGGCCAATGCGCGCATGTAGTTCATCCAAAGTTTCTTGATTTGGTCTGAGGGCGACAAAAACATCCGTTGTAAAAGCCTGTCCATCGGCACTGTTCACAGCAATGGCATTTCCAGCCTGATTTGGAATATTTTCACCATCGGCAAACTGCCAGACTCGGGTGCGGACGTTGTAGGTAATGGGTGCATCGATCACTGGGAGGACAAAAGTAACTCCCGGACGTTCGATCCGCCCTTTTTCGATGCCTGAGAAAGTATTGAACATCACAGTGGCATTGCCCGGTAACGTGATGTAGAAGAATGGGTGAAAAACCAAAAGCAAAATAGCGACTAGGCCAAGAATCAAAAGGCCGCCTGTAAAAAGACGGAGGGGAAGTTGTTTGTCTGTCATAGAACTACCTGGTGACAAGAGTATCGAGGGTTTCGCCGAGGACTGCCGACTGCACGACCCGGAGGTACTGGGGGTTTTTGGTCAAAGCGTCTGCTTTTGCGGCTAGCCGACCTGCTTCTGCTTGCGCGGCTGAGATATTCGTCTTAGCTTCTTGAGTCGCTTGCTCGATCTCGTAGGCTTTTTTGGCGAGTTGGTTCTCAGCGATGGTTTTTGCTTCGATGGCCGAGACAAAGTCCTTGTCAAAACCGACATCGCGCAGCAAAAAGTCCGTAACCGAAATTCCGTACTGGCTGAGATCTGTGGCAATCCGCTCGCGAACCTGGGCCTGCAGGACGGGTCGCTTCGTCGAGTAGAGATCTTGGGCAACGAAACCACTGGCCTCCGAGGAGATCACAGAGCGGACAATCGGAGCAATCCGGTCGATATAGTCTGTGCCCAGGGTCTCATAGACTTTTGGGGCATCCGCGACGACAAACTGCAAAGTCACTTCTGCACCAAGTTGTTGGCCATCGCGGGTGAGAACAGCAATGCGCGGGCCGTAGGCATCTTCGGCTGCATTTTTCCACGTCAACGCTTGGGTTTTGACATCGAAGCTGACGGTTTCGCTTACTGCTGGCAAGATGACATGGGCACCGGGTTCGAGGGCTTGTTTCTGAATGCCACCGAACCAAGAGAAAACGACAAGATTTTCACCATTACCCACAAACCGAAAAGGATTCAGGCTATAGAGCAAGATCAAAATAATGACGACTCCGGCAATCTGTGGTCCCCACTTCTGAAGTATCGGATTATTCATCGAATACGCCGTAACGATTTATCTCAGTGTGCCCTGATGTGCTGAAGTGCGGCGAAAGACAGCGAAATTCTTAATCCCTAGCGCCCACCCACAACAACATTGCGAATCCGTAGATGGGGACCACCCACGGAGACAGGCAAGGGGGATTGACCACCTTTACCACAGCCACCAGCCAGCCAAACCTGGTCAGAACCGACCGATTCGATATCTTTGAGGGTTTGGAAAACATTGCCACTTAGGGTGATATCGCTGACGGGTTCGGCAATCTGTCCTTTGCGGATCATGTAGCCTTCCGCTGCGGCAAACGTGAACATTTCGCCGTTGGTCTGGCCACCGAGCATCCGCACGGCGTAGACGCCCTCTTCGATGTCGCCGATCATCTCTTCGAAGCTGGTGTCCCCTCCCAAGATGCCTGTATTCGTCATCCTTACAATCGGTGGATGGGTAGCATTGAGAGCACGGGCATTCCCTGTCGGTTTTTCGCCCAACTTGCCTGCTGTCTCCCGGTTGTGGAGCCTCTCGGTCAAAATGCCGTCTTTAATCAGATACTTGCGGCGGGTGGGTACGCCTTCGTCGTCATAGGTAAGGGTTCCGGGTTGATCGGGCACCGTGGCATCGTCAACCACAGTCAATTGTGGAATCGAGATCGGCTTGCCCAGGACGAGCAATTCCTGCATCCGGGGGTTTTCGTAAATAAAATCCGCTTCGGAGAGATGGCCAAACGCTTCGTGAATGAAGACACCCGCCAAGTAGGGATCGAGCACAACCGTGTACTGGCCGCCTTTAATCGGTGTGGCTTCAAGTTGGCGCACAGCCCGCTGCGCACTGCCTAAGACTGCCGCTTCCAAGTTAAGCAGTGCATTGAAGTCCGACCGGGAATGCACCGATTCAAACCCTTGACGAACAATCTTGCCTTCGCGGGCGATCACACCGAAGCGCCCTGAAATATCGAGGCGTTCCTGCTCCAAGATCGTGCCTGTCGAGTTCACATACCAAACTGTTCGGAAGCGATCACTGTAGCCACTCATGGTTGTCTGAATGCGCGGGTCGGCTTTAAGTAAAAGGTCGTTGTAGTGGGCGAGCAATTCTCGCTTTTCTTGTAGCGGAACTGTCCGTGGGTCGCGACCCATGACTACAGGTACTTTGGCGATGACAGGCTCGACGTCAGCCAGTTCGGTGGTTTCTTTGCCAACCAGCTTCGCCTGGGCGACTGCTTCAGCCACCCGCGCTTCAAGTTCTGCCAAGTTATTGAAACTGACAAAACTCCAGCCACCCTTGTGGCAAGCCCGGATGCCCCCAGCCAGATCGAAGTTTCGATCCATGGCATTCAGGCGTGGTCCCTGGAAAGAAAGAGCGGTTGCCTCACTCTGTTCAAGCCGAATTTCAAGGTAGTCTACAGCCTGACGTTGGCTGGCAAGGGCGGCTAGCAATCTATCTTCCATAGTCTCTTCCATGCAACTCCTCCTATTCTGGCACCCACTTTCAAAATATTTCTCGCCAATCCCTTTACACTCTCAACATTTTGTAATATATTGAAATAGATGCAATATTTCTTCATCATTACTGCACTTGGAGCTGACCATGAACACTACTGATACAGGCGCAAAGTTCGGTTTCACCGCTTTTGCTGAATTGCTAAATGGTCGCCTAGCCATGATCGGCTTCGCAGCCGCTTTGATTGTCGAAGCCACCACTGGCCAAGGCGTTCTTCACTTCTTGCACTTCGTCTAAGCTGCCTTTGCGCAGTGATAGGCACTCCGTTTGGGGTGCCTATTTTTTTGTCTTTAAAACTTCGATCTACAAGTTTTCTGTTCTACTTGTTGCACTTCCGTTTCGGATGTTTGAATATGCGGCGATGACCCGTCGTTCCTATGGCCAGGTGCCTTCCAGATCCTCGTTTTAATGGAGAAAACGGCTGCGGCTAGACGCATCCCAGACCATTTTGCGGACGGTGGGTTCTAGTGCAGCTATTTCAGAAAATAGGCTTTTCAGGCGACGGGGACTCCAGCTTTCACCCAGGGACGACCAATCACTTGGGCAATGGGAGCCAAGGATTCCATCACGGCATCGAATTGGTCTGGGGTTAGGCACTGAGGGCCATCGGACAGGGCACGGCTAGGATCAGGATGGACTTCGATCATGAGGCCGTCAGCACCGATGGCAACAGAGGCTTTGCTCATGGATTCAACGAACTGTGAAAGACCCGTGCCATGGCTTGGATCGACGATCACAGGTAAGTGGGTGAGGGTGCGCAGGACAGGGACAGCAGATAGATCCAGGGTGTTGCGGGTGTACTGGCGGTCAAAGGTGCGAATACCGCGTTCACAGAGGATGACATTTGGGTTGCCAGCAGCGAGAAGATATTCAGCGGCGAGCAGCCATTCGTCGATAGTGGCACTAAAAGCACGCTTGAGCAGGATTGGGCGGGGCTGCTGGCCAACTTTTTTGAGCAAAGAATAATTCTGCATATTGCGCGCACCGATCTGGACGATATCGGCGACTTCAACGATGGCATCGAGGTCACTTGTGTCCATCACTTCGGTGACGATGGCCAAGCCCGTGGCTGCGCGGGCAGCGGCAAGCAGTTCGAGAGCCGACTCACCATGGCCTTGAAAATCGTAGGGGGAAGTGCGGGGTTTGTAGGCACCACCGCGCAGAATTTGGGCACCCGCTGCTTTGACGCGTTGGGCTGTCTGAATGATCATCTGTTCGTTTTCGACCGAACAAGGGCCCGCCATGACGACTAGAGGCGCATCGCCACCGATCAGCACAGGGCCGTTGCCTGTTGGAATCGTAATCACTGTTGGTTCTGGGTGAAATTCCCGAGAAGCCCGCTTGAATCGCTTTTTCACGCGCAAAACTCTGTCGATAAACGGACTTAATTCGGATACCCGGTCATCGATCAAGCTTGAAGTGTCTCCGATCAGACCGATGACGGTATTCTCACGCCCGACAATGGTTTGGGTTTCGAGATGCCATTCGTGCAACTGGGTGACGAGGGCTTCGACGATCCCCTGGGGGGTGCCGGGTTTCATAACGATGATCATTTGGCTTTCTCCTCACGGCGCTTTGCGCCTTCATCTTGAAGCGCACCGACGATGCGCTTCCCGTTTTCTTTAAACTCAGCAATACCCCAAAAACTGCCCTCCACTTCGGGATTCCAGGAAGCAGATAGGAGGCTATAGGTGACACCCACGACGCTCAAACCAAAAAATAACAAGCTCACCAAAAACACAGCGGCGTTGGGCAGATCGATGTGCCGCACCGTGATCAAGTAGGATGCAGTGGGCAAGGTCATCAAAGCCAATCCAAAAGGTAGACCCGAAAAGAGTAAACCACGTTTGAGAATGCGTCCATTCAACTCGTTGGGGAGGATGATCTTGCTGTCGTCTTGCGACGATTTTGTCGGTAGTGGAAATGGCTGTCCAGCCGTATTTTCGCGCTTGAGGCGGCTCTTGCGGCCCATGGGTTTTTCCAATCAGTCCCATCAATTCTACGCTTTTGCGCACCACTTGCTCCAAACAGACCTGAGATAATAAGGGAACAAGACCCGAAGCGGGGTCGTCAAACCTTTCACCACACACCACCCACGATGGAAAACAGTCTGCCCTTCAATTGGTCCTTCGCAAAGCGCGCACCGAAAGTCCCAGTCAACCAACTGAGCAACCCGGAACTCGTGTTGCTATGCCAAAAAGGATTCAATCCTGACCGCGACGCTTTTGCGGAATTGATGCGTCGACATCAATCCCATGTGGATCGGCTACTGTACCATCTGGCACCTGACTGGCAAGACCGTTCTGACCTCGCCCAAGAAGTCTGGATTCGGGTCTATCGCTACGTCAAGCGCCTCAAAGAACCAGAAAAATTTCGTTCTTGGGTAGGACGCATTGCGACGAACTTGTTCTACGACGAGTTGCGCCGCAAGCGCCGCACCCGCGCTCCTCTCAGCCTCGATGCTACGATTCAAACCAAAGATGGGGAGATGGAGTGGGAACTCGCCGCTGCGACACCGGGGCCAGATGAAAATCTGGTAACCTGTGAGTTCTACGAACACCTTCGTGCAGCGATTGCAGATTTGCCAGAAGCCTTTCGAAACACGATCATCTTGAGAGAGATCGAGGGGCTGGCCTACGAAGAAATCGCTGAAGCCATGGACATTTCTGTGGGTACGGTAAAGTCACGGATTGCCCGTGCCCGTGCCCGACTGCAAAAACAACTCGATCCCTATCTCTAAGGTTGCCAACAACCTGTAAGCTGCCATGGACCCGCTCGATCCCCGCTTCCAACAAATCAGTGATTACCTGGACGGCCAGCTTTCCGATGCAGAACGGCAAGTCGTCGAACAGCTTCTTGAGCATGATCTTGAAGCCCAAAAATGCTTTGACCAGTTGCAAGATCAGCTCTTCGCCGGAGATGACGATTGTGCAGAGACCCTGTCTCAACGAAAACTGTCTCAACAGGTGCTTTGCCGCGTCGATCAGCGCAAAAAGCTCCAAGGTGGTGCTGCGACCATAGCTGCGTTGGCGATTGCGGCAGTCGGTGTGATCTCCAGTTCTCCCGCAGGCGATGCACCTCAAAGCCTGACCTTTAAGCCCGCGAAGGCACGGGTTCTCGACATGGTTGCCCGCAGTTACCTACTTACAGATCGCGCTCCTGTCGATCCCTACGAAATTTTGCTGACTCCTGAACGAGAAGCAGAAGCCGATCTGCGAAGCAGATGATGTTCGCTCATCTAAAACAGTCGGTGGGATTTTCGGTGTGTCTCTTGGCCTTATTCCTGGTGGGCATTCCCGCCGGAGAGGTTTGGGCTCAATCGATCTGCAAGCATCCCGAAATCGAGAAACAATTTATGTGGCAGTTTCAAGAGATCAATCGCAATATCCGCATGCGCCAAGAGATTCTCAAACAGAAAATCAACGATCCCGTGGCACCTGAAGAGCAGATCATGAAGATACAGCTCGACTTAAGCCATTGGAAAGCGAAGCGCGATAGGCTAGCTATCGACTACATTCTGCGTATCCGCAGGGATCATTGTCCCCCTAACTCTGACCTTTCGCCCCTAAACAGATAAATGCAAAAACCGCTTTTATTCCTCTCTGCTTGTTTACTTTCACTCAACCTGTCTCCTGTCTATGGTCAGGCATTGAGCGCAGAAGAGAAAGCTGAGATCAAAAAATACGTCGCGACTTATGTCAAAAAACCGATATCAGTCAATCTCGCCAAAGCTCCCATCCAAGGGAATACAAAAGCCGATCTGACTTTGATCGAGTTCAGTGACTTTCAATGTCCTTTCTGTCGAGAGTCTCAGGCCACCTTGGAAGCGCTGCGCATCAAGTATGGCAAAAGATTGCGTATCGCCTTTATCAACTTTCCGCTTTCGATGCATCCCCAAGCCAAAAATGCGGCACTTGCTGCTTGGGCAGCAGGGCAGCAGGGGCATTTTTGGGAATATCACGACCGCCTCTTTGCCCGTCAAGAAAAGTTGGGCGATGAACTCTACGTCGAGCTTGCCAAAGCGTTGAAATTGGATCTGGCGAAATTCAATCAAGACCGAGCTTCCGATCAAGCTGCAAAGGCCATCGAAGCAGACAAAGCCCAGGCAACAAAAGCCGGAGTGAACGGAACCCCAACTTTTGTGCTCAACGGCATTCCTATGGTGAATCCGCCTGCAAATCTTGTCGAGCAGGTCGTTGTGGCTTGGGAAAAACGGGGCAAGTAGGGATACAGCTATGCTAGTGAGATGACGACACCTCTCCTAGGCCAGAGCGCCGAGCAACTCCGCCACTGGTTAGAAACCCAAGGGCAACCCGCTTACCGTGCCCAACAGTTATACCGCTGGCTCTACCAGGGTGGGCTGCGCTCTGTCGGTGGAGTCACCGATTGGCCCAAAGCACTGCGCGAAACCTGGCAAGATCTACCCGTCGGGCGCTCACAAATCGTTGAGAAGAGCGAAAGCTCCGATGGCACCATCAAGTTTCTCTTGGCAACGGAGGATGGCCAAACCCTTGAGACTGTCGGCATTCCTTCGACCGATCGCTTGACTGTTTGTGTTTCTTCCCAGGTAGGCTGTCCGATGGCCTGTACCTTTTGTGCCACGGGAAAATCTGGGTATGCCCGCAATCTGGCAGTCCACGAGATCGTCGATCAAGTCCTCACCGTGCAGGAATCCTTCGCGCGGCGGGTCAGCCACGTCGTCTATATGGGCATGGGCGAACCACTGTTGAATCTTGAAGCCGTGGCACGTTCAGTGGAAGTGCTGAATACCGACATCGGCATCGGACAGCGGCAGATCACCATTTCGACGGTGGGGGTACCTCAACGTATTGCTGAACTGGCTGAATACCGCTTTCAGGCAACTTTGGCGGTGAGTTTGCACGCTCCGAACCAGGCATTGCGGGAGAAGCTCATTCCTACGGCCAAGCAGTATCACCTCGAAACCCTACTGCGGGACTGCCGAAAATATGTGGCAGTGACCAGTCGCCGCCTCAGTTTTGAGTACACCCTTCTTGCCGGTGTCAATGACGAACCAGAGCACGCCCAAGAATTAGTTCAGCTCCTACGTGGATTTCAAGCCCACGTCAATTTGATTCCCTACAACCCGATTGAAGACGCGGATTTTGAGCGACCTGATCGGGAGCGGGTGCAATTATTCTTGCGAGAACTGACCCGTGCCAAGATCGCAGCCAGTGTTAGGCGCACCCGTGGGCTAGAGGAATCATCGGCTTGTGGCCAGTTGCGTCGCCGCAGTTTGGCTGTCTGAATCGGCCAGCATCTGTAAAAACTCCTCGGATTGGCCAAGCGCCAAGTAGCGCTTGGCAAAAACAGGGGGCAATAACTCCACGAGGGTGGTGTTTTCGATCCACACTTCGATCACTTCGAACAGGCCATCCCGGTCGCAATGGAAAGTAGACCAGTTTTCCCGACGCGCGATTTCCTGGATCATCTCAGGCTCAAGAGTGACACTCACAGCAACGTGCACGGGATGAAAACCCTGCTGATTCTGAGTTTGGACAAACTTTGCTCCCTCGATCCCCGCAGGCTGCATCTGTGTTCCAGCTGGGTAGACCTCGATACCTGTGCCGTGTTCATCGAGGGCAAGTGCAAAAAAGCTTCCTGGATGAGGGGGAAAGGGGACACAAATGCCACCTATCAGTTCAGCTAATACATCAGCTACATGTTTGGGATTTTGAGCGGCAATCGACAGATGATGAATCATGATTATTTCTCCACTTGGTACAAGAATTGGGGGTGAACAGGACAATGCATTTCAACCACGCACAGAGCTGTTGTCCGTGCAAGCCCGCACGGGAGCAGGTTTTGGATGGACAACAATCTCAGCCAGTGTTGGCACATCGTCATCGGCAACACTTGGATTGCTCTCGTTCACGAAGAGAACGAGAGCAGCTGAGACAAGGCCAGCAAGAAAGAGATGCAAAAGGGTTTCCAAGCGATTAGCTTCCATCGCGGCTACCTCTGAAGGACATCCTTAATGTATCTGGGTGGGTAGGAAGAAATCCTACGGAAGATGTGGCGAAATTGTTATCTTTTTTGCGGCGGCGATCAAAAAGCTCTACGCAATCTCACAGAATCTCACAACTTTCCTTGACAAATCTGCTACCTTGTCCCTCAAGGAGAGGTGAAGGTGATGAGTAGTTTTTCAGCAACGATTGAGCGTGGGTTTTATAAGACGATTCAGTGGAGCTTGAAGCATCAGTTGCAGGCAGTGATCGCTGTGATCGCTGCGGTAGCCATTCCGTTTGGGGCGTTAAATGCTTTTCAATACCAAGCGATGACCCAGTACGAGCG
>JACMLN010000075.1 GCA_014379585.1 Gloeobacterales cyanobacterium ES-bin-313 | reverse complement strand
TCGACTCGAGCTCGGCAACCCAGGGAAAGCGGGCCGGGTCAAAAAAGCGGGTGTTTACAACCGAACCGAAGCGCACGATCAACATCCGCTCCAGATCGGACAGGAAGCGGCGCTTTCGCAATGGACGGTTTTTTGCAGTGGTACTGAGTTGTTGGGTCATGGTTAGTAGGCTCCTCTGATAGTTAGTTGTGTGTTGGCGATTGCGCGGCGAGATCTACCTCGAACTGGCGCTTCAGACTTCAGCAAGGGCACACGGCAAGAGTTGCTGCCGATCCTCGGCAAGATTAATAAGGACCCGGCGCACAGCCTCAGAACCAGCCTCAAGACCCTGGGTGAGCACCACTTCAGGTAAGACAAGCAGTTGCACATCGCCCACTGCGACCGCTTTTGACTGCGAGGGTGAGGAGTCCAGGATCCCCTCCGCCCCAAAGCAGCAGCCGCTTCTGAGCATCTCAGCCGGGCGGTCGCAACCGGGGAAGCTCAACTCGACAGCACCGGAGACGACGATATACAGAGCGCCGAGGTGAGTCCCCGGCTGCAGAATGACTTCTCCCCCCTGGACCGGATGGAGAATAGAGCGCTTCAGGAGAAGTTTTACCTCCCGAGCACTGACACCGCGCAACAGACTCACCCTCTGCTCGAGCGGACCACCCAGACTGCAGGCGAGCTGTGACCACCACTGTTCGGGGCTGCCCAGGCGGGCAGGCAGGAGGGGTGGCTGCTGTACAAACTGACGGCAAAACCATTCACCCGTGGTCGAGTCGTCAGTGAAGTGGCGCGCGGCGCGGGCGACCGGAGAACCGACCGAACGCAGGTAGGCCGTATCCTCAATGACAAAGACCATCGGTACGAGCAGACCCCCGTGGCTTTCTTCGTAGTAGTTGCGGGTGTAGCGCCGAAATCCGAGGTGCTCGTAGAGATCGATTAGATGCAGGCGGCTGAGCGCGAAGTCAAATTGAAGTCCCTGTTCGCGAGCATGGCAGTAGGCGGCAACTACAAGCTGCCCGGCAAGGGTACTGTTGCGCCAGCGGTCGGCAACCATGAAGCGGTCGCTCACCGAGAGCGCTGCCGGACTAAATTCAGCAAAGCGATCGAGGGCAAAGGCATTGCGCCATCCGGAGGACCACTGGGAGTCACTACCACCCAGGATGCGGCGCAGGGTAGCCACGACTTCCCGGCCGTCATCGATGTAAAAGAGAATGGCTCCGTCATCGTAGGGATCGTGCAGCCACTGGCGATGATGGTCGGCACGCTCTTGCTGCAGCTTCAGTTCATTGACATAGACGTGGTAGCGAAAGCGAAAGATGGCCTCGCGCTCCTTGGTAGTCGTCGCGATCTTGACTGCTAGTGGCAAATGTTTTTGAGAAAGCACAAAGCCTCCAGAACTCCTCTCTATCCAACAACGCGACAAACGGCGGCCAGTTGATCGCTCGAGTGGAAACTTTTTTTGCTTGAACTGACCCCATCTCCCGAGACGGGCAGTGTCGTCTGAAACTATAGAGGCTGGTCCAGGCGAAACTATTTTTGCCGCCAGGCGATCAACTGGCTGCCGTTTGTCGCGTTGTTGGATAGAGAGGATTTCCAGGAGTTTCTATGGTTACCCAAAGACATTCGCCACTAGCAGTCAAGATCGCGACCACCACCAAGGAACGTGAGGCCATCTTCCGCTCTCACACAATTCCTTTGAAGGAATTACTAAATTTAATGTTGGTTGTACGTGAAGGCGATTTGCGAGAAGGAAATCTGATGCGTCAGGGAAAAGGCTGGATTCATATTCCAGGGATGGGACATGAATCATTGATTGCCATCACTTATCATTTGCAACGAGAAGACTATCTTTTTCCATACTATCGAGATCGCGCACTGATGGTGGGAAAAGGTTTCACTGCTCAGCAGTTAGCTTGGGACTATTTTGCCTGTGCTAAGTCTTCGACTGGTGGACGAGGAATGCCCGTTCACTGCTCGGCCAAACATCTCAACATTTTTCCACCTGCCACACCAACCGGAATTCAGTGTCTACCCGCCGTAGGCGCCGCCTGGGGAATCAAACATTCCAATAAGACTGATGTAGTGATTTGTACTATCGGAGATGCCTCAGTTAGACAGGGTGAATTTTACGAGGCAGTTTGTTTAGCAGTTCAGGAAAAGCTGCCTGTCATATTTGTAGTTGAAGATAATGCTTACGGAATTAGCACGGCTACCAAAGACCAGCTTCCATTTCGGTTAGGAATATTTAGTGAAGAAATTTTTGTTCGGGTTGACGGACGAAATCCTGCAGAAGTCTTCAAACGAAGTGAACAAGCCATTACCAAGGCAAGGCAGGGAAATGGACCGACGATTCTTTGGGTTGAGTTGGATCGGTTAGTTTCGCACACCAACTCTGACGACCACCGCATCTACCGTTCAAAGGAGGAGATCGAAGCAATGCTGCAACGGGATCCTCTTTCTTTATTAGCTCAACAACTGATCTACGCTGGTGAGTTGACCACGGCTGAATGGCAGGCTTTGCAGAGCAAAACTGCAAAGACAATCGACGAACTTTATCAGCAAGCCGAACGAGAAAATTCCCCAGATCCCAATCAGATCCTGGTTCATCTCTATGGCTCGACAGTTGACCATCAGCCTGTTCCTTTCCACCCCGTTGAACTAAAAACAACGATGGTTGCTGCTATAAACCAGACGTTGCGGGAAGCATTGCAGCTTTATCCGCAAATGATGATGTTTGGTCAAGATATCGAGGATCCAAAAGGGGGAGTTTTTGGCTTTACTAAAGGGCTAAGCAGTCAGTTTCCACAGAGAGTTGTCAACTCGCCATTGGCGGAGGCAACCATTGTAGGCGTAGCAGCAGGGCTAGCTGCTACAGGTTTCAAACCTGTATTCGAGTTACAGTTTATCGATTTCATTACACCTGCTTTCAACCAATTGGTACAACAGATCGCTACGCTTCGCTGGCGATCGCAGGGCGACTGGAGTTGCCCGATGGTGCTCTATGCGCCCTATGGAGCCTATCTACCAGGCGGAAGCACCTGGCATAGTCAGAGCAATGAGGGATGGTGGACACATATTCCAGGTATTCGGGTAGCGGTTCCTAGCACCCCTATGGATGCAGTAGGACTCTTCTGGTCTGCGTTTCAGGATGAGGATCCGTCGTTGATATTAATCCCAAAACATATCATGCGTGTGCGGATGCCTGTAGAGGGCTATCAAGCTATTCCCTGGGGAAAAGCTGCTATTCGGCAGGCTGGGAGTGATGTGACAGTTGTAACTTGGGGAAATTGCTTAGAGCTGGCAGAGCAGGCAGCCGAACGATTGTCGAGTGAAAAGATTTCATTAGAGATCATTGACCTGCTTACTCTTGTTCCGTGTGATTGGGAGGCGATTGAAAAATCTCTTTCAAAAACTGGAAGACTGGTTGTGATCAATGAGGATAGTCGCACTTGTAGTTTTGGTCAGGCCATTATTACAGAAATGACTTCCACACCAGAGCGTTTTAATTACTTTTTGTCTCCACCGCAACTGGTAGCACGAGCAGATGTACATATTCCTTACAACCCAGTTTTGGAATATGCAGTATTACCCGATCTAACAAGAGTATTGGAAGCGATTTATATCACTCTGGAGTAACCGCAGATGGTCGTAACAGAGATCAATATTCCCCAGCTGGGTGAAGGTTTGCAAGAAGTCTTGATCGACAAATTACTCAAGCAGACTGGCGAACAAGTCAAACGAGATGAGGTAATCTATGTCATAGAGACAGACAAAGCTCTGATGGATGTAGAGTCACCTTGCGAAGGAGTAATGCAGGAGTGGCTAGTAGAAGAAAATGATATCGTTCCCGTTGGAAGTCCAGTTGCACGAATCCAGACAAATAATGAAAATTTAGTCATCTCGTGCATGGATTCACAAGAAGCAGAGCTTCCCAAGATGCAGCCGGAATTGCAGATCGCCGCTTCTGCTCTTGTCGTAATTCCACCACGAACTCGTGCCCACTGTAAGCAGTTAGGAATCTCCGAAGATGAGATGTTCAAGATCCCGGCTTCTACAGAGAAGCTGATGCCACAGGATGTAGACAAATACGTTACAGCGAAGTTAAGCCTGGAAGATCTACCAGGTCGGGAGCAAGTTAATCACTCTTACACAGACCGCTCTTTATCTGGTAAACAGAAAACCCTTCTTTTTCGACTCAAACGCAGCTCAGAACTAGTAGTGCCAGGGACTATTTCGCGTTCAGTAGCCTGGTTTCAAATTCAAGAAGGGATTCAGTTTCTCTCAAATAAGGGAGAGTCTCCGGTGCCTTCCGAGTTTCAGGTACTCGCATACTGCGTGGCACAAGCAAGTAAGAATCACCCCAAGTTTCGTTCCGTTCTAACAAGTGAAAATACTGTTCGAGAATATCATCTTCTGAATTTAGGGATTGCGCTCGCCAGACCCAACGATGAACTAATTACGGCAGTAATCCCTGGGGCAGACTGTTTAGATCTTACAGCATTTACAAGTGCGGTACGGCGACAAATGAGGAAAGCAATCAAAGAAGGAGATCAAGCTTCTGAGTCAACCCAAATCACCTTGTCATATCTTGGTGAACACGGAATTATTGATGCAACACCTGCCCTGGTAGCCCCTGCGATCGCTGTCATGTTTATCGGTTCAAGCTATGAGCACGCAGGCAAACAAGTTGCCAACATAGCTTTAACTTTCGATCATCGCTTAATTAATGGCGCCGGAGCTGCGCACTTTTTGAACGATGTTGCTCAACAAGTCGAATTTTTTATGAAGTCATAAAGGAATCAAAAAATGAAAAGTGGGCGTTTAAGAGAACTAAAGCGCGTTGTTGTCACAGGGATGGGAGCAATTACTCCTTTACAAAATGATCCTGAATCCTTTTGGCAGCAGCTACTGATTGGGAGGTCTGGTGTGAGTCGGATTACCCACTTTGATACATCGCGTCACCGTTGCCAAATTGCTGCTGAAGTGAAGGGATTTGAGGCATCAGATTATTTACCCTTAAAGGAGGCTAAGCGTACCGAAAGATTTATTCAGTTTGCTGTTGCTGGGGCCAGACAGGCCCTCGATGATGCTCAATTTTCAATCAATGCACTGAATGCCAGTCAAGTGGGGATCGTGATTGGTACCGGTATCGGGGGACTCCGAATCGTGGAGTCTCAAGCAAATGTTTATACCCAGAAAGGACCAGATCGCTGCAGTCCCTTTTTGATGCCGATGACACTTTGCAGTATGGCTGCTGCCCAGGTCGCTATTCAGATTGGGGCAACAGGGCCATGCTATTGCCCGGCTACAGCTTGTGCTGCCGGTTCTAGTGCGATTGGAGATGCTTTTCGGTTAATTCAGTCGGGGTATGTTCAAGCAGCTATCGCCGGGGGCACCGAAGCACCGATCACACCATTGGTCATTGCAGGGTTTGAAGCTGCTAGAGCTATATCTACTTCTAATCAAGAGCCAGAAAAAGCTAGCCGACCTTTTGATAAAAGCAGGAATGGATTAGTGATAGGAGAAGGTGCAGGAATTCTTTTGCTTGAAGAACTTGAACATGCTCTTAGACGCGGTAAAAAGATATATGCAGAATTGATAGGCTATGGAGCCAGTTGCGATGCATACCATATCACTTCTCCTACACCAAGTGGTGTTGGGGCAGCCCAAGCAATGAGGCTGGCCATCAAGGACGCTGACTTATCCCCTGGTCAGGTCGACTACATCAATGCCCACGGTACTAGCACTCTGGCTAACGATGCCATGGAAACTAAAGGAATTATTATTGCATTTGGAGAACTGGCTCCTCTAATTTCTGTCAACTCTACCAAATCGATGACCGGTCATCTCTTGGGAGCAGCGGGCGGGATTGAAGCTGTCGCAACAATTATGACGATTACAAATGACCAGATTCCTGCCACACTCAATCTCGAACATCCTGATACTGGATCTAATCTCGATCTTGTAATGAACGAAAGTCGTCACCAAATCGTGAATGTAGCAATGTCAAATTCATTTGGATTTGGTGGGCATAACGTGTCATTAATCTTTTGTAAATTTCCTGGCGTGTCCGAATAATCCAAGCTGCAGCCTTCAGACTTAGTACTATGCCGGAGCAGAAGTGTTGAACATATAGAGGTAGTATTTAAGGTAAGTTTTAACTTCAAGCCGGTCTCGGGATACATTCTTGGATAAGCACAGCACCCTGGTTGTCACCGGCCCCAGTTGGCACCTTCGTAAACTTGCTATTTGCGCACCTCGTTTCGTCAGTTCGACCGCCGTAATCGATCGGTTGATCACGGCGGTCGAACTGACGGTCGTCTCTCTCGATTTAAGGTGGTGTATCACAGCTTTTCACAGTTTGGTGCGTGCGTAGCGAACGGCCATTTTCTCTACGTGTTTCGCATCTTTGTGGTACTGCCCCATTGCCATGAAAACCCGGTTGATCGCGGAGAGCACGGGCGGTAGTGGCCGCAGGGTGTCGATCATGAGTACCACTCGCCGACGCGGGTCGCGGTTCCAGACTTCGTGCTCGAAAGTGTCGTCGAAGATCAGGCTCTTACCTTCGCTCCACGAGCGGATTTCATTGTCGACGCGGATACAGCACTGATCGCCCTCGGCCGGGACAATCAGGCCGAGGTGATAGCGCAGCACGCCCTTACTGACGCCACAGTGGGCAGGGATGTGGGTGTGGCCGTCGAG
>JACMLN010000074.1 GCA_014379585.1 Gloeobacterales cyanobacterium ES-bin-313 | reverse complement strand
CCAATAAAGCCTGTCGCACCAGTCAGAAGAATCATCCTTCCAGGATAGGCTGCTTCAAGACTTTATGAGTGCGAGTTCTGCCTTTGCCAATTCTCGCCACGTGCCTGGTTCTAAGTCATCCAACCAAAATTGCCCAATGGCAACACGGACAAGACGCAGGGTCGGAAAGCCAACTGCTGCGGTCATTCTTCGGACTTGGCGGTTTCGGCCTTCCGTCAAAGTGATCTGTAGCCAATTCGTTGGAATCGCTTTACGAAAGCGAATTGGCACAGAACGCTCTGGTAAATTGACGGATTCGATCTTTTCGATCAGGGCAGGGCGAGTACGTTGTCCCTGAATCATCACGCCATCTCGAAGACTTTGCAATGCTGGTTCATCGGGAATACCTTCGACTTGAACCAAGTAGGTGCGGGGATGGGCAAAGCGTGGGTCGCTAAGACGGTGCGCAAGAGGGCCATCGTCAGTCAACAGCAACAGCCCTTCACTATCGCGATCTAGACGACCGACGGGGTAGACACCGGGGACAGCGATGTAATCTTTGAGGGTTGTCCTGCCTGCTGCATCAGTGAACTGAGTCAGCACATCGTAGGGCTTGAAAAAAATGAGGTAGCGCAGAAGCGATTTCTAGGAGACAACGATGTATGCAATTTAGCAGATCTTTTTCAAATCCCAAGGGCATTCCGCAATACTTGCAAATGGTTTTCGTAGTGGCGGGCACGGCCAACGGAGCGGTCGTAGATCGGCTGACGGACTTGATCGTAACTTGCAGTATTAATAAATCGCTTGGTTTCATAGAAGCGTAGACAGCGCTCGTCCCATTCCAAACCACAGAAATCCACCAGTGCACGACTCACCATTTCTGGCTCTGCGATTAACGATTCGTATTGCACCTCTAGAATTGGAATATTGAGCGTTTGCCAATGGTTCATCAGGCGCTCGTATTCGCGATAGGCAAGACCTAAATGTTCAAGGTTATTGGAGAAAGGAATCCGAGTACCAAAATTTTGAAAATAGCAAGAAAGACAAGTATCGAGGGGGTCGCGGCGGCAGTGAATGATTTTTGCTTTTGGGAAGAGTTGGGCAATCAAGCCAACATGCAAATAATTCAAGGGCAATTTGTCGGTAATTCGTAGGGCTTCTGGAGCACGGGCGTACAATTTTTCTAAGTACCGAGCAACGACTTCTTCCCAGGCTTCAGCCGTGATCTCATCAAGACCGAAGGGAAAATATTTATCCTCGGCCAAGGGCAAAGATTGGGCGCATAGGAACATATCAGGCAATTCACCACCACCGAATACTTGGGGATGACTGGCAAGAATCTGTTCGACGAGACTGGTTCCTGAGCGAGGCATCCCAACGATAAAAATGGGCAATTCGGAAAAATTCTCAACCTTTGGGAAATGTGCAAAGGAGAGGGCACTAAAGCTGGAAATCAAATTGTCCGTATCTTGAACCCAACGTTCTGGCTGAAAGTTTGGTGCGCCGAGGGTATTCGCTTGTTGGTAGTAGGTAAAAGCATCATCGTAGTGGCCCAGACTTTCATAAAGTCCGGCAAGCTTAAAGAGCAATAGGACACATTCATTCGCCGTTAAGGTTGGGGCATTCAAGCTGAACTGGACATGGGGAATCGCCTCAGGCGCTCGACCAAGACGCGCACAGACACTTGCAAAGTTGATCGCGGAGCCAACAGTACATCCGCCTGTTGCAACGAGGGGTAGCAGGAGATCGTAGGCACCAACGAAATCGCCTCTTTTTTCGAGTAAGAGCGCGCAACCAGCAATCGCATCCTCGTAGTCCACTTGAATGGCTAGTGCTTGGCGAAAGTAAACTTCAGCCGTTTCTAGATCCCCTTGGGTTTCAAAGATAAGCGCATAGTTACACAGTGCTGGCAAACACTTTGGCTCTGTAGCGAGGGCGTTTTGGTATAGGCTGGCCGCTGCATCTAGTTGATCGAGGGATTTATAGAGCACCCCCAAATTTACACAGGCATCGACAAAATCTGGTTTTAGCGCAATCGCCTTTTGATAATGTTGAATCGCAAGTTCAAGATTGCCCTGTACCTGATAGGCACACCCGAGATTGAAATGGGTTTCAGAAGAGTTGGTATCGAGGGCAAGTGCCTGTTGATAACTGCCTATCGCTTTCTTGATTTCGCCAAGCTGCCAGAACACTAACCCAAGGGCACTATGGGCAGGTAGAAAATTATACCGGATCGCCAGAGCTTGAAAGTACCAATTGATTGCCACTTGGGGTTGATTCTGCTGCTCGTAGAGCTTGCCAAGACCATAGCAAGCTTCCTGGTTGTCCGACTGGAGGGTAAGTACTTGATTGTAGCAATACATTGCTTCTGCCAAGCGCCCTGATTGCTGTAGGTTGCGTGCTTTTTGTAACAGCGCTTCTGGCTTGGAAAGCTTAGAAGAATGGGGTGGTTTTCGATCCATCAGAATTTCCGACGAGGATACTTCTTCAGTATGGGCGGGAAACATTGCCATAGCCGCGTCATAACTGTGTTAAGCAATCGGGAAAATGTTCAATATGAACCACATCGATTCCTTAAAGTCAGATTAAACTAGGTTAGCCAATTTTGCACAAGCAAGTTTTGGTTCATGGATTATCCACAAGCGGTAGGGAGTGAACGGAAAATGGACAGGAATATCCAACGTGAGTTGGGTTCGAGGCTGCTTAAGGCAGCGCTCTTGCCTGCTTTAGCGAGCGCAAGCCTTTACGGCACAGCAGCTTTGGCACAGCCAGTGAAGAAAGTTGCTGCTGTTCCAGCGAGCGCTGTAGCACGTGCATCACAATCGAATAGCAGCACCCTCACCCTCGAAGGTGCCAAAAGTTTACTAGATCAAGGCAATGCTGCCGACTTGACCTACCGTCCTTCCCTTTGGGACTGGACGAAGCCTGTAACAGCGCCCCAAGTGAGCCAAATTGCGCCTTCGGATGTTCCTCAGACGACCGTTTCTGCAGCGCCTGCGCCCGAAGACTCGTCAGACTTTTTGGACGAAGTTTCGGTCACAGCGACACGCCGTCCAACCAAAGGTCGTGAAACGCCTTCGGTGATTTACACCGTTAAAAAGGATGACTTCCGCGCCCTCAATGCCCAGACAGTTACCGATGCATTGGTTTTGATTCCTGGTTTCCAAGGTGCTCCTTCTTACGGCGGTGTTCGTAACGCAGGCGGGGTTTTCTTGCGTGGTTTCGACGACCAACGTTTCAACGTGCTTAAAGATGGTTTGCCACTGACACGCTCCTCCAACAACCGCTCAGACGTTTCTCGCTTCCAGATTGAAGATCTAGAGCGGGTTGAAGTTGTAACGGGTGGTGCAACCCTACGTTACGGTTCAGGCGCAGTCGGTGGTGTTATCAACTTGATCACCGAAACACCTTCTGGCCCACCGAAGCTGACCCTCAAGTATCAAACTGGTAGCTTCGGCCAAAGCCGCTACGTCGCCAAGTACGGCGGTGGTGACGACACCTTCAGCTACAACGTGATCTACTCCGGTACTGTTGCTTTCAACAACTACGCATTGACAGCTAACGTTCCTCGCCAAGCGGAGTTCTACGGACCTGATGATAGATCGACCGCACCTAGCTGCGGCAATGACGCAAATGGTGATCCCATCGTGATCTGCCCCGATGGTACTATCGCAGGCGGCAACTCTCTGTTCGGTTTCTTGAAGCCTGACGCCGGTACACCTGCATCCGTCAGTGGTACGGCTGACTCTTCGTTCAACGCCCAAGATACCTACACTGCCAAGTTGACCTTCAAGCCAGATCCCAACAACAAGATCACGGTGAGAGTCACTCAGCAAAACTCCAAAAATGCAGGGAATGGACCTGGTACTTATTACTTCGGTGCTTGCTCTGGCGGTGCATCGACATCGGCAAACCCTACCTACAACTTTGAGCGATTCTTGCCCCTCGATTCAACGGGTAGAGAACTCGGTTGTACGAACCAACGCTACATCTTCAACACGGCTTCGAGTCTCATAGCATTCCCCTACAGTTACAATGCGACGAGAGATGGAACAATTACCTTCCCCACGGGTCGTTCTTATCTTGGAAGAGAGCCACTGCAAGGAACCATCGACTTCTTCGGGGTCTCAAACCAGTCACAGACAGAAGCTGCGGTCAACTGGGATTACAACGTTACTCCCACAACCACCCTCAACAGCTACGCCTACTACTACAAGTTCGCCAGCACCAGCTTTACTCCGGCAGCATACGCTATTGACTCCAACGGTACCAATCCAAACACGGGTGGGCCGATTACTAGCTTCGTCCCCAACGCGGCGGCTCAGCCCTATGTGGAGGGCAATAAAGCTGAGATTCAGACTGCACTCAATACCCAGATTTCCCCCGGTCAAACTCTGTCTTTGGGGCTTAACTACGTACAGGATCGCTCCTACCAACAGCGTTCTCGCGGTCGGAGTTTCTTTGACAAGTCGATTTCCCGCTCGTCGATCTTCTTGATCGATGACATTAGCTTCGGCCCTGAACTGAAGTTGAGCATCGGCGGACGCTATACTTACTCCACCCAGTTTGGTGCTGTTGGTACTCCTGGTGTCGGTATTCGGTATACCCCGAATACCCTCCTATCGTTCCGCTCTAACTGGAACTACGTGTTTAACGCACCGAGTATCAGCGACTTGAACGTAGCAGGTGGGCCATTCGTTGCCAACCCCGGGTTGCGCCCAGAATCAGGTGTATCCTTTGATGCGGGTGTAGACATCACGCCAGCAAACAACCTGAGCTTCCGTGCTACCTACTACAACATCTACCTAGATGGTGCGATTGGTACGGTTGTCTTTAGAAACACCAACCCAATTCCTGGTGTCAATGATCAGTTCGTCTTCCTGCAGCAGCAGCGGAACTTCCAGACTCAGTATTCCTCAGGATTTGAATTCCAAGGGAACTTCCAAGCGACTGATCAACTATCATTGACAGTCAACTGGACGAACTCCGACAGACGCAACATCAACGCTACGGACTCAGTGGACACTGTACTGTTTACCAACCAGATTCAAAACGGTGGCATTCCCTTTAACAACGTCGGTGCTCGTCTCACCTACATCAATAAGGGTTTCCTTGCTGCTATGATCGCTCGTTATCAAGATGGCTACACCTTGGACTACACTACCCGCACACCATCCTTCTTTACGTTGGATATAAATCTGGAAGTGCCGGTTACGCCATTCTTTACCTTGACTGGCAATGTTCGTAACTTGACGGATACACGCTTTGACGATCCAGTCGGCATCCCAGCACCAGGCATTAACTTCCTGGTCGGTGGCAAATTGGAAATCGGTGGCTAATTTGGTTTAGTCTGCAAAATATAGCCCCGCCTCTTTTTTAGAGGCGGGGTTTTTTATGGATTCACTGTGGATTTTCCCCCTGCCTAGACGAGTTGTGTCATGCTCTGAAATCTCGCCTTGATACAGTGGAAGGTGCGCCAGAGTCTGCCTCAAAAATTTATGTCCCGCCTGCCTGTTTTAAGCTTTGATCGCGGCACAATGCTGCTCCATCCACCGCCGAGAGGCAAGGGTTGGATTGCCTTTGCGACTTGGGATGACCGGGTTGAAAAGTTTCGGATTCCGGCTGAAAAGTACAGGGAGTTGATCCGTGTCCTGCGCGAGGAAGGAGCAGTTTTTGAGGACAAAGCCCAGGGATTTGTCGAAGTGACCTTGGCGCTTTCGGAGCAGATGAGACCCTATGCCCACCAAACAGAAGCCCTCGCTGCTTGGCAAAATGCGGATTGTCGGGGTGTTGTTGTGTTGCCAACAGCGAGTGGGAAGACCTATTTGGCGCAGATGGCCATGGTGGCAGTGCAGCGCAGTACGCTGATCGTCGTGCCGACGCTAGACCTCATGCACCAGTGGTATGCAAATCTGCTCGCGGCATTCCCAGGGGCAGATCTGGGGTTGCTCGGCGGCGGATCGCGGGATCAAGGGCAAATCCTCGTCGCCACCTACGACAGTGCTGCGATTCACGCTGAAAGTATTGGCAATCGCTACGGACTCATCGTCTTCGACGAGTGCCATCATCTGCCGGGAGACTTTTATCGAATGACAGCGGAGTACGCCCTTTCCCCGTTTCGATTGGGCTTAACAGCGACTCCAGAGCGCGCCGATGGCAAACACGCAGATCTCGATACCCTGATCGGGCCTGTAGTCTACCGTCGCCGCCCCGAAGAGTTGGCGGGGGGTGCCCTCGCTGAACATAAGCACGTTCAACTCCGCGTGCAACTCACCCCCGAAGAACAAAAGCGCTACACAGAATTGATTGCGCTACGAAATCAGTTTCTCCAAAGCGCGAATATTTTTCTCGGAAGCTCCGAAGGTTGGCAACTATTTATCCAAGCCAGTGCCCGCAGTGCAGCAGGGCGACGGGCGATGATCGCCCACAATCAGGCCAAGGCGATTTCGCAAGGCACAGAGAGCAAAGTCCGCTTACTCGGTGAGCTGCTCGCTCGCCACTGGCCTGCACAGACGTTGATCTTCACCCACGACAACGCCACGGTTCACCGGATCTCCCAGACTTTTTTGATTCCGGCGATCACCCATCAAACTGCTGTCAAAGAACGACATAGTATCCTGGCGGATTTTCGAAGTGGTCGCTATCGCAGTTTGGTTGCCTCCCAGGTTCTTAATGAAGGGGTCGATGTTCCAGAGGCGAGTGTCGCGATTATTCTTTCGGGCACGGCCAGCGAAAGAGAATATGTACAACGTCTAGGTCGAGTACTGCGTCGGGGCAGCAGCGATTCAAAATTGGCCTATCTCTACGAATTAATCGCTGAAGATACTGCCGAAGAAGGTACCGTTGCCCGCCGCCATCGCCGCCGTTCCTGAGCGTTATTTTTCGTAAATTGGAAACTAGCAGAACTTAAAGCCTGTGAGATTTTGGAAGATCCCGACAATCGTGTAGAATAAGCGCGTTTCTCCCTGGCATTGTCGATGCATCGGTGGGAACTTTTCTCGAAGGCACCACTTACTTCAGGCTTAAATCCATGGCACGCAATTTTTTTGTAAAAGGTTGGCTTATTGGGCTATCGCTGCTTCTGGCTCCCTTGCCAGTCGTTGCTGCTGATTTGCCCCCTGGTTTCGAGGAGGCCACCTTCGCTGCAGGTCTCAATTCACCGACTGCAATGGATTTTGCCCCGGACGGACGGCTCTTTGTTACAGAAAAAGCTGGGAATTTGCGGGTGATCAAGAATGGACAGTTGCTCTCGACGCCATTTTTGAGCGTAGTGGTCGCCACCAACAGCGAGCGCGGCCTACTGGGTGTTGCCTTCGATCCCAACTTCGCCACCAACGGATACGTCTACGTCTATTACACACGGGCGACCGCCCCGATTAAGAACCGGATCAGCCGCTTCAAAGTCAGTGCCAATAACCCGGATCTTGCGGATCTCAGCAGCGAGGTGGTGATCCTCGACGACATCGCCTCCGATGCGGGCAACCACAACGGTGGAGCCATTCACTTTGGCCTCGATGGCAAGCTCTACGTCGGCATCGGCGACGGTGGAGCCAACGCAGCCAACGGTCAATCTCTCTCAACCCTCTCCGGCAAACTGCTGCGCATCGACCCCTCTGCCTATCCCAACATCGTGCCGCAGGACAATCCTTTCGTGACCACCAGCGGTGCACGGGGCGAGATCTGGGCCTATGGCCTGCGCAACCCTTTCACCTTCGCCATACAACCAGGCACCGGTTCGCTTTTTATCAACGATGTCGGTCAGGACACCTGGGAGGAAATCAACCGGGGCACCGTCGGCGTCAACTACGGCTGGCCCCTTTCCGAAGGCCCCACCAGCGATCCAGCTTTTACAGGGCCGCTTTACGCCTACAACCACAACGGGGGGAGTGCTTCGATTGCAGGGGGCGCATTCTACCAGGGCAGCCAGTTTCCGGCGGAGTACACCAACAACTATTTCTTTGGCGACTACGTACTCGGCTTCATCCGGCGGTTGCTTCCGGGGGATTACTCCCAGGCTAGTGACTTCGCCACCGGGGTTCTAGGCCCAGTGGATCTCAAAGTTGGTTCTGATAGCAGCCTCTACTACGCATCTATTTTCACTGGCAACATCTACAAGATCAGCTACATCGGCGATGCCAACCGGAACCCGATCGCTTCCTTCAAGGCAATCCCCTCCGCAGGCAGCGCGCCCCTCCTAGTCAGGTTCAATGGACGCGCCAGCAGCGACCCGGATGGTGATGCGCTCACCTATTCGTGGAACTTTGGCGACGGTTCCCCTACAGCGACCGGAGCAATCGCCGCCCATCTTTATGGAGCCGGTCAGTACACTGCCTCCTTGAGTGTCAGTGACGGGAAAGGTGGTACCAACGTGGCGACAACAAGGATCACCTCGGGCAGCAATCCACCCGTTCCCCAGATCGCCCTGCCAGAGCAAAACCGCTACACAGCAGGATCCACGATTCAGTTCAGTGGTACCGCCACCGACACTGAAGATGGCACTCTGCCAGCCAGTGCCTATTCCTGGTTGGTTGTTTTTCATCACGACACCCACACCCACCCGTTCTTCGGCCCGCTCACCGGTGTGACCCAGGGCAGCTTCGTGATCCCAACCACTGGGGAGACTGCCGCTGATGTCTTCTACCGGATCGAGCTTACAGTGACCGATGCATCGGGATTGGCTACGACCACCACTCGCGACATTGAGCCACGGCGCTCGGTGATCACCCTCACCACCACGCCCCCTGGCTTGGAACTGACCTTGGATGGGCAACCCGTGAGCGCTCCTGATTCTGTAATGAGTGTGGTTGGTTTCACCCGCACCCTAGGAGCACCGCTCACCCAGCAGGTTGGCGATGCTGTCTACGAATTTGTCAGTTGGTCGGACGGGGGAGCCGCTACCCACACGATCAACACGCCCGCCACCGGGACTACCTATACGGCCACCTACCGACGGAAGTAAAACCTGGATCTGATTGCACAAAAACAAGAGAACAAACGGCTTCCCTTATTTACAATGGAAGAAGTGAGCGCAGTAGGGATGCCGTGGGAACCTGGATGATTGTAGACATCGCCTTAAAACTGGCTTTTAGCCTTTATATTTTGCTGTTCATTTTTCGGATCGTTCTTACCTGGTTCCCTCAGCAAGATCTCAACAAGATCCCCTGGAATTTTATCGCTTGGCCCACGGAGCCTTTTCTAAAACCCCTACGCAAACTGATCCCGACATTTGGCGGTGTCGATATGACCCCTTTTGCCTGTCTGGCAATCACATCTCTCTTGCAAGAATTATTGGTGGGGCAACAGGGACTGATTGCCATGCTGACCCGTTTGCAGTAATCAAAATTGCGCATCGATCCCAATATTTACCCCAAAGCCAGGACCATCGATGCTCGTGGCATGTTCGCGGTAACTGGTATTGAATAAGTTATTGAGATTGAGGCGCAAAGTCGTATTGGAACTGATTGGCAGCCCGGCTCGAATATTGAGTATGCCAAATCCAGGCGTGCCGTTGGGATTGATCCGCCGATCGGTGAGATCGAGGTCAGAAAGCCTTGCTTGGAGAGTAGCATAGCGCAAGTAAGGCTCGATATAGGTACCTGGATTCGGCTCGTAGCGCACACCGATCACACCGTTGAAAGGTGGGATTGAGGTTTCATTAAAGATTGGAAATTCTCCGTAGGTAAAGTTGCCTGTGACAAAGGCCGAAAGCTCGGGGGCAAACCGATAGCGAGATCCAAACTCTATACCCCAGATCGTTAATTTTGCCACATTTCGGGTTTGCAAAAGTTGTGAGATAGAGCCGTCGGAATTCACTTGTTGGCCGATACTGACCGAGTTGATCCGGTCTGAGTAGTTGCTCCAAAATCCGTAAAATTCTCCAGAAAAATTAGCTGCATTCCACTTCAAACCACCGTCTACGGAAAAGACTTTTTCGGGATTTAAGCTGGGGTTGGGGATATTGATATCCGAAGCCCGTCTTTCGCCAACTGCGGCCAAATCGTTAATATTGGGTGCTCGAAAACCTTGGCCAATATTGAACACTAGTTCGGCTTCCGGAATAAAACGATACAAAAAACTGGCACTAGCAGTGACCGCGCTGAAGCTCGTTTTGAAGCCTGAAGTGCCAGGGCGGATCGCACTGAAGGGCACATTCACATCGACGGCGGAGTAACGAATACCCAAAGTCGTATTGAACTGTGGTGTCCAAAGAATTTCGTCCTGAACAAAAACTCCGTACTGGTTAAAGGTTGAACCATCCACGTAGCGCGATCCATTCGGATCTGGGGTTGTGCCAGTCACATCGTTACGAATATTACGGGCAGCATTCACTTTATCGAAGTAAGATTCGACACCGTAGGTAAAGCGGTTATTGCCCCAGGTACTCTTCGCAACACTGGTCACTCCGATCAAGTTAGAAATGTTACTTTCTAAGCTTGTATTTGAGCTGGTGACCCCTAAGCTGTAGTTTGGAAAACTCGGTCTTGTGCTGAAGTTGCGCTGAAAGCGGTCGTCTTGCACTTGTTGATAGCCAAGTTGGAAACGCAATTCGTCGAGCCAAGTATTTTTGAAAGTTGCTTTGTATTCTCCCAGAACAAACAGGCGACCCTGGGGTGAAAAACCGAGTTCCACAGAGGCGACATTTGAACCGTAGCCCTGGATAATTCCGTCTTGGCGGGCAACGGTTGGAATCCGGCTGTACTGAGCTGTTAGTGTAAACGTCTGGTTTTCGGCAAGACTCACTTGGGTTTTCAAATTGCCACTGAAATATTCGTAACCACTGCGCCCGATCGTCGTGCCAATATTCGGAAAATTAACTTTCGGATCCCAGTTGCTGCCAATCGTGATGTCACCAAAGCTTCTATAGGTTAGGCCAACGATG
>JACMLN010000073.1 GCA_014379585.1 Gloeobacterales cyanobacterium ES-bin-313 | reverse complement strand
GTCAAGAAGGCAGAGAGGGTCAGGGTGAAACTCAAATAGGTGATCAAGGCATCGAACGTCGCTGTCCAGAGCATTGCGATCACCAAAGCGCTTTGGATCAAAATGGCATTCTTTGGAATGCCTTGCTTATTCTCAGTCGAAAACCAACGAAAAAAGGGAATCTCCTCGCCCATACTTTGGGTAACTCGTGGGCCTGCCCATGTCATTGCGCTAATCGCTGAGATCAAACCGAAAGCAATGAGCAGTGCCATGATCTTGCCCCCCTCAGGCCCGAAAATATGGGTTGCAGCAATGTACCCCACTTCGAGTTTCCCGGCGAGTTCGTCGAGGGGAGCAGTGTACAAAAAGACAAAGTTGGTCAGCAAATAGAGACCCATCACGAGCGCTGTTCCGATCAGCAATGCCTTGGGCAAATTCTTCTGCGGTTCTTCAATTTCATTGGCAATGTAGGTCGCTGCATTCCAACCGGAGTAGGCGTACATGACATAGACCAAAGAAGTAGCGAAGGGCACACTCAAAAGCTGTTGAAAATCTCCAGGCATTGGCATAAAGCTGATCGTCGTTTGCCCTTTGGTGAGCAGCAACCCGCAGGCGCATAAGCTCAAGATCAGCAAGATTTTGAGACCTGTTAAGATGTTTTGAAAATAGCTACTGAACTGAATATTGTTGATGTGAACGAGGGCGACAAGCACGACAACGGCGGTTGCAATCCCCAGGGAGTTGATGCCAGGAAAGACTTGGCTTGCATACTTGCCCATCGCCATCGCCGCAGCGGCAATTGGTGCTGCGAAGCCGACCGTCACAGAAACCCAGCCCGCCAAAAAGCCGAGGGCAGGATGATAGATCTTGGAGAGGTAATGAAATTCGCCCCCAGAACGTGGCATCGATGCACCAAGCTCTCCATAACAGAGGGCACCGCAGAGGGCGCATAGACCACCAACCGCCCAGAGAGCAAGAAGCACAAAGCCTGATTTGATTTGAAGTACTTGAAAGCCAAGACTGGTGAATACCCCAGTGCCGATCATGTTGGCGATCACGATGGCTGAAGCAGTTTGTAGACGAATGCGCGGTTTGAAAGTGGGCATAGTTTCTGGGCGGATCTGTCCTTACAGGCAGAGGGAATCGGGGCTATCCTACCAGGGATCGCGACGAATTTCTAAGCAAAATGGTAGGGAGGCAGTGGGCCTTGCAAATCGAGATCCCAACAGGCGTACTGGCGTTGGCATTCGGCCACCTGCCTATGGAGATCTGCTTCTTGTTGCACGGGGATCAAAATATGCAAACGCTCGATTCCCCACTGGGGTATGCCTTCGACAAGGTTTGGGTAGTCTTTTTCTAAATATTCTTGGAGGGCAAAGCGCTCCTGTTCTGCTTGCTCCTCGTCCGCATTATCAAAGAGCGCAGGAGCGATTTTGAGGGTATATTCGCCCATGCCAACAAAGTTTTGTATGCGTTCTTGATATTGCTGGGCATGGCTTTGGAGGTGCCGTTCGATGCCGTCTAAAGAAACAAATATGGTGCCAAAATGCAATGGCAAAACGGGTTGTTGTCTGAATAGATCGCAAATCACGCGATCGTGGAGCAGTGCTGCTTTAAGCAATTCTTCGTCTTGGGATTGAATCTGCTCCCAAGGCAGAGTGGTGTCTACAGCCGCAGCCAAGTCTCCCACCTCAATGAACTCCACAGAACAGCCTTGCCAGCCAGTGGGAATATCTGGGGGGAGCGGACGTTTCAAAAAAGCAAAGGTATACAAGGGCTGAGGAGTCATCACACTCGGATCCTAGCCCGAAAATGAGCTGCATCAAATTAAGATTTGGTGCCCAAACATACGCACTTCTGGCTCTAAGGAAATGCCCCAGCGGTCATAGACTTGACTGCGCATCCGTTCCATCAAGATCAAAATGTCTGCTGCCGTGGCCCCACCCAGATTGAGAATGAAGTTGGCATGTTTTTCGGCAACTTGTGCAGCTCCAACTTGATAGCCCTTCAAGCCACACTGCTCGATCAGCCAGCCAGCGCGATGCCCTTCTTTGGGGTTGCGGAAGACACTGCCACAGTTCGGAAATCCCGACGGTTGGGTGCGGTGGCGATAATCGTTGAAGGCATTCAACGTTTGGGTGAGGGTGGCGGGATCTTTGCCAGTTTCAAGCTGAATCCGGGCGCTGAGGACGATCCATGGGCGCTCCTGCAGCAGAGAATGGCGATAGCTAAATTGCAACTGTTCCGCTGTCAGAGTCAGTCGCTCCCCCGTCTCGGTGAGCACTTCGACACTGATCAGGTTGTCAGCCATCTGTGCGCCGTGGGCACCAGCATTCATCACCACCGCGCCCCCAACACTACCGGGCACCCCGACGGCCCATTCCAGACCCGCCCAGCCCTTGCGGGCAACCAGCCAACTAAGGGCGGCAATCGATTCCCCAGCACGGACTTCTAAAAGTCCTTCGTCGAGGATTTCGATCCCCCGCCAGCTGCGCAGGTGCACCACCAATCCGGCAATGCCTTGGTCACTGATCAACAAATTGGTACCAGCCCCGATCACCGTGATCGGCAACTGGGAATCCCGTGCCCAAGCGAGGCTTTCTGCAAGGCTTTCGTAGCGGCTTGGCTGGATAAACCACTGGGCAGGTCCCCCAACTTGATAAGCCGTTAGGAGCGCTAGAGGGACATTGGCCTCAACTTGATCTTTCATAGTGCAGCGGTGGAATCCGCTTTGAGGAGATCGGGAATAGTCTGATTGAGGTTTCCGGCTCCCAAAAAGAGGGCAAGATCCCCGCGCTGAAGTGAAGTGCGCAAGTAGGCTTTCACTGCTTCTAAAGTCGGTTCGTAGGTGACAAAGAGATGGTGCGCCGCAACGGCATCGGCGAAGCGACGGCCATCGATTAAACCAGTGTTCACTTCACCCGCACTATAAATATCGGTGATAACGACGGCATCGGCATCCTTAAAAGCTGTGGCAAATTCAGCGAGGAGCAACTGAGAACGGCTGTAGCGGTGGGGCTGGAAAATGGCGACGACCCGACGACCACGCAGGCGGGCGGCAGCGAGGGTGACTTGGATTTCGCTGGGATGATGGGCGTAGTCATCGACAAAGAGAATATCGTCGCGCTCTCCCATGATCTCGAAGCGGCGGTGCGTTCCTCGAAAAGCCTCAAGCCCTTCGACGATCTGGGCAAAGCTCAGTCCCAAGTAGCGTCCAACCGCAACAGCAGCGAGGGCATTGCTGAGATTATGGCGGCCAAGTACGCGCAGGTGCAAGGCACCGAGAATTTCATCGCCCTCAAGAATCTGGGCGACAGTGCCTTGAGCGTCGAAGTGGGGATCAACGGCTCTGTACTTGGCTTTGGAGTGCGGATCCAAACTGTAGGTGCAGTCTACTTTGAGGTGTTCTCGGATGGTTGGACAGTCGAGGTTGGCGATGACAAAGTGGGACTGGGAGGTATAGGTCCGAAACACTTCAACGATTTGACTGAGATCGCGGTAGTGGTCGAGATGATCGCTTTCAATATTGGTGACGATGGCGACTTCTGGTGTGAAGCGTACCAAAGAGCCATCGGATTCATCCACTTCCGCAACGAGATGGGGCCCTTGGCCAAGTCGGGCATTCCCACCGAGGGCATCGACCTCGCCACCGACCACAACCGTTGGGTCAAGACCGATTTGGAAGAGCATCACGGCGATCATGCTGCTGGTTGTTGTCTTGCCGTGGGTGCCTGAGACCCCAATCATTCGATAGCCTTCAGCGATCTCTGCGAGCAATTCAGAACGGTGGCAGATCGTCAGTCCCTTGGCTTTGGCGGCGAGCAGTTCAGGATTTTCGGGACGAATGGCCGTTGAGTAGATCAATCGGGTAGCAGCACCGAGATTTTCGGCTTGATGGCCATAAAAAATTGTGGCACCAGCGGCTTCGAGGCGACGGGTGGGGTGTCCTGGGCGTAGATCTGAACCGGTGACTTGTTTTCCTTGAGCCGCCAATACGAGCGCCAGCCCGGACATGCCAATACCACCGACACCGACAAAATGTGAAACCTGATCTTGCATTTTTACTCCCGCGTCACACCCATTGTCGGGCACAATTTACCATGGCTCAAGACGGGCACGGCTTTTTTCCTCTGGATGGTCGATACCCAACACTGTGAAGGAATGCGTTTTCAATGGTTGACCATTTTTTACAGCTTGTCCAGCAAGCCAACTTTGCCAGTCTGCGTATGCTCAGTGATCAGTGTGGTGTCAGCCTGAGTACGCTGCGCCGCCTTGAACGTGGGCAGTTTATCAATATGCGTTTGTCTACTTTTCAAAAAATTGCCCAAGCATTAGGAATCACTGTCGAGGCACTACTCGCCCAACTTCTTCAAAATGCTCCTGGGGATCCTTGGAAAGTCGAGTACGAACGCCTGGTTCAGCAGCAATCATTGCAAGAAACAAGATTGCGCGAACATTGGGATCGGCAATTTTTTACAGCCCTTGAATTGTTGCTCGTCCAGTTGCCAACGGTGCGTAGGGCTTTTGCGCTTAACCCCGATCTGAGTCTTGACGTTCTTTTGAATTTGCTCCATCCTCTCGATCAGTTTGTCGAGACATCGGGATTTACAACCATTGGCACTCCAGGCGAGGCAGTTTGTTTCAATCCGCAACTGCATCAAGGCGTTGGATTGACAAATGGCCAGCCAGTGAAAATCAAGACGATTGGCTATCACTATCGAGGCCAGTTGTTGGTGCGGGCAAGGGTTGTGCCCTAAGCAGCACGTAGAACGAGCAGCGATTTCCATCGGGGTCAATGATATTGAGTGCTGTTTCTGTGGTATTCAGTTCGGGATGATGCATCTGTTGTCGCGTGACGGATATTTCTCGTTCGAAAAGTTGTTTTTCCCAAAGACTAAGTTGTTCAACGCTATGTAATTGAAACCCAAATCTGACTTTTTCCGCCTTCCCAGCGAGAAGGAGTAATTGAAGGTTCCAAAATTCGAACAGACTGTATTTTTTGGGGATGACGGCCCTCGGTTCTCGATCAAAAAAATTTCGATAGAACTGGGTTGAGCGCTCTAATTGGGCGACCCGCAGTTCGAGATGAAATCCACAACTAGGCCAGGATAGATCCGACATTGGGAGGCTCCATGGTACATGTGTAAAAAGCTATGCATGGGGAAGAGAGGATGAAAGAACTGAGTCGGCGTGGATTTGTAATGACGGGTCTAGCGACAGGCTTTGCCCTGGCAGTGATGCCGATTGCCGAGGCAACGATCACCACGGATAGTCAGGGACTCACAGTGAAGGAAGTGAAAATTCCAGTCAAGGATGGCACGATTCCTGGCTATATGGCGATGCCTGAGCGGGGAACGAACTTTCCGGTTGTCCTGGTGGTGCAGGAGATCTTTGGCGTGCAAGAGCATCTGAAAGATATTTGCCGCCGCTTCGCCAAGTTGGGGTATTTGGCGATTGCCCCAGAACTTTATGCTCGCCAAGGGGATGTCTCGAAACTGAAAGAAATTAACGATGTCTTGAAGGTCGTGGTCAAAGTACCCGACACACAGGTGATGTCAGACTTGGATGCGGCTGTGGACTTTGCCGGAAAGTCGAAGGGAGATATTGCGCGACTTGGCATCACAGGCTTTTGCTGGGGAGGTCGGATCGTCTGGTTGTACTCGGCGCACAACCCAAAAGTGAAGGCAGGGGCGGCTTGGTATGGACGGCTGATTGGACAAGGAACAGAACTGCAACCTAAAAATCCAATTGATCTTGTCAAAGAACTCAAAGTCCCTGTTCTGGGTCTTTACGGCGGGGCGGACAGTGGGATTTCGGTTGAGAGCGTCGATAAAATGCACGCTGCGGTGCGGGAGATGGGCAATCCTTCAATTCTTGTGGTCTATCCGGAAACACCTCATGGTTTCTATGCGGATTACCGCCCTAGCTACCGCGAGCAGGAAGCAAAAGATGGCTTTGCGCGGCTCCTCGCTTGGTTTAAAACCTACGGGGTTGCCTGAGGCTGCGCGTCGGTTCAGGCTGTTGGGTGGGTGATAGGCTACCCACCCAACAAGTATTGTTGAATAAATGTCACCGTGGCATAGAACTGGAAGTCCTGGTTTTTCTTCTTGGCGAAGCCGTGACCTTCATCTTTTGCCATCAGATACCAGACGGGGCTGCCGTTCTTTTTGACGGTTGCCACCATCTGTTGAGATTCATTGAGGGGAACACGGGGATCATTTTGGCCTTGAACAACAAATAGGGGCTTGCTAATATTGCTCGCTTTGGTGGTTGGGGAGACAGTCAATAAAAACTCCCGCATTTTTGGGTCGCGCTCATCTCCGTACTCGACGCGGCGTAGATCCCGGCGATAGCTCTCAGTCCGCTCTAAGAAAGAGACAAAGTTGGAGATGCCAACGACATCAAGAGAACAGCGAATTTTTTCGTTGTAGGTCGTGGCGGCAGCCAGGGTCATAAATCCACCGTAACTGCCGCCAGTCACCATGACCCGATCTGCATCAAGATTGGGTTGAGTCTTGATCCAGTCGAGGAGAGCACCAATATCTTTCACAGAATCCTGTCTGAGAAAACCGTTGTCGAGCTTCAAGAAACTCTTGCCGTAGCCTGACGATCCGCGCACATTCGGAAAGATCATTGCGACGCCCATTTCGTTGAGATAGTAATTGTTGCGTCCTTGGAAACCAGGGCGGGACTGAGATTCTGGGCCGCCATGAATGTTGATGATGACAGGATGCTTCCCAGTAAACTTTGCTGGCGGTTCGTAGAGAAATCCACTGATTTTTTTGCCATCAAAACTCGGCCATTTCACCAACTTTGGCTCGGAAAAATTCTCTGTATTCAGGCCACCTGTTTCACTTTGAGTCCAGCGTTCAAGTTTTTGGCTCACAATATCGATGGAATAAATATCGCTGGTTGCCCGTGCCGAAGCGAGGCTCAATCCAAGGTCGCGGTTGTTTTTATTCCAGGCAATTCCTCCGATCACACCAATCGGCAACTTTGGAATTTTCTTTTCCTTTTTGGTTGCTAGGTCGAGAATATGCAGTGTACTAATTCCATCTTCATTCGTAACAAAGGCGAGCAATTTTCCATCCTCTGAGATGTCAAAACTTTGGACGTCCCAGGGGATATTGCTCGTCAATGCTATGAACTTTCCAGTGGCCAAATCGAGATAATTGAGTTGCTTGAATTCCGAGCCACGATCTGTCGTGACATAGATGCCTCTGCCGTCCTGACTGAATTGGGCGCTTTCGTAGGCAATTTTCTCCGCACCACCCTTGGGCGTGAGTAACTTCTGCTCTCCAGTCTTCACATCGAAGAGCCATAGATAGCTTTCGTTGATCGAAATTTCTTCGGCTACCAACAGTTTCCCGTCGTCTTTTGACCAGTCCAGGGGTTCCCAGCCACCCCCTTCAACCTCTGCAAGTTTGCTGTCACTGGATGGAGTACTCGGATCAACGATGTAAATATCATTATCTTTGCCGTTGCGTCGTGTCGAAGTGTAGGCAAACAAACTGCCACTGTTTGACCAGATTCCAAAGCTATTGCGCGATTTTCCGTCAGTCAGCAGTATGACTTCCCCAGTCGTCATGTCGTAGCGATAGTTCTGATAAAACTCTCCGCCACCCGTATCCTTGCTAAAGACAAAAAATTTGCCATCTTTCGGCGAGAATGCCGCATTGGTAATTCGATCTGGAAAAAATGTGAGCTGCCTGCGGTCGCCCCCAGCAAAGTGAACAAGGTGAACTTGGTTGGTATCGCCGAAGCGCGTAGAAATGAGCACTTCCTGCTTCTTGGGATGCCAGTCCAACAGTCCGGCAGCGCGAAATTCTGTGTAGCGATTGACTTTATCTGCGAGCGTCGCTGGAATCGCTGGAATTCCCTCTGTGACTAGATTTTCGTTAGGCACAATTTGATTAGAAGCCGCAAGGAGCGGGGTTGCTGACAGAAGCAACATAGCCAAAATTCCAGAGAGGCGGCGCATTGCGAGTTCCTTAAGAGTCTTCTGGCACGTTATAGCAGTTTTCGGCAAATCGGTAGCGCATTTTGACATTTGAGGATAATGATCGGATTTATTTTGGTTGCTTGTCAGCGCTTGCCTCTTTCAACAAGAATACGTTTCGCATCAAAAATGCCAAGATCGCCGGAGAGTGCCCTAAACCCATCCTTGAGAGATGTTCCTCGGCCTTCAATAGGGGTGTATAGATAAGGCGTACAGGGCAATGGGTGATCCCAGCATTGCTCTCCTTGCAATGGTCGATAGATCACCACATTGTTCATGGGTGCAGAGAGAGTTTCGACAAATGGATACTTCTCTTGCCATAGGAGGGAGCGGATGTCGGTTGTGTAGAATCGGGAAAAGACAATCCCGCTCCCTAAGGCTCGCTGCGGGCTTTCGCTTCTAAGCACCAACCAGATCAGGAGACTCGCAACAGCCACAAGCACTTTTTCGCCTGTATCTCCCCTGAAAACTTTCGGGCCGTACTTGCCAATCTGAAAGAGCAATGGAGCGCTCAGCATGACAACAAAAGTCCAGAAAAAACCAAATCCATACCGCAACATCGGCGAAATCGAAAACCAGTAGGCAACACCGATGAAGCTGACTGCGTAGACAACACTGTAGCGTTCAAAAGTCTGTTTAAGAACACTTCGGCTCCCTCTTCGAAAAGAAAGTTGAAGGGCTAGAAAGATCAGGATAGACAAAAGAGCGAACAATAAACCAACTGCTGCATAACCTTTGATAAAGTTCGCAAACCAGTTTGGAAACCAGCCCCCAAAACCTTGGCTGAGGACTTCTTTGGGATCGCTAAACGGAGAGCGTCCCCAACTTTCGATAAAGCGCTTTTGGTCTTGAACGACTGCAATCGGCATCTTCCAATCGACAGGAAAAAGATCAATATTTGGGTAGGGATAGATCAGATACCCCGAAAGAATCACAGTACGGATCAGTTTTGGAAGCCATAACAAAGGTACAAGCAAAATATAGGTTGTAGCGGTCCATGTGTGCCCTCGTTGGAACTCTCTATAAGCCACGAAGGGAATAAAGAGGAGCACAGGTAAGGCGCTCAGTTTTAGAAGGGTAGCAAAGATAGCAAGTAAGACAATACTCCATTGCAGGATATCGGTTGAATACCCGATGGCTTCTTGCTCCTTGTATCGGCAGAACAGGGCAAATAATAAAAAAATGAAAATCGATGTCGGCTCGTCTGTGGAGGGGGAAGAGAGGTTGCTTGCCAACTCAAGCAGGGGCACGAGCAATAACGCTTGCACAACAGAACTAAGTTGGATCTCTATAAGTGGGGACAGAACGTCTAGCAGACCAGCGAAAGCGAAACAGAAGGCAATAAAAATCATCAGTCCGAGGAGGGCATGAAGGGGCTGATGCAACAAAAACGTAAAGCTAAATAGAGCGCAAGGCTGGAACCAGAGTGAGTCATAGGCGAGGGGGGTATGTAAATTACCCAGACCCGGAGCAATGCCGTACTGAACAATCCATTCAATCGACTGCGCGTGGTAGTAACCGGTATCGAAGTGCAGGAGATTTCGCCCTACCGAGCTTTTAAAGGCAAGTACGGCAGCGAGTATGGCCAATAGCAGAATGGATAAGTAGTGCCTAGGCATAGCTTTTTCGCACGAGCGCCGTACTTCTACGATCAATGGCTCTCGCTTCACCCAACCGAGAAGCAAAGCGAAACCGACAATGATCCCATTTGCCGCAAAACCAATCCCACCAAAAAAAGAAAGACATATCGTGATCATTGAGATGGTGATGAGGCCGAGCAACGGAACCAAAACTAGTGGAACGTTCTCACTTTTTGCCAAGGTGAAGTGCCGGATCCCCGCTAAGAGTAACCAGCCATACAGGCTACAGAGGGCGAGAATATAGACCCAAGCTGCTAGGATTGAAATCAAAGAGATACCTTTGCAAGTCCGACTAAGATTTTATTTGAATTTCATTGAGAGCGCGCAGGATTCAACAACGTATTACCCTTCGAGCTGTCACATTGAGACTTTTCAACGAAAGCACGAAGCTTCAGCCCACCGAGTACCAACGTTTCTCCTTGTTTGACAGATCGGGGTCATAGCAGTTTTCGGCAGCGCAATCGGTAGCCCTCATTCATGCTTGAGGGCAATAATCGGATTCACTTTCGTTGCTTTGCGGGTGGGTAAGTAGCAAGCAGCACAGCGACGATCGTAAAACCACGGTTCTTGCTAAGAGTTCGTAGGCCATAGCTGAGATCTTGCCAGAGGATAAGAAAATGTTCGCGCATTGCTGACACCCAAAGATCTAAAATAGTGTACATACACCAACTTATTAGGGCAATGGATCCCTGTTGCTGTTTTTCAACATACAACTCCCGAAAGACCTGCCCCATTTCAGTCCCGTATTCCTCCCGAAACTCGGCAGGGCAGATGTGCAAAATCCAGGGATATATGCGTTCAAGAAAGGATTTCATGCACCTAACTCCAGAGCAGGCAAAAGTTTCTTCGCCCGTGCATCGGCCACCAAATTCGCCAAACGCTCCGCTTCTGCTACTGCTATTTGCCTTCCCAATGCGCTCAGGCGATAGTAGCGTCGCCGCTCATCGTCGAGGGCAGGATCGGGGCGCAACTGCGATTCTTCAAGCCAGCCATCGTTTAAGAGGCGCTTGATCGAACTGTAAAGTGTCCCTAAGCCAAGTCTAACCCTACCCTGGGAGCGCGTTTCAACTTCCTGCATGATGCCGTAGCCATGGCTTTCGCTATCGGCTAAAGCCAGCAAAATCTGAAAAGTAGCAGGTGTGAGGGGCAAACATTTTTCAAGTTCTTCTCTTGCAGCCATAGATCGACTCCAGATGCATCATCAAATAATGCATTCATAACGGATATAGTAAAAGAGGATTCTAGTTTTGGTCAAGTAAATTTCGAGAATCGCCGCACCATGACCTCAGAGTTCACGTTTATTTTGATTAAAGTCATTGTGATTTCTCGACACTTGTGCCGTTTCTTCTTTAAATTGAGCGATTGAATCACAAGGTATGTAGGGACAAACTATTCTGCGCCCTTTCCTCAGATCATGGGGATACCGATTAAACTGCGCATAATTTCTATTTTGGTGAGTGAGATAAATATGGCGAACTGCATTAGGGGGCAGGGGCAAGCCCCGCCCCCTAAAACCCCCGCCCCGTGGGGGACAGAAGCCTGTCCCCCACACCCCCTTGGCAACTTTAGTGGCTTGGTACTTGGTGTTGTTGGGTTG